>NZ_JBSGCB010000009.1:0-232780 GCF_053601595.1 Nocardia sp. NPDC004711 | reverse complement strand
CCGGAGTCCTCGCCCGCACCAGGATCCGCTCGCCCTCATCGACAACATCCTCGACCACCAGTGGCCATATCCCTGAAAAGCCCACGGCTGCAGGCCCATTCACCTCACGCACCGGAACATCGTGCCGTCACCGACGCGCAGTCACCACCGCAAGAGGGACAGAGCCGTTAATCCGACACTCCCGTGAGTTCGTCCGGACTCGGATGGCAACGGCCAGTTGATCTTCCGTCACCGTGCCCCGTCCGGCCGGTCAGCGCGGTACACAGCTGTGCGGACGTTGTGCGTTTTCGGGTGACGCGAGAGATCGGTCGAAGTAGGTGTCGGTGGTGCTGTGTTAGATGGCACTGTGAACGAACTGCTGCGCCGCCTTCCCGACATTCCGATCCTTCGTAACCGCTGTCGGGCGATGGCAATGCTCGATGCTGTTCTCAGCCCGGAGTGGGAGGCCCGCTACTACTCGTTCAACAGCCGCTGGGGCGATGCCGAAGAGATGGCTTCGATGCGTAACGGCTCCGGTGACGACTGGTTCATCGTCTTCTCCACCGTCGGTGTCTATGGCCGCGGGTTCGACCATGAAACACCCAATGCCCCAAAGGTACTCGATGCTGCGCCAGCGGTCTTCGGTCCCTACGTCACCGAGCCTGCGTTCGCCGATCACGACGGTTCGCCCCTTGCTACGGTGTGCTTCTGGCGTGAACCTCGCGACACCGGCTGGGGCGTGTCTGCCGCCGACCGTGGCGGTCGCGGATTGTTCGAGCTGCTGGTCGAAGGTACACCCGAGGGCTACCGGCAATGGGCCCAGGATTACTACGAGGCCGAGGTGAGCCTGGCGGCAGTCCAGCACGTGTACGCGCTGCTGCCACTGACGCCCACGGTGGTGACGGGGCTCAATCCTGATGCCGACCTCATCGATCTGGAGCCAGACATCATCGAAATCGGCTACCCACGTTGAGCATTCGATGCCCACCGGCCTTTGCCGCCCGCCCGATACCGTATCCGCCATCGGGCGAATAGTGACGGTAGGCGGGCCGAGGCTCCCGGTCCGGTCAGCGCGACCAGCGGCAGCTGCGGACGTTCTGCACCGCAGCGGGTTCCGGCCGCCGGCGCCTCGCGTTGGCCGGTTCGGTCAGCGCGGTATGCGGCTACTTAAGACTGGTGGTAGGACTTGATCCCGGCCAGGATCAGTCCCAGGTACCCGGTGGGAAGCTCTCTAATCGGCTGCCCGCCAGCAGTATCGGTGTGGCTCGCTAATGGCTTGCGTCCCACCGGGTTACCGTGCGGGTGTGGCTGGAAAGGGGTCTGCTCGGGCTCGAAGTAGCGGTGCCTTCTCGCACGGATACCCCTCCGTCGATCTGGAAGGATACCGATGCCGGTCATCATCGGAATGGACCCGCGCAAACGCTCGGCCACCATCGAAATCATCGATTCGAACGCGACGATCCTCGCTACCGGCCGTTACGGCACCGATACCGCCGGATACGACGAAATGCCTACCGCCGCACAATGATTCCCGCAGCGTGTGTGGGCGATCGAGGGATGCAACGGTGTCGGTCGGCATGTGGCGCACCGGCTGATCGCCGACGGGAGACCGTCATCGACGTGCCCGCGAAACTGTCGGCGCAGGTGCGGGTGTTCGCCACCGGCAACGGACGCAAAACCGACCCGGTCGATGCGCATTCTGTCGCGCTGGCAGCGTTGCGGTCACCGAATCTGCATCAGGTACAGGCCGATCCGGAGCTGGTCGCGTTGGGTCTGCTGGTCGATCGTCGTGACGAGCTCGGTCGTGCCCGCACCGAACTGCTCAACCGGATCCACCGGCTGCTGTTGGAGTTGATACCCGGTGGCGCCAAGAGGTTCCTGTCGGCCAGGCAGGCCCGCGCCCTGGCCGAGGCTGTCGAACCCGGCGATGCTGCGGCGACAGTCCGGCTGCGGCTGGTGACAGAGTTGATCGACGACCTCGAGGTCGTCGACCGGAAAACCAAAGCCGCGGACAAAGAACTCGAACAACTGGTGGTCGCGCGCGGGTCGACCCTGATGGACCTGCACGGCATCGGCCCCTCCGGCGCGGCACGGCTTCTCGCCGATACCGACACCATCCACCGTTTCGCCTTCCGTGACCGGTTCGCGTCCTGGAACGGCACCGCGCCCTTGGACGCCTCCTCCGGCCAGCAGCAGCGGCATCGGCTCTCCCGCGCCGGCAACCGGAAAATCAATCATGTCCTGCACATCATGGCCGTGGTCCAACTACGTAACCCGACCCCGGGCCGGGTCTACTACGACGGCAAGAAAGCCGCTGGCAAGACCTCCATGGAAGCGATGCGCGCCTTGAAACGGCGCCTGTCCAACGTCGTCTACCAGCAGATGCTCACCGACCAGCGACGACGAGACGCGGCGAGCCCGGGAGGGCACTCGGGGGCGACTACTGACTCCAGCGCGACCGGCTCTACCCCGAACACCGATCCTTCGGACAAGCCACAACCCGGACTCACCACCACCCAGCCTAACCAACTGCAAACCGCCTCTTGACATAAAGGGGAGCCATTACCGGATGTTCTGCAGCGCACCAGGTTCCGGTCGCCGGCAGCCGCTGGACGGATCTGACTGGCCGCAGCATTACACAGACCAATCCAGAAGTGCGATCCTGACGTCCACGTGACGTGGATCGAGCGGTCCTACCACCGCCGGCGACGGCAGACCGCCCTCGGTCGTTTGACGCCGATCGAACCATGACCCCACCGGCCAGTCAGGCCACGTGATCACAGCTGTCGCCTGATAGTGCAGCAGTCCAGGATTCGGTGGCGGAGTAGCTGGAAGCCGGTCCTGCCATACATCTGCCGTTTGATCAGCTTGGTCTTCGTGTTCACGCCCTCGATCGGGGCTGCTGCAGGGAAGGGTGAGGCCCGCGACGGCGGCGTCATGGTCCTGATCGAGACCGGTCAAGAAGGGTTCGAGTTCGGGCAGTCCGGCCTCGCGGACCTGTTTCATCCAGCAGTCCATCCCCGGACGCCGAGCCGTGGCTGTAGCGGTCGGGGGCTTCGTCTCTGCGTGGCGCGGGGACCGATGTGCCACATACGATGATCGTCGGTCATCCGGCCACGGTTGGGTGGCTGCTGTGGAGATACGCATCCCGTCACCCCGCCTGGGCGGCCGGCCTGGTCTGGCTGGTGACCGACCGCGTCGGCTGGGCCGCCATCGCCCAGGCAGCCGACGGTCCTGGCATGTCGCCCGTCTCTGGAGGCCCGATCCCCGGAAACCAGGGTGTCAATCTCCTTGGGCGGGAACCAATTCCATGGCGCGGGCCAGGAACGGATAGCAGCCGGGTGCGTTCTTGTCGACCTTGGCGACCACGGCGCGTCTTGGGGCCATCGGCGAACCAGTCGTCGATGTCGTGCTGCGGGCATTCAGCCAGGGCGGTTCCTCGTGATCTCAGGAATGCCGGCGCGGTGCCGGTGCCGTCGTCGAGCAGAGTGTTCGCCTGTGCGGGCTGCTCGGCCTGCGGGATGGCATGCGTCGCGGCGATGTGCACGTGCCAGGCTCACGCCGTAACGCAGACCCGGCTGCTTACCTGCTCACGCCCGAACAGTGGGAGCCGCAACGCACCGAATTCTGCCGCTTGGTCGACAACCGCCGATCCGGCCCGCGCGCTGGCGGCCGCTACCGACGAACTGCACGAAGTCCTCGCCCGACTCGGACATCCGAGGACCGTCGCGGTGTGGCAGCGGCGGCGGCTCGGCCGGCCGTGCCCACCGGCGGGCGCAGGTGGCTAGCCGGGGGTCGAGAGCTCGGCCAGGCCGCGTAGGCCCGCGGCGAGATCCTCGGGCGTGGGGGAGTGGTCGGGGTCGATGAGGTATTGGACCAGCAGTCCGCCGATGAGGGTTTGCAGAAGTGCGCCGATGGCGGGGTCGCCGGCGCCGAGGGCTTCGGTGAGGCCGGCGCGGGCTTGTTGTTGTGCGGCACCGGTTTCCGCGCGCAGGGCGGGGGAGTGCAGGGCCTGGGCCGCGGATTCGATATTGGCGGTCCAGATCACCCGGTCCGTGGTGAACGAGTCGATCAGCTTGTGCCAGAAGGTGTTCAGGCGCACGGCCGGGTCGCCGGCCCGATCGGCGGGCAGGGAGTCGAGGATCTGCTGGACGGCGGCGGCGGTGGCCTCGAGCATGGCCTGGTTCAGCAGCTTGTCGCGGGTGCCGAAGTGGTAGTTGATGGCCGCGAGGTTGGCGCCGGAGGCGGCAACGATGTCGCGCACGGTGGTGCGGGCGTAGCCGCGGTCGGCCAGGCACTGCTTGGTCGCGGCGAGGAGATCTTCTCGGGTTCCCACGGCGGTAGAGCCTAGCACCGGGTGAAACGGTCGTTTGTAACAGTTGTTTCAAACAGATGTTTTGTACGTTCGTGTGAAACGTGTGTATGGTCGAGTTCGGCACGATCCATCACACGGAAGTACGAGCCTCGACATGACTCAGCAGAGACTGTTGTCCCCTTTCGAAACCGGCTATTTCGCCACCGACACCCGTCTCGGCAGCGTGCCGATCGGCGGGATGCCGCTGTTCATCGGCACCACCGTGCGCGGTGCGGTGGATCCCGCCGTGCTGCGGCGGGTGCTCGGCGAGCTCGCGGCCGGGCATGTGCTGCTGCGCAGCCGGGTCGTCACCGTGGCGGGGGTGTCGCGGTTCGATGTGGACGAGGGCTATGTGCCGCCGTTGGAGGTGCGCGACGGCGAGGTCGACGAGTACTGGGCACTGGTCAACACCCGCCCGGACTGGAGTGCGGGGTTGTTCCGGGCGGTGCTGCTGCGCGGGCCCGTGGACAGCCGCATCGTGCTGGTCATCCATCACGGGATCAGCGATGGGCGTTCGGCTTTCGCGCTGCTGGACGAGCTGTGGCGGCGCTACAGCGCACACTTCGCGGGAACGGCACTACCGCTCGAGGATTCGGATCGGGACCTGCTCGACGGAGTCGATCGACTGCTGGCGCGGGTCACCACCGACGCCGAGGTCGACGGATTCCTCGCGCAGGTAATGGAGATGGCGGCGACCGTCGGGCCCGAGGGCGCGCCGCGGACCCTGCCGCACGACGGCGACGGGTCGGGCGATCCCGGCGGGCGATTGGCGTTGCGCCGCATCGAATTGTCGCCCCGGCACACCGGCGAGCTGGTGGAGGTAGCGCGCGCACAAGCGATCTCGGTCAACAGCTTGCTCGCCGGCGCCGCCCTGGCGGCGGTGCGCGCCGAGCTCGCCGAGGACGGGCCGCTGCCGTTGATGTGCGGGCATGCCGCAGATCTGCGGCCGGAACTGTCGCCGCGACTGCCGGTCTCGACGATGCTCAATTGCGCCTCGGGGGCGGGAACCCCGGCGCTGGTGGATCGGGATGCCGATCCGCGGGCACTGGGCGCGGTGGTCGACGCGACCATGCGGCAGATGCTGGACACACGGTTCCCGGCGCTGTTCATGCGGGCCGCGCAGCGGGCGCTGGCGCCGGAGGTGGCGGCGATGCTGTCGGGTGCGCCAGCAATCGCACTGTCGAATATGGGCCGGCTGCCCGCGCATCCGATGCCGCCGGGCCTGGAGTTCGTGCGGGACGAGGTGTTCGCGATGGCTGCCGGTATGCCGCCGAAGATGACGATCTTCACGGTCGGAGATCGGCTGACGATTCAGGTGGAATACGACACCGCCGAGCACAGTCACCGCCAGATGGGGCGGATCGCCGAGTCGATGAGCGATCTGCTGGCCCGGGTGACCTGGACGGCCGCGGCGCGCGGGTGACGCCACCGGCGATGCGGCGCCCATCGCAGTGGACGCGAAAACGGCTGTGGGCCCGGACGACTCGTCCAGGCCCACCTCTGTTCCGGTGGCGTGCCCCCGGATCAGCTCATATTGATCACGCCGTCCGGCGGCGGGGTCAGATACAGCGCGGCGATCTCGGTGGCGTACTTGGCCGCGATCGGGTTGCGCTTGAGCTTGAGGGTCGGGGTGAGTTCGTCACCGCCGGGCTCCCAGCCCAGATCCAGGATGGTGAAGCGCTTGATCTGCTCCACCCGCGAGAGCTTGGCATTGGCCGCGGCGACCGCGGCCTTGATCTCGGCGACGATCTCCGGGTGCGCGGCCAGGGTCTTCAACTCGGCGTCGGGAGTGCCCAGGGCCTTGGCCCGCACCACCGCGGTGTCGGGGTCGAGCACGATGAGCGCGGAGATGAACGGTTTGGCGTCACCGATCGCCACCACCTGGCCGACCAGCGAGGACACCGCCTTGACGGTGTTCTCGATATTGGTGGGAGACAGGTTCTTTCCCGCCTCGTTGATGATGAGTTCCTTCTTGCGGTCCACGATGGTGATGTAGCCGTCGCCGTCGATGGTGGCGACGTCACCGGTGTGCAGCCAGCCGTCGCCGTCGATGGCCTCGGCGGTCTTGTCGGGCATCTTGCGGTAGCCGTGGGTGACGATGCCGCCGCGGACGAGCAGCTCCCCGTCCTCGCCCAGGCGAATCTCCAGCCCGCGCAACGGAACACCGACGGTGCCCGGCTTCGGCCTGGCGAGCGGGGTGTAGGTGCCGACGCCGGAGGTCTCCGACATGCCCCACACCTCGGTCACCGTGAAGCCCAGGCCCAGCAGGTACTCCAGGGTCTCCGGCGGGATCGCGGCCGCACCGGAGGCGGCGACGCGCAACTCGTCGAAGCCCAGGGCGTGACGCAGCTTCGACAGCACCAGCGCGTCGGCCAGCTTGTGCTGCACATCCAGCAGCGGGCCACGGCCGGTGCCGGCCAGATCCGCGCGGGCGGCCTGCGCGCCGACCCCGAGCGCCCAGTTGGCGAGGGCCTTCTTCACCGGGCTGGCCTCGGTGGCGAGCTTGGCGTCGATCCCGGCCTTGATCTTCTGCCACACGCGCGGCACGCCGAAGAACGCGGTCGGTCGGGCGTCGGGCAGGGCGGCGGCGATCTCGCGGGGGTCGGGCACGCAGGTCATCTGCACGCCGGTGAACAGGTTGGCGCAGTGGCCCGAAATGCGGTCGGCCACATGGGCGGCCGGCAGGTAGGACACCGAGCGGTCGTCGAGGCCGACGGTCAGCGGGCCCTCGACCAGGCCCACGATCTGGGCCACCACATTCGCGTGGGTGAGCTCCACGCCCTTGGAGGGGCCGGTGGTGCCCGAGGTGTAGATCAGCGTCGCGACATCGTCGGGCTGCACCGCCCGCCAGGCGGCATCGAAGTCGAAGTCCGCCTTCGGCGCGGCCCCCACCTCGGCCAGGGTCAGCGTGCCCGCCGCCGAACCCTCCACCAGCACAATGTGTTCCAGCTCGACGCCCGCCCCGCGCACCACGTCCAGGAACGCGGGCTCGGTGATCACGACCTTGTTCTCGGCATTGGTGAACAGGTGCGCGATCTGCTCGGCGGAGCTGGTGTTGTAGATCGAGAACGGCGTCGCCCCAACGTGCAACGCCGCCGTGTCGACCAGATTGAATTCCGGCCGGTTGGTCAGCATGATCCCCACGGTGTCCCCGCGCCCCACCCCCAATCCGGCCAGTCCCGCCGCGATGGCGCGCACCCGTTCCCCGTACTCGCGCCAGGTGATCTGCTGTGTCCCCCCGACGGTCCGCAACGCCACCTGCCCCGGCCGCAGCGTCAATGTCTCCTGGAATGCCTGCGGAATCGTGTGAACGGTTTTCCCAGATGCGTGCGCATACCCGATGTCAGTCGTCATAACCCTTTCCCCGATTGCCTCTCGCTTCGCCCGCCACACGCGCACCCACCTGCGCGAACCCCGACGTCCGAGAGAACGACCAACCCGATCACGCGATGGCCACGCGCCGTCTGTGGCGCGGCTCACTCATCGTAACCAGATCATCACCGTTGTGTCGTGGGCTACACGGCCACGTCGGTGGCCGAAATTACCGATCCTGGTGGCGGGCGGCGGAATCGAAGCTGCGCCCCCGCGGTCCGGCCACCGGGTCCCGCCCGATGCCGGCATGCCGCCCCGGATAAGCGCTGCGCCGTTCGGCTTTCGCCGCCATGTACAGCGCCGCCTGCGGACTGCGCGGCTCGGTCTCGAGCGGCACCGCCGTCACGATCAGCCCCGCATCGCGCACCGCGGCAACCTTGTCCGGGTTGTTGGTCATCAGGCGCACCGACCGCAGGCCCAGCGCGGCCAGCGCGTACGCGGCATGGTCGTAGGTGCGCGAGTCGTCGGGATGCCCCAGGCGGCGATAGGCATCGAAGGTATCGGCCCCGGTCTCCTCGCCGAGATGCAATCCCATCGCCTTGACCTCGAGGCCCGCGCCGCGGCCCTCCTGCTCGAGATAGATGAGCACACCCTGCCCGCCCTCGCCCTGGATGAGGTCCATGGCCAGCTCGAGCTCGGGTCCGCAGTCACAGTCCTGGGAGCCGAGCACATCGCCGTAGAGACACCGGGAATGGATGCGTACCAGGCAGTCATCCGCCGGCTCCCCGAAGATCAGCATGTGCCCGACACCGGTTTCGTCGCGCACTTCCTTCACCCGCACCCGCAACTCACGCCCCTTCCGGAGCAACGAATGTGCGGTTGCCTGAAGCTCTTTCACGCCTGGTCCACCTGCCGCCCTGCCTCTGGCAATTATGGCCGAGCGGTCGATTTCAGGACATGAGTTGTCCGAAGAGCTCAGAACCCGGAGAGGCGACTCCGCATCAGGCGGGCCCGGGCACGCAGCAGCCGGGTGCGCTGGGGAGCCCAGCAGCCCACCGCCAGTCCGGCGATGGCCGCCGCGGCCGCCACCACCGGGACGATCCACTCGACGCCGGTGCCGTGCCCGACAACACCGGCCACGGCCGCGCAGGTGGCGCCGAACGCCGTGGCGAACGTCGCGTTCGACAATGCGCGCAGAGTACGCAGGACGCCCCAGCCCTGGGGCAACTTGTGCCCGCGGTATTCGCGCTTGGCCTGAAGGTACTGATACACCCACGGATTGCGGGGCAGGATGAGCAGCGGCACCGGCTGCACCTTCACGCCGACGGCACGCAATTGCTCGACCTTGTCGGGATTGTTGGTCAGCAAGCGCACCGAGGCCAGTCCCAGATTCAGCAGCATCTTCGCGGAGGCGGTGTAGGTGCGTGAGTCCGGGGACAGCCCGAGCCGCGCATAGCTGGCGAACGTGTTCAGCTGCTCGCGCTGACTCAGCGAATATCCGCGAGCCTTGCCGACCAGGCCCGCTCCGCGGCCCTCCTGTTCGAGGTAGAGCAGCACCCCTCGGCCCTCGGCCTGGATCATGTCCATGGCCAGGTCGAGCTCGGGGCCGCAATCGCAGTCGTCGGAATGCAGGGCGTCGCCGTATAGGCAACGCGAGTGAATACGAACCAAACAGTCCGGTTCGATTCGACCGAAAACCAGCGCGTGACCGAGACTTTCGTCGGAATCGAGCGGAATCACCCGTACGGTGATGCTGCGGCCGTAGCGGGTGAAGACATGCTCGGTCTCGTCATGCAGCGACTGCACGTTCGCTGTCGTCAAGCGATCCTCCGGTCGGGGATGGGATGCACAGTGGTGAGGCGATCACGAATCACGGGCACACGACGAGCCGCGAGCGATCGTATATCGGGCCCGGGAACCGCGCCCTGTTTCACGCGGGATCATTCCGGTGTCGACGCGTCGGCGTCCGGTTCACCTGCGACGATGGCGTCTATGGCGTCCGCGGACGGCATGGCGGCCGGGGCGGGACGACCGGCCGGCACTCGCGCGGCGCGCCGGATGAGGTCTGCCATTGCCGCTGTTGCCCAGACGAAATCGGCGGTTTCCGCGGAGCGGTCATGAGTGACCAGCCGATAGGTCAAAGCGGCGGAGAAGGCCGAGGCCGCACCGGTGACACCCGGCATGGGGTTGTCGAAGCGCGACACCTCCACGGTCCGTGCGCCCGGGTGGTGGATGGTGCATCGCGATCGCTCGATGACGACGACCGCACCCACACCACGCTTCAGCAACCAGGCCGCGACGGTCTCCGGCGGCGCGTCGGGCCGCAGTGCCGCGAGTTCCTCGGGTGAACCCACCAGATAGTCGATCGCGGACAGATTGACACTCATCGCGTGCGTGAGTGGGCGCTTGGGAGTCGCGTTCACGATCAGCCAGGGCGAGCTCGCCGTATCGACAGCGTTGTTCTGCGCGCTGACCGCCTCCAGGGCCCGCTCGATGACCGCCACCGACTGCTCGAAGGTCAGGACGACCGCGGTGACGTCGGTGATCGCCTGCAGATTGGACGCGACCTCGAGGTCCGCGGAGGCGAGCTGGGTACGACCGGCCTTGGCCGCGATGTTCGTGTAGTCCGCGCCGTCCTGCGGTGTGATCACGACCGTCACCGGGGTGCTTGCGCCCGGCACGACCTTGATCAGACTCGTATCGACGCCCTCCTGGGCGAGGTATTCCAGAATCTCGGCGCCTTCGCTGTCCTGACCGATCGCGGTGAGCAGGCGGGTGTCGAGCCCGAGGCGGGAGAGCGCGACCGCTCGCGTGAGCCCCTTCCCGCCCGGGCGCCGCCGGAAGTCTCCCCACATATCGATGCCCGGCTCGGGGAAGTGGTCCGTTTCGACGGCCATGTCCATGACCGCGTCACCGATGATCGTCACCGTTTGCCGTTCCGCCGCTTCGGGATCGGATTCCGAGGTCAGCAGCGTCGCCAGCGCGGTGAACGCCTTCTCCTCCGGGGCATCGCGGATGGTGCGGACGCTCGGCGCGGCGGGAATGGTTGTCGCACCTACCGCCTCGTGCAGCCGGCGCCAGTGCAGGGTGAGATAGCGGCGGCGGTCCATGAGTTTCTCGCCGTACAACTTGGCGAGATCGATGCCCCGCGGCCGATTGGCATCACCGAACAACCCCAGGCACAGCTCGGCGTCGACGATCAATCGGTCGGTGCTGTCCAGTTTGCATGCCGCGTGCCGAAGCGCCTCGGTCAGCGCACCCTCGGAGGTGGTTCCGCCCAGGTGAGCGTAGCGACGAACCACGCTGAGCCGCAGCAGACTCCGGGTGTCGACCTGAGTCTTCTGGATCCGCCCGGAGCGCAGGCCAGCCCGCGTGCGCAGGCTCTTCAGTACCGCGACGACCGCGAAGACAGCGTTGTCCGGCGCCACGATGGCGGCTCCGGGGCCGTGAGGAATGTTGTCGGTGGCCATCAGACCCCAAGAATACCGCCGAACATGTTTAGTGAACAGCCAAAACGTCAATTCGGTTGTCGCAGCGGCAAATGCCGGGTACGAGCGGCAAAAACCACAGAGCCCGGGCAAATGCCATACTGATGGTGACGAAGTACCGTGCCCACCAGGCAGGTTCGGGAGGTCCGGTGTCCGGAGTGCTTCTACTGATTCGACACATCCGCCGGCACAGACGCGGGGCGACCAGCGAGTGCGATGCGGAGCAGGACATCGATGTCGCGGTCGGCTAGGACGGAATCCGTCCGCGCCGCGACCGACACCATCCATCCCTGTCGCCAATCGCGCTGGCCGACACCATCATTCGCAGGCGACGGCCCACCGGCCGGTCGCCTTTCGAGGGTCGGCCGGTACCGGCATCCAGCGGCCGCGCGAGGGCGACACCCTTTCCGCCCCGGGGGGGCCACCGTGATCTATCCCAGTGTCAACTCGATCACCAGCAGCATCGCAGTCTTCGAATGGGCGCAGCGACGCCCGGACTGCCCGGAACCGGCATGGGAGCTCAGGTGGCGGTCTCGGCCGTTGCTGACTCGCGAACAAGCGCTGGCGGCAATGGAACTCACCGAAATCCTGTGCACCACGCTCGTCGGCTCCGACACGGTGTGGCAGCGCGTGCAGAGCATCGCCGCCGAACTCGACATCGATATCGAAGCAGCCTGCGACATCCTGCGCAGGCGCCGGCAGGAACGGGGGGACTCGTGACCATCTACGCTACCGACGACTGGACGATGACCAGCGACGTCACCGGAGAGAACGCCGTGCGGGTCGCCGACAGGTGGACCTTGGCGTGGCGGTGCAGCTGGCTGCCGGATCGGCTGCTGACCCGCGCCCAGGCGCTGGCGGCCATGGTCCTGGCCGAAATCGTCGCCGTCGATCCGTATCCGCGGGACGAAATCGTCCAGGGCCGCCTGATCGCCAGCGCGGGCGAACTGGGGATTCCGGTGGAGCAGGCGATGTTTCTGCTGCGCCGGCGGTCGGCATGAGCACAGGCGACGCCGGAAACGGGGTCGTGACGATCTTCGACCGCGGTACCGCCCGTGGGTCGACAACGGGGAAAGGAGTTGGCACAGCCGACATTCAGGGCGGGAGCAGGAGACTCGATGACGTTGCGACCGACCGGCATTCGATGAGGGAGCAGACAGCCCGGCGCGGGACATCGACCGCGACCGAGCGCACCACAGCGCGAACGGGCAGCGATCCTGCCGCGGGCGTGCACGGCCGAGGGAGGGCCCCATGATCGACATCACCACCACCGCCATGACCAGCACCATCAGCCCCGAGTATGCGATCCGCGAGCACCGGGGCAGCGAAGCGGTCTGGCGCCTGAGCTGGCTTCCGACCCACCGGCTCACCCACGAACAGGCCCGCGCCGGAATGGAATTGGACGAAATCCTGTCCGATCCGGCCGTCGTCTACGACGAAGCCGCCCACCTGTGGGCCGCCGACCTGGCCACCCGCGTCGGCATCGGCGTCGAACGCGTTACTCCTGCTCGCGCAACGCCTGGCCGCACGGATGTACCGCCAGGACACCCCCCGAGAGACCGACGAGGAGGACGAACGACCCGAATCGATCCTCGCAGGATGGGCAGCCACCGCGCACCGTCCTTCGACGACAGGCGCCCGCTCTCGCCACCTGTGGGCCTGACCGACCTGACCCGCACGACGATTCGCCGCACCCGATCGGTCCCTATGAGGCGTCGGGCCGCCGCCCCTGCGAGGTCAGTGGCCGGGATCGGTTGTCAGGCGCGGGTTTTGTGTTCGGCGCCGACCGCGTCGGCCAGGGTGGTGTAGCCGTGGGCGCGGAGTTTGGCGGCGAGGCCGCGGTGGATGTGCTTGGCCCACAACGGGCCGCCGTAGATGAAGCCGGTGTAGCCCTGGAGGAGGGAGGCGCCGGCGAGGATGCGTTCCCAGGCCTGGTCGGCGGTTTCGATGCCGCCGACGGAGATGAGGGTGAGTTCGCCGCCCACTCGGCTGTAGAGGCGGCGCAGCACTTCGAGGGAGCGGTCGGCGACGGGGGCGCCCGAGAGGCCGCCTGCGCCGATCGGTTCCACGTCGGCGGCGGGGGTGCGCAGGCCGTCGCGGCGGATGGTGGTGTTGGTGGCGACGATGCCGGCCAGGCCGAGTTCGACGGCGAGGTCGGCGACGGCGTCGATGTCCTCGTCGGACAGGTCGGGGGCGATCTTGACCAGGACGGGGACCGAGACGGTGTCGAGGACCGCCTGCAGGATCGGGCGCAGCGAGGTCACCGCCTGCAGGTCGCGCAGGCCGGGGGTGTTGGGGGAGCTGACGTTGACGACCATGAAGTCGGCCAGCGGGCCCAGCAGTCCGGCGGAGATGGCGTAATCGCCCGCGGCGTCCTCGGGTTCGACGATCTTGGTCTTGCCGATGTTGGCGCCGATGGGGACGCCGCCGGGCAGGCGGTGGGCCAGGTGTTCGGCGGCGGCGGCCGCGCCGAAGTTGTTGAAGCCCATGCGGTTGATGAGCGCCCGGTCCGCGGGCAGGCGGAACAGCCGGGGGGCCGGGTTGCCGGGTTGGGCCTGGGCGGTGACGGTGCCGATCTCGGCGTAGCCGAAACCGAGCGGGCCCCACGCGTCGACGCCGTCGGCGTTCTTGTCGAAGCCGGCGGCCAGACCCAGCGGCGCGGGGAAGTCCACGCCGAACACGCGGGTGCGCAGGATCGGATCGTCGGCCACCAGCAGCCTGCCGGTCAGCGCGCGGCCCGGGGCGAAGCGGGTCGCGAGCCGCATGGCGGCGAAGGCCAGGTGGTGGATGCGTTCCGGCGGCAGCAGGAACATCACCTTCAGCAACAGGCTGTACAGGCGCTCGTACATGGGGGGTTACATCACCGCCTCGGGTGTCGGGGATAGCAGGGGGGTCGTCTTGCGGCGGCGCAGCAACACGCGACGGCTGCCATCGGTGTAGGCCCGCACCCGCGACAACTCCCAGCCACCGTATTCGGCGTGGATGGACAGTCGCATGGAGGCGGTGACCCTGCTGATGCCGGGCGGCAGCCGCAGGGGCACGTATTCCCATTCGTCGCTGGATTCCTCCCAGCCCTCCGGCAATGTGCGCGATTGGTGCGCCGATCGTGAGGCCCGAGCCATCACTGCCCTCTCTTCCGCTGGTCCGCGCCGATCCGTTGCAGACCGTCACCGGTCGCGGATCCCACGAACATGTCACCGGTGCGGCCGTCGATGGTCACCGCGTTGGGCTGGCGCACCGTCGGGTAGCGCCCCACCTCTACCGGTATACCCGTCGACAGGTCGTAGCCGACGACTTCGTTGCTGCCTGTCAGCGTCACCCACACGGTCTCGGACCGCTGATCGTAGGCGAGTGCGTAGGGCGAAGAGCCTACCGGGAAACGCTGGTGCAGGACCAAGGGATCGGCGGTGTAGACCAGCAGTTCCTGCCCGGCGGTGTCGGTGACGAGGCGGCGGCCGAAGTGGTCGCCGATCATGTTCGACGCCCCGTCGCCCGCGCGCAGCGACAGCCCGAGCTTGCTGGAGCCGTCGAGTTGGACGATGGCGGTCTGGCGGCGATCGAGCACGACCACCGCGCCGTCGCCGGCCTCGACGGCATCGGCGGAGGACAGGCCCGAAATGGTGTGGCGCACAGTGCCGTCCGCGTCCAGCAGCAGCACCTTGCCGTTGGCCAGCCCCGCCACCAGCGAGCCGTCGGGGCGCAGCGCCACCGCGTGCACGTCGCCGTCGATCGCGATCTCGGTGACCTTGGCCGCGGCGGCGTCGACGCGGAGGATCCTGCCGGGCACCGCGACGAGGATCTCGCCGGGCTTGCCGAGGGCCAGCGTGGCGGCCTTGCCGGGCAGCGGGACATCGGTGGTCCGGTGGTTGCCGGGCGTGGCGGTGTCGGTGAGCCGCAGCACGGGTTTGTCGCCGGCGGTGGTCGCGGCGGCCAGGATTCCGGTGGCCGGTTCGGAGACCAGCAGTGAGATCGGGGTGCTGGGGGTCACCTCCCCGGCGGGGGTCGCGGTGGCCGCGGGCGCGGCGGCCGGCGTGGCCGGGTCGCGAGTGGCGTTGTCGGCGTTGTTCTCCTGGGAGGAACAGCCCGCCAGCAGGGTCACCACGGTCACACCCGCGAGGGCTGAACCGATCCAGCCGCGACGGCGCATGCAGCGAACTCCTTACTGACCGAACTGACCGACGAAATCATGCGTGCTCTCTTATCTGACCATGATCCGTCACCACACCCGACAAGCGGGGGTCTTCGCGGCGGTGTGCCGCGCGCCTCCCGGGCCGATTTGCATGATGTGACATGGGCTTTCGGTGGCGCTGTCGGCCGGTGCGGTTACCGTGGAAGGCAAAAGCGTGCTGTATCAGGGAGATCTGTTGGTAGCCGACCGCACTCCGGGCTTCACCGTCGAAGACGTGACGGTGGGTCGTTACGCGCACGGGTTCGGGGTCACCGCGGACGGGCGGTCGTTCGCCTTCCGCACCCACCGCGCGACCCTCACCCTCGAGATCTACCGGCTCGGGCTGGCCACCGCCGTGCCCGGCCCCGAGGACGTCGAAGCGGTGGCGCTGGCGCCGGTGACCGATATCGATCTCGACGACGAGCGCAGCGTGGTGGCGCTGGTGCGCGATCTGATTCCGCAGGCCACGCCGGTGCCGGCCGCGCAGCTGCGGGAGGCCGTCACGGTGCGGGCACTGCTGGGCCGGCTCAGCGCGGTCATCGACGGCATGTGAGCTGCTCGCACGGAACCGGGTGTCTGTGACACAGGAATCACCCTCGGACGCGGCGCGTGACAAACTAACGGCACACAACCGCAGTTCGAGCTGACGAGGATGTTGATGCGACTTCGACGACCGGCCGCCGCCGCGCTCCTGTTGACCGTGCTCGGCGCGTCGATCGCCGCGTGCGGCGGGGGCGACGACGAGTCCAAGGTGGCCCAGGCACGGTCCTCGGCGTACGCGGCACTGAGTTCGTCCTCGGCGGCCGCGGCCGCGCAGAGCAGCGCCAACAAGCCGGCCATCCCGACCGCGCAGGAGCTGGACGCGCAGATCAAGAGCGCGCTGGATCCGAATCTGCCCGACAGTGACCGGACCGCGCTGATCGAGGACGGGCAGGCGTTCAAGGACGCGATCCCGGACATGTACAAGGCGCTGGCCGATCATCCGCGCGCGGTGTACGGGGTCAAGGATCCGGTGTTCGACAACCACGACGGCACCCTGACCGCGACGCTGAGCCTGGACAAGGACGGCACCGGCACCGATGTGCGCACCACGGTGGTGCATTTCGTGTACAAGGACGGGCACTGGAAGATCTCGCGCACCGACCTGTGCGGCATTCTGCGTTCGGCCGACTACAAGACCGCGGCCTGCGGCTGATGCTCGAGGCCGGATCCCTGCGGTGGGGGCGGCTGATCCACCGTTTCCGGTTCGTGGTGTTCGCCGTGTTCGGTCTGGTCGTGCTGGCGTCGGGGTGCTATGGGCGGGATCTGGGTGATCACCTCACCCAGGAGGGCTGGTTCGACGAGTCCAGTCAGTCGGTGGCGGCGTCGAAGCTGGCCGATGCCACCTTCGGGCGCGACACCGACGCGGATCTGATCGCCATCTACACCGCCCCGCCCGGGCTGACCGTCGACGACGAGCCGGTGCGGTCGGCGGTGGCGGCGGAGTTGACCCGGCTGCGCACCGAGCATCCCGATCGGATCCTGAAGATCGACTCGTATTGGGACGGCGCGCTGATGGGGCAGTTCGCCGACGCCTCGCGCACGCACGCCTTCGCCAGCATCGGGCTGCGCGGGGCCGGCGGCACCGACACGGTGAACAACTATCTGGCCATCAAGAGCGAATTCCACGCGGGCGCAACCGGTTCCGGGCCCGGCGGGACGACGGTGCAGCTGGCCGGACTGCAGCCGGTGGTGGAGGGCATCAACACCGGCATGCAGGACGACATCCACCGGGCGGAGCTGATCGCGCTGCCGCTGGTGGCGATCCTGCTGTATTTCGTGTTCGGCGGGGTGGTGGGGGCGCTGCTGCCGGTGCTGATCGGCGGCATGACGATCCTGGGCAGCCAGGGCATCATGCGGCTGCTGACGAATCATCTGCAGGTCAACGTGTTCGCCTCGGCGGTGGTCACGCTGGTGAGCCTGGGGCTGGCGATCGACTACGGGCTGTTCGCGGTGACCCGGTTCCGGGAGGAGCTGGCGGCGGGCCGCAGTGTCGAGGAGGCCACCGCGCGGACGGTGGCGACGGCCGGGCGGACGGTGTTGTTCTCGGCGGCGATCATCGCGGTGAGCCTGGGCGCGTTGTTCATCTACCCCAATGGTGTGCTGCGGTCGGTGCCGCTGGGCGGTATCTCCTCGGTGCTGCTGGCGGCGGTGCTGTCGGTGACGGCGCTGCCGGCGGTGTTGTCGATCGTGGGGCGGCGCATCGATCTGTGGGGATGGCACGGACTGGCCAGTGTCCGCACCGCCGAGCAGATCGATGCCGGATTCTTCTCGCGGCTGGCGCTTTTCGCGATGCGCAAGCCGTGGCGGGTGATCGTGCCGGTGGTGCTGATGCTGCTGGTGCTGATCCTGCCGTTCCGCAGTATCGAGTTCGGGGGGCTGAGCGAGCGGTATCTGGCCTCGGACAATCCGGCGCGGGTGGCGCAGCAGGACTTCGACCGCATGTTCCCGCAGTTCCGCACCGAGCCGTTGAAGCTGGTGGTGGTGGGCGCGAATCCGCAGCAGCTCTCGGATATCCGCTACGCCGCCAATCAGATGGTCGGCCCGGAGATGACGGGGCCGTTCGATCCGGCCGCGCCGACCAAGGATCAGGTGACGGTGCTGGCCAGCGGGCTGCGCGACAAACGCGACGCCGACAGCGTGATCGCGGCGCTGCGCTCGATCCCGCAACCGGACGGGGTGCACGTGATGGTCGCGGGTGTGCCCGCGCTGGAACGGGATTCGATCCAGGGATTGATCAAGGGGCTGCCGCTGCTGGCGGCGATCCTGGTCGTGGCGGCGATCGCGTTGATGTACGCGGCGTTCCGGTCGCTGGTGCTGGCGATCAAGGCGGTGGTGATGAGCGCGCTCAGCCTCGGCGCCACCCTGGGCGTGCTGACCTGGATCTTCGTGCAGGGCCACGGCGCGAGCCTGTTCGACTTCACGCCGGGCCCGCTCATGTTCGCGGTGCTGGTGCTGATCGTGACGGTGCTGTTCGGCCTGTCGACCGACTACGAGGTGTTCCTGCAGTCGCGGATGGCCGAGGCGCGCGCGGCGGGCGCCGAGGCGCCCGAGGCGATCCGCTCCGGCATCGCCCACACCGGCGGTGTGATCACCTCGGCCGCGGCGATCCTGATCGTGGTGACCGGGGCGTTCGGGTTCTCGGATCTGGTGCTGATGAAATACATTGCCTACGGCATGATCGCGGCACTGGTGTTGGACGCCACCGTGATCCGCATGCTGTTGACTCCTGCGGTATTGAAGTTGGTCTGGCGATGAGCGTGCTCAAAGGCGCGAACCTGTTGGTGATGTTCCTGCTGGAACTGTTGGTGCTGGGTGCGGCCGCGTGGTGGGGGTTCACCGTGTCGGCCCCGATCGTGGTGCGGGTGCTGCTGGGGCTGGCGGCCCCGGCGGTGTTCATCGTGGTGTGGGCGCTGTTCGGTGCGGCCAAGGATCCCCGGTTCCCGCAAACCGGTTGGCGGCGTGTCGTTTTGGAGGTCGTGTGGTTCGGCGCGGCGGCGGTGCTGCTGGGCCTGGCCTGGACTCCGGTCGCGGGTGTGGTGATGTTCGCGGTGTGGCTGGACAACGGCGCGCTGCGGCTGCTGTGGGGTCAGCAGCAGCTCTGATCAGTGCTGCCGCCGTGCGAGCCGAGGCGAATGTGCCTGGCCCGCACGGCTTTGGGCGAATCAGCCGCGGACCGGCAGCACCAGTTGCGCGCCGGTCACCGGGTGGTCGAAGACGTCGACCGGGTGCTGGTAGACGCGGGAGAGCAGTTCCGGGGTGAGGATCTGACGGGGCGGGCCGTCGGCGGCGATGCGCCCGGCTTCCAGGACCGCGACCCGGTCGGCGTAGGCGGCGGCGACACCGAGATCGTGCAGCACGACCACGACGGCCGCGCCCGCGGCGGCACGCTCGCGCGCCAGGTGCAGCACCTGCTCCTGGTGGCCGAGATCGAGTGCGGCGGTGGGCTCGTCGAGCAGCAGGGTCGCGGTGTCCTGGGCCAGTACCCGGGCCAGGGCGACGCGGGCGCGTTCGCCGCCGGACAGGGCGGGGAAGGGGCGCTCGGCGAAGCGTTCGACGTCGGTGGCGGCCATGGCGGCGGCGATCGCCTCGTCGTCGTGGTCCTGGCGGCCGGTGCGTGCCCACGGGGAGCGTCCCATGGCCACCACTTCGCGTGCGCGGAACGGGAATCCGACGGTGTGCGATTGCGGCAGCACCGCGCGGCGGCGCGCCATGTCCAGATGGGTCCAGTGGGTCAGGGCGTGCCCGTCGAGTTCGACACTGCCGCCCGAGAGTTCGAGTTCCCCGGCGAGGGCGGCCAGCAGTGTGGACTTCCCGGCGCCGTTGGGTCCGACCAGCGCCACGATCTGCCCGGCGATCACCGGGAAGTCGATGCCCTCGAGGACCGTGCGGTCGCCGCGCTTGGCACTGACGTTGCGGGCGCGCAAGGTGACCGCGCCCGGTTCGGGTGTCTCCGGCAGTGCGGGGGAACGTCCGAGAATCGTTGCCAGCTCGCGCAGGCCGCTCATGCCCAGCCTCCCGATCGTGCGCGGGTGCGGCGCAGCAGCCAGAAGAAGAACGGCCCGCCGACCAGCGAGGTGATCATGCCCAGCGGCAGGTCCGCGTTGTGGACCAGGGCACGGGCGCCGATGTCGGCGGCGACGAGCACCGCCGCGCCGAGGATCGCCGACAGCGGAATCAGCACCCGGTGTCCGGGCCCGACGAGCATGCGCACCAGGTGCGGCACGATCAATCCGACGAACAGGATGATGCCGGTGAACGCGACGCCGGCGGTGGCGAGCACCGCGACGACGACGATGATGTTGCGCCGCAACCGTTCCACGTCGACCCCGAGGTGGCGGGCCGCGGATTCACCGAGGGCGAGCAGGTCCAGACGCGGGGCCATCCAGATCGCGGCCGCGATGCCCAGCAGGGTCAGCGGCCACACCACGTTGACCGCCTGCCAGCTGGCACCGTTGAGACTGCCCATCTGCCAGAACACCAGCTGATCGCGGGCCGCCGGGGATGCCTTGAACAGCAGGAACGAGATGACACCACCGGCGAAGGCGTTGATGGCGACGCCGGTGAGAATCAAGGTCACCACCTCGGTGCGCCCGCCCGAGCGCGAGAGCAGATACACCAGCAGGGTGGTGCCCAGCCCGGCGACGAACGCGCCCGCCGCCACCGACCAGGCTGCGGTGAACGCGCCGCCGACCACGATGACCGCACCCGCCCCGACGGCCGCGCCTGCGGACACGCCGATGACGCCGGGTTCGGCGAGCGGGTTGGCGAACACGCCCTGCAGCAGCGCGCCCGCGGTGGCCAAGGCGGCGCCCACGAGCACCGCGAGCACGACGCGCGGGAACCGTACCTCCCACAACGTCACGTAGCCGGCGGGATGGTGGGGCAGTGGCCCCCAGTCGAGCCCGATGCGGTGGAACACGCTGCCCGCGACCTCGGCGGGGCTGGTCGGCACCTGCCCGATGGCCGCGGAGATCAGGGCCAGCACCACCAGCCCGGCCAGGCCCGCGGCGAAGATCAGCACGGTGCGCGGCCGGCGGCGCCGACCGGCCGGAGCCGGGTCCACGCTCGCCGGCAAACGGTGTGCGGCAACCGATTCCCTCTCCGAATCGGCGACCTCGACTGCCCCGCGACCGGTGGCCGGGCTGCCGGACTCCACGGCGGCAGCCGGGTTCGCCCGCTCGGCCATCGCCCGATCGGTCTCGTCGCGCTCGCTCGGGGGCGAGGTCGTCTCCTGTGCCCTGGGCCGGTTCGCCGCGCGGTCGGCGGCCGGGTCGGTCCCGTCGCCGTCCGGTGTGGCGGCAGGGCCGGGCGGGCCGGCCGAATCGGGTTGCGGGGTCCGGGGGTCGGTCATGCGTTGCTCGTGCCGTAGACGGCCTTGACGAGGGCGGCCAGGACGCGGCCGGTGTCGGGGCCGAAGGACAGCAGGACGGCGTCGGACATGTCGACGACGCGGCGGTCACGTCCGGCGGGGGTCTGGGCGACGCCGGGGATCTTCTCCAAACCGTCGATGCCGCCGACGGAGGCCAGGCCGTCGCTCATGAGCAGGAAGACGTCCGGGGCGGCGGCGATCATGGCTTCGCTGGTGATGGGCAGGAAGTCCTGGGTGATGCCCGAGGCGGTGCCGGCGTCGATACCCCCGAGGGCGGTGATGAGCGAGTCGGCGCCGGAGCCGGGTCCGGCGATCATGGTGATGGCGGTGCTGCGCAGGTACAGGAACGCGATCTTGGGCTTCGAATCCTGGTGTGGCACCGAGGCGGTGGCCGCGGAGATCTCGTCGCGGGTGCGCTGGGCCAGGGCCTTGCCGGCGTCGGGGACGCCGAGGGCGGCGGCGACGGCCTGGATCTGGGGGACGACGCCGTCCATGGTGCGCTGCGGGTCGAAGTAGACCACGGTGATGCCGAGTGCCTTGAGCTGCTCGCGCAGGGCGGGGGTGACGGCGGTGGTGTCGGTGAGGAATACCGTGGGCCGCAGTGCCGCAACCGATTCCACGCTCAGGGTGCCCGCGCCGCTGGAGACGGTGGGCAGGTCCTCGACGGCGGGGAACGCCGCAGAGTTGGAGCGGCCGACCAATTTTGACCGGAGGCCGAGCGCGACGACGGTCTGGGCGAGGGTGCCGTAGCGGTCGGCGGCGATGATGCGGCTGGTGTCGGTGACGGTGACGTCGCTGCCGTCGAAGGACTTCACGGTCGCGGGCAGCACCGGGGTGGGTTCTGGTCCGATCGCCACCGGGTTCAGGTCGCCGACGCTGGCGGTCACCGGGCCGTGGGTGCCGCCGCTGCCGGAGGTGCCGCTGCTGCAGGCGGCGACGCCCGCGACCAGGCCGATGCCGAGCAGCATGATCAGCAGCGGGCGTGCGGCCGAGCGGGCATTCACGAGACACCTCATGCAGGTAAGGTTAGCCTTGCTCATTCTGTGCGTGCGCTCACGTCTCCCAGTGCCGCGGTGATGGCACGCGGCAGCTCGAGGGTTTCGGCGGCCAGAATCCCGGTGAGCTGCCCGATATCCCGCGCCCCGACCAGCATCGTCGCCACCGCGGGCTGATCGCGGATCCAGGCCAGCGCCACCGCCAGCGGTGAGGTGCCCAGCCCGTCGGCGGCGGTGACCACCGCGTCCACCACCCGCACCGCGCGATCGTCGAGGTGCGCGGTGATCTCGGCGGCGGTGGCCTCGTCGGCGCCGCGCGAGTCGGCGGGCACGCCGTCGCGGTATTTGCCGGTGAGGATGCCCCCGGCCAGTGGCGCGGTGGCGATCAGGCCGATGCCGTGATGCTGTGCGGCGGGCACGAATTCGTGCTCCACCCCGCGCGCGAGCAGCGAGTACTGGGTGGTCGCGGCGGTGATGGGCGCCGCGGCCGCCAGGGTGGCCAGCTGCCAGCCGTCGTAGCCGCGCGCGCCCGCGTAGCGCACCCGCCCCGAGCGCACCGCCCACGACAGGGTGTCGGCGATCTCCTCGAGGGGGGTGTGCGGGTCCCAGGCGGCGACGGTCCACAGGTCGAGGTGGTCGGTGCCGAGCTGGCGCAGGGTGTGGTCGAGCTGGCGCCGCATGGTGCGCCGGGAGGCGTCGACGGTCCAGCGCACGGCGGCGGGCGCTTCGGCGGCGGCATCGCTGAGTATCGGTGTGTATCCGGCACTTCCGGACAGCACGAGGTCCTCGCGGCCGATCTCGGAGAGCAGTTCGCCGAGAATGTGTTGCGCGGCGCCATCCCCGTAGGCGGGGGAGGTGTCGACCAGGGTGCCGCCGGCTTCGACGAACGCCATCAGCTGGGCGGCCGCGTCCTCGGCGTCGGTTTCCCTGCCCCAGGTGTGGGTGGCCAGCCCGAGCCTCGAGACCCGCAGTCCGCTGCGGCCGACCGTCCGTTGTTCCATCACCGCGCTTGCACTTTCGTCACACGCGTCAGCCTAGGCCCACCTGTCGCATCTGCCGGGCTACGGCCCGCGGCGAGCGCGGCGGGTCGATATCCGTATCGGGCAACTCCGCCCATTTCGCGCATGCATGTCCGAATTCGGACACCCGCCCGGTAGGGTCGCTGCGGTGTTGCGGCGCGGATGCGCCGGGGCGGTGGCGGTTCGGGCGCGCTGTGGCGCCGAAATCCGCACCGGGAGCCGACGATTCGGGACTGGAGGGTGTGTGGGCGAGTCGATGACGTGGGTGCAGGCGCTGGTGCTGGGCCTGGTGCAGGGGCTGACGGAGTTTCTGCCGATCTCCTCCTCAGCGCATCTGCGGATCACCTCGGCGGTGTTCTTCGGTGACGATGCGGGCGCCTCGTTCACCGCGGTCACCCAGCTGGGCACCGAGGCGGCGGTGCTGGTGTACTTCGCCAAGGACATCTGGCGCATCCTGGTCGCCTGGTGCACCACGATGTGGTCGAAGGTGGCCGCGCCGCAACGGGTTTCGGTGCCGGTGTCCGAGCGTGCGACCACCCGGCTGCCGGTGCTGACCGAGGACGGGCGCTTCTCCTTCGGCCCCGATCCCGACGTGCAGCGCGAACTGGACTATCGGATCGGCTGGTATGTGATCATCGCCACCGTCCCGATCGGGGTGCTGGGTCTGCTGCTGAAGGACCAGATCCGTACCGGCGCACGGAATCTGTGGCTGGTGTCGATCATGCTGATCGTGTTCGCCCTGGTGATCGCGGCCGCGGAGTACTACTCGGGCAAGGCCTACGGTCGCCGGCGCCGCCCGATCGAGCTGCTGACCACCCGCGACGGCCTGATCATGGGGCTGGCGCAGTGCCTGGCCCTCATTCCGGGCGTGTCGCGTTCGGGCGCGACCTCGTCGGCGGGCCTGTTCTGCGGGCTGACCCGGGAGGCGTCGGTGCGGTTCTCGTTCCTGCTGGCGATCCCGGCGGTGCTGGCCTCGGGCCTGTTCAGTCTCCCCGACGCGTTCGAACCCGCTGGTGAGGGCCTCAATGCGTCGGGCCCGCAGCTGCTGGTGGCGACCATCGTGTCCTTCGCGGTGGGGTATGCCTCGGTGGCGTGGCTGCTGAAGTTCGTGGCGCGGCACTCGCTGGACTGGTTCGTCGGTTACCGCATCCTGCTGGGGTTGACGGTGCTGGTGCTGCTGACGACCGGCGTCGTGCCGGCGACGTAGCCAGTAGGCTGTCCCGGTGACGGTGATCCTGTTGCGGCACGGCGTGTCCACGTCGAATACCGCTCGCACCCTGGCCGGCCGCAGTGCGGGCGTCGATCTGACCGACCGCGGACGCGAACAGGCGCAGAGCCTGATGGAGCGGCTGGGATCACTGCCCATCGAACACATCGTGTGCTCACCGCTGCTGCGCTGCCAGCGCACCGTCGCCCCCCTGGCCGACAAACTCGGACTCGAACCCGAACCCGACGAACGCCTGCTCGAGGTCGACTACGGCGACTGGACCGGCAAGGCCCTGGCGGACCTGATGAGCGAGCCATTGTGGAAGGTGGTGCAGCGCCACGCCTCGGCGGCGACCTTCCCCTCCGGAGAGTCCTTGGCACAGGTGCAGTTTCGGGCCGTGTCCGCTGTCCGCGAACGGGATCGGCAGTTCGCGGCCCGGCATGGTAGCGATGTGTTGTGGATTGCGTGCACGCACGGCGACGTCATCAAATCGGTGCTGGCCGACGCGTTCGGCATTCACCTCGACGGGTTCCAGCGCATCGTGGTGGAGCCGGCGTCGATCAGCGTCATCCGCTACACCCCGACCGCCCCGTACGTGTGGCGGGTCAACGACACCGGGACGGACCTGTCCGCGTTGGCGGCGATTTCACCGCGAACCGGCGGCGAATCGCACTCGGGGCCGGTTCCCGGCGGGGAAACGGGTACCACCATCAGTACGGATAATGGGGTAGCGGAACGCCCCGATTCATAAGTGTGAGTGAACCGAATGGAGGTGCAATGGGCCGAGCAATCCATATCTTCCGCACCCCCGATCGTTTCGTCGCCGGCACCGTCGGCGAGCCGGGCGACCGCGCGTTCTACCTGCAAGCCGTGCAGGACCCGCGGGTGATCAGCGTGCTGCTGGAGAAGCAGCAGGTGAAGGTGCTGGCCGATCGGATGGGTCTGCTGCTGGACGAGGTACAACGACGCTTCGGCACCGCCGTGCCGCCGCAGGCCGCCGATGTGGCCGACACCGCGCCGTTGATCACCCCGATCGATGCCGAATTCCGGGTCGGCACCATGGGTTTGGGCTGGGACGCCGACGCGGGCGCGGTGGTGGTGGAGCTGCTGGCGATCACCGAGACCGAGGTGGACGAATCGGTGGTGCTCGACGACACCGAGGAGGGTCCCGACGCGGTGCGGGTGTTCCTGACCCCGGTGCAGGCGCGCGAGTTCGCGCTGCGCACGGCGCGCGTGATCGCCGCCGGACGCCCGCCGTGCCCGCTGTGCGGGGAACCGCTGTCGTCCAAGGGGCACATGTGCGTGCGCACCAACGGCTACAAGCGCGGCGACATCTTCGGCGCCAATGAACTCGAGGAATGACGGCGTGAGCGAGGACGGGCTGCGCACCGCCGAGCTGACGGTGATCGGGCAGGTCACCACCGCCAGCAATGTCACGCTGGTCTGCGAGACCGACGGCGCGGGGCTGCGGGTGGTGTACAAGCCGGTGCGCGGGGAGCGGCCGCTGTGGGATTTCCCCGACGGCACCCTGGCCGGGCGGGAGGTGGCCTCGTATCTGGTGTCGGAGGCGATCGGCTGGGGCGTGATCCCGGAAACCGTGTTGCGGGAGGGTCCTTTCGGGCCGGGCATGGTGCAGCGCTGGATCGAGACCGCCGAGGATGCCCCGGGCCCGGATCTGGTGGATCTGTGCCCGGTGGATGCGGTGCCCGAGGGGTATCGGGAGGTGTTGCGGGCGCTGGATCCGGGCGGGCATCCGGTGTCGCTGGTGCATGCCGATGATCCGCGGCTGCATCGGATGGCGGTGCTGGATGTGCTGCTCAACAATGCCGACCGCAAGGGCGGGCATGCCCTGGTCGGGCTCGACGGGCGGGTCTACGGTGTCGATCACGGCATCTGCCTGCACCGCGACCCGAAGTTGCGCACGGTGTTGTGGGGCTGGGCCGGTGAGCCGATCGGTGACGAATTGCTCACCGACATTACGGTTTTCGTCAAGGCGCTGCCCGGTGAGCTGGGTGAGCGGCTGGCGGAGTTCCTCACCGACGCCGAGATCGAGGCGCTCGAGGCGCGCGGGCGGGCCCTGCTGGAGGAGCCGGTGATGCCGATGCCGGTGAGTCAGCGCCCGATTCCCTGGCCCGCGTTCTGACCCGGTCGGCGGCGACGTTCGCCTCCTCGTGATTGCAACTCTTGACACCCGCGCGCCCGCGACTAGGGTGCTGGTCGGCCAGGGCGGGTGGGTGTCGCGCGGCACACCGGTGCGGGGGCGGCGGGAATGGGGCGCGATCACACCGTTAACCTCGATTCATGCAGTCCTGGTCCGATATCGCTGTCCCGACCGTTCCCGGATCCGGACCGGCGTTGCGGTTGTTCGACACCGCCGACAAGCAGGTGCGCCCGGTGACCCCCGGCGCCACCGCGACGATGTACGTGTGCGGCATCACCCCCTATGACGCGACCCATCTCGGGCACGCGGCCACCTATCTGACCTTCGACCTGGTCAACCGGTTGTGGCGCGACGGCGGGCACGAGGTGCACTACGTGCAGAACACCACCGATGTCGACGATCCGCTGTTCGAGCGCGCGCAGCGCGACGGCATCGACTGGCGCGAGCTCGGCACCCGGGAGATCAACCTGTTCCGTGAGGACATGGCCGCGTTGCGGGTGATCCCGCCGCGCGACTACATCGGCGCGATCGAGTCGGTGCAGGAGGTGGTGGAGCTGGTCGACAAACTGCTCGCCTCGGGTGCGGCGTATGTGGTCGACGATCCGGAGTACGCCGACATCTACTTCCGCCACGACGCGACCGAGCAGTTCGGGTACGAGTCCGGCTACGACCGGGCGACGATGGATCGACTGTTCGCCGAGCGCGGCGGGGATCCGCAGCGGCCGGGCAAAAGGGATCCGATCGACGCGCTGCTGTGGCGCGCGGAGCGGCCGGGTGAGCCGTCGTGGCCGGCGCCGTTCGGGGCGGGCCGTCCCGGCTGGCACATCGAGTGTGCGGCGATCGCGCTCAACCGCATCGGCACCGAGTTCGATGTGCAGGGCGGCGGCAGCGATCTGATCTATCCGCACCACGAGTATTCGGCCGCGCACGCCGAGGCGCTGGTGAAGGGACGCCGTTTCGCCCGCCACTACGTGCATGCGGGCCTGATCGGGCTCGACGGCGAGAAGATGTCGAAGTCGCGCGGCAATCTGGTGTTCGTGTCGAAGCTGCGCCGCGCGGGCACCGACCCGGCCGCGATCCGGCTGGGGCTGTTCGCGGGCCACTATCGCGCCGACCGGGAGTGGTCGGATGCGGTACTGGCCGAAGCGCTTTCGCGGCTGGAGCGGTGGCGCGCGGCGGTGGCGCTGCAGTCGGGTCCCGAGGCCGGTGACACGGTGGCGCTGGTGCGGCGGCATCTGGCCGACGATCTGGACACGCCGAAGGCGATCGCGGCGATCGACGCGTGGGCGCAGCAGGCGCTGGCCTACGGCGGACCCGATACCGCGGCGCCGGGCCTGATCAAGGACACCGTCGACGCCCTGCTGGGTGTCGCGCTCTGAGCCGCCCGAGAGCGTGAGTCGAACGCGCGAACCCGGATCCGGGCTCGCGCGTTCGTGTTTCGACCGGTCGGGGTTCGGTGACGGTGTCTCGGGGCCGGGCGGGCGGTCAGAGAGAAATGGGTCGACTGCTCGGTGCCGGGCCGCGCATGCCGGCGTGCGGGTGTCGTGGTCTGTGAGGAGGATATGCCTGTGGTTGCCTCGGAGTCCGGTCGCGGCGAGTGGTCGCTGGCGGCGGCGCGTTTCGCGCGGGAGACCGATCGGCTGGTGGAGTGTGCGGCGTTCTATCGGGAGATCGTCGGACTGACCGAACTTTTCGTGTTCGAGGATCATGCCGGCTACAGCGGGTTCGTGTTCGGGCTGCCGGACGCGTCGGCGCAGCTGGAGCTGGTGCGCCGCGAGGGCGCGCCGCCACCGGCACCGCCGGGCCCCGAGCATGCGGTGGTGCTGTATCTGCGGTCGGGGTTCGCGCGGTTGCGGGCGCGGCTGGCCGATCATGGTGTGGCCGAGGTGGTTCCGGACAATCCGTATTGGGTGGCGGCGGGGGCGTTCGCGGTGCTGGATCCGGAGGGGTGGATGCTGATCGTGGTGCCGGAGGCGGCGGGCGGGGTGCGGATCGAGGAGTTCCTCGGTGATCGCGCCGAGATCGTGTGGTCGTTCCGGATGGCCGAGGATTCCGAGCCGGCGCTGGCCGGGTATATCGGCCGGGGGCGGGTGTGGGTGGCGCGCAACGACTCCGGGGCGGTGGTCGGCCATGTCCAGGCCGCGCCGGGGGCTGGGGAATCGACCTGGGAGATCGTCAATACCGCTGTGGCGGAACCGGTGCGGGGCACCGGGGTGGGCAGGCGGCTGATCGATCGGGTGGTGGCGGTGGCCACCGACGCCGGGGTGCGCCGGCTGGAGGTGGCCACCGCCACCGCCGATGTGGGGAATCTGCGGTTCTATCAGCGGTGCGGCTTCCGGATGACGCGGGTGGTGCCCGATGTGTTCACCGCCGCGGCCGGGTATGCGGAGGAGATCGTGGTGGACGGGATCCGGTTGCGGGATCAGGTGTGGTTCACCCGCCTGTTGTGAGGGTGCCTGCTCAGGCGGCGACGACCTTGGCGTAGTTGTCGCGCAGTGCGGGCCAGCCGTCCGGGGAGCCGACGGCGTCGCGCATGGATTCCCAGCCGGGGCCGTGGTTTTCGAAGCCGAAGTGCACCAGGGTGACGGCGGTGCGGCCGGGGTCGAGGGCGGTGAAGGTGACATCGACGCGGCTGGTGCGGGCCGGGTCGGATTCGGGTTTCCAGCTCAGGTCGATGTCCCAGGAGAAGGCGAAGTGGGTGTCGGGTGACCACTCCAGCACCCGGCCCCACGGGCATTCGGTGCCGTCGGCTTCGCGGCCGTAGAGGCGGCCGCCGACGTGGGGTTCGACGACGACTTCGGCCAGCGGGCCGGACCCGATGTGGTGCTCGCGCGGCCACCACGTGTCCATGCCGGTGGTGAAGACGCGGTAGGCCTTGTCGATGGGCGCTTCGACGGTGACTTCGACGGTGACGGTGTCGGTGTGCTGGGTCATGACTGCTCCTGGGTGTGGTCCTGCTGGGTTTGGCGGTTCACTTCGTCGCGAAAGGCCGACAGCGCGGTCGACCAGAAGTGGGTGAAGTACGCGCGCAGCGCGTCGATGCCGCTGGGGTCGAGCCGGTAGACGCGCCGGGTGCCGACGGCTTCGTCGCGGACCAGGCCGGCCTGTTTGAGCACCTTGAGGTGCTGGGAGACGGCGGGCCGGGACACGGGAAGCTCCTGGGCGAGTTCACCGACCGCGCACGGGCCTTTGCCGAGGCGTTCGAAGATGGCTCGCCGGGTCGGGTCACCGAGGGCGTCGAGAGCGGCGCTTTGGTAAGTACCCACGAACCGTAAGTTTACGCTTACGCACAGGGCAGCGGAAGGGGTGGCGGCGAATCCGATTGGCGGGGGTGCGAAGTCGCCGTCGCCCTTCCCGCGGCCGGTCGGCGGCCGATACCGTGAGGGCCGGATGGTGTGGACCCTCAGTGAGGAGGTGGGCCGTGAGTGCGGTGCCGGGTTTCGAGCGTTTGCGTGCGGTGGTCGGTCAGGGGCTCGATCGGAGTGCGTCGGTGCGCAAACAGTTGCGGGCGGGTGGGCAGCTGGTCGACAGCGTGCGCCGCGATCCGCGCATCGTGCGGGAGCTGATCGCCGGGTTGACCGGTCACGGCGGTACCGGCGAGGCGGCGGTCCCGGCCGCGCACGCGGTGCCGGCGGGGCTGGCGGACTACCCGCGCACCGCGCACGCCCAGCACGATCTCGAGACCGGGCCGGCCGCGACGCTGGCGTATCTGGCGCAGCTGCAACGGCTTCCGGAGTGGGTGGTGTTCCATGCGGGCTGGCGCGGGGAGGCGCCGGGTGCGGCGGCGGTCGGCGTGGAGTACACGCAGGCGGCCAAGTTCATGGGGATCCCGGCGGATGTGGCGTGGACGGTGACCGAGGTCGGCGACACCGGGCTGGCGATGCGCGGGCGCGGGCCGCAGGGGCTGGGTCTGGGGTTGTGGATCACGGTGGCGCCCAACGGGTCCGGGTCGAGCGTGTACCTCGACGCGGGTCTGTCGGGGCAGCCGGTCGACGGGCCGCTGGGCGCGACGGTGGCGCGAGCGCTGGGTGAGGCGCTGCGCGATTCCCTGGCGGCGCTGCCCGCGGCCGTGGCGGCGGCCACCCCGAGCTCGACGGAGCGGGCGGCACACAAAGCGGTGCGGCACCGGGCATCCGGGACGCTGCTGGCGCCGGGCACACCGGTGCTGGTGGGCGTCGGGCAGGTGGTGCAGCGCACCCCCGACCCGTCCTACGGTGATCCCGCGCAGCTGGCGGTGCGGGCGTTGCGCGCGGCGGCCGCCGATGCCGGGGCGGGGGAAGCGCTGCTGGCGCAGGCGAATGCGGTGTTCGCGGTGTCGCCGACGTCGTGGCAGTACCGGGATCTGGGTGCGCTGGTGGCGCGCGCGGTGGGCGCGGGCGCCGCGGAGACGGTGCAGTCGAGCCCGTTCGGGGGTGACGGCGGGCAGCTGGTGCTCAACGAGGCGGCCGCGGCGATCGCGGCCGGCGACTACGACCTGGTGCTGGTGACCGGCGCCGAGGCCGGGGCCACGCAGGCGGCGGCGCAGCGCGCCGGGATCGAATTGGATTGGCCGGTGCAGGATCCGGCGGTGGCGCCGACGCGCACGGTGGGGATCGACAAGGCGGCCAACAATGCGGCCGAGTCGGCGGCCGGGCTGCAGGCGCCGATCAATATGTACGCGCTGCTGGAGTCGGCCAATCGGGGGCGGCTGGGCCGTACCCCGGCCGAGCATGCGGCGGCGGTGGCCGCGATGTGGTCTCGGTTCTCGGCGGTGGCGGCGGCCAATCCGAATGCCTGGCAGCCGCAGGAGTTCGCGGCCCCCGAGATCGCGACGGTGACCGAGGCCAATCGCATGATCTCCGCGCCCTACACCAAACTCGAGTGCGCGAACCTGACGGTGGACATGGCTTCGGGCATCATCGTGGCCAGCGCGGCGGCCGCCGAGGCGGCGGGTATTCCGCAGGACAAGTGGGTGTTCCTGCACGCGGGCGCCTCGGGCACCGACGAGTGGTTCGTCAGTGAGCGCAGCGATTTGGCGGCGTCTCCCGCGATCCGCACGCTGGGTGCGGCGGTGCTCGACCATGCGGGCATCACCGCCGATGTGCTGGCCCATGTCGATCTGTATGCGTGTTTCCCGGTGGCGGTGCAGATCGCGGCCCGTGAGCTGGGGCTGCCGGCGGAGGATCCGAAGCGGCCGCTGTCGGTGACCGGGGGCCTGACCTTCGGTGGCGGGCCGGGCAACAACTACGGCGGTCACGCGGTGGCGACGCTGGTGCAGCGGTTGCGCGCCGAGCCGGAATCCTTCGGTCTGGCAACGTCTCTGGGCTGGTATCTGACCAAGCACGCCCTCGGGGTGTACTCGGCGACCCCGCCCCGGCAGGGCTACCGGCATCTGACCCCGGTCATCGAGCATCCCCCGGCCCGCCCGGCCCGCACCGGCTACACCGGCGAGGCCGTGGTGGAGGCCTACACGCTGCCCTACGGCCGCGACGGCCGTCCCGAGGCCGCGATCGTGAGCGTGCTGACCCCGCAGGGTGCGCGAGTCCTGGTGCGCTCCACCGATTCCGCCCTGCTCACCGCCCTCACCGAGGACGACTGGCTGGGCCTGCCCGTGACCGTGGACGGCGACGCGATCGCCCCGAGGCCCGCGCAGGTCGGCGAATCCGATTCCGGCACAGGGCAATCCGATGCCGGCCCGGTGACCTCCGAGTCCGCCGCGGTGGAATCCGCTGCCATCGCCACCGATACCGGTATATCCACCGACACTGCTGCGGATGCGACGGTGGCGGAGACGCCTGGTCACGGGTTGAGCACCGCGGGTCTGCCCCGGGTCGCGTTGCCGCCTCCGCCGCCCGCGCCGGTGCTCATCGAGCGCCGCGGCCACGTCATGATCATCACCATCAACCGGCCCCAGGTGCGCAATGCGATCAACCTGGCCACCGCGCTGGGCCTGGAACGCGCGATCGACGCCTACGAGGGCGACTCGAATGCGCGCATCGCGATTCTCACCGGCGCGGGCGGATATTTCAGTGCCGGGATGGATCTCAAGGCGGCCGCTCGTGGCGAGGTGCCGGTCACCGAGAAGCGCGGCATCCTGGGCATCGTCTCCCAGCCCCCGCGCAAGCCGCTCATCGCGGCCGTGGAGGGTCCCGCACTGGCCGGCGGCTGCGAACTGGCGCTGGCCGCCGATCTCATTGTCGCGGCGAGCGATTCGACGTTCGGCATCCCGGAGGTCAAACGCGGCCTGGTCGCCGTCGGCGGTGGCGTGCTGCGCCTGTCGCAGCGACTACCCCGGGCGGTCGCCATGGAGCTGGCGTTGACCGGTGACCCGATCACCGCGGCCCGGGCCGCCGAGATCGGTTTGATCAACGAGGTCGCCGAACCGGGCAAGGCGCTCGAGGCGGCGCTCGCGCTGGCCGAGCGGATCGCGGTGAACGCTCCGCTGAGTATCGATGCGAGCAAGCAGATCATCGAGCAGGCCCCGGACTGGTCGGTGGCCGAGGCGTTCGGCAAGCAGGGTCAGGTCGCCGCGGCCGCCCTGTCGTCGCAGGACGCCGGGGAGGGTATGCGCGCGTTCGTGGAGAAGCGTCCCCCGGTCTGGCAGGGCCGCTGACTGCGGTGGCGGGTTCGGCCGGTGGCCGCCGGAGAACCCGCCACCACGTCGAGGCTTCGTGCCATGGGGGCCGAATATGTTCAGGTGTCAAGGAATTCGACGATCGACACTCGTGAGAGGGTGTGTGCATGCCGTTCGATCATCCTGTTGCGCGCACGCTGACGTTGCGCCGTGACGGCCTGGAACTGTCCGCTCGTCATTGTGGTCCTGACGACGCGCCGCTGGTGATCCTGCTGCACGGGTTTCCGGATACCCCGCACACGTGGGACGGGTTGATCCCGCTGCTGGTCGAGGCCGGGTATCAGGTGCTGGCGCCGTGGTTGCGCGGGTATACGCCGGGGTCGGCGTCGCGGTCGGCGCGCTATGACCTGATGGCGGTGAGTGCGGATGTGGCGGCCTGGCATGCGGAGCTGGGTGAGCCGCGCGCGCATCTGGTGGGGCACGACTGGGGTGCGTTCGTGGCGATGATCCTGGCCAAGCAGGATCCGCGGCGGTGGGAGTCGTTGACACTGCTGGCGATTCCGCCGTTCGGGGGCGGGGTGGCGCCGGGCATGTGGCGGTATCTGCCGCGGCAGCTGGTGTTGTCGTCGTACATCCCGGTCATGCAGTCGGGGCTGTCGCCGCGGTTGCTGACCCGCCGGGGTGCGGGGTTCGTGCGGGCGCTGTGGCGGCGGTGGTCGCCGGGGTGGGCGTTCACCGACGACGAGTTCGCGCCGGTGGCAGCCGTTTTCACCGATCCGCTGATGGCGTGGGCGGCGACGCGGTACTACCGGTCGCTGTTCACGGTGCAGCGCAGGGCGACTCGCGAGTTCAGCGACATCCTGATGGCCGAGGCCGCTCCGCTGCCGACGCTCGCGCTGGCCGGGCTGCGCGATGGCTGCATGTCGGCGGATCTGCAGCGGGTACTGGCAGAGCATGCACAGGTCCGGCACGCGCAATTGCCCGGCTGCGGGCATTTCCTGCAGGCCGAACGCCCGAATGCGGTCGCGGAGTTGCTGTTGCCGCATCTACGGGCAGCCGGCGCGCACACCGGATAAGCGCGCACACCGGATAGGTCAGTGGCCGCCGTGGGGCCGGATCCTGTGTCCCCGTGGGCACGTCGCCCATCGGAATGGAGTGCTCGTCCATCGACAACCGGATGCGGCCGGCGATGTTGGTGGCCGGCCGCATCCGGTGAGCCGGGTCAGGCGTTGTTCAGGGCGGCGACGGCATCGGCGAACATGGTGGCCTTGATGGCGCCGAGAGTGGCCGGGTCCTTGGGCCCGAGCGGGGTGAGCATCCCGAGCGCGGTGTCGGTGAGGGCGTCGAGGTCGGTGGTGGCGTCGACGAGGTCGCAGGCGAGGGCGTCGGGGCCGCCGAAGCGGCGTCCGGTGGTCATGGACGCGACCGCCGTCTTGGGAGTGACTTTGGCCTGGATGAGCGCGGCCATGCCGCGGGTGAAGGGGATGTGGATGTCGACTTCGGGCAAGCAGAAGTAGCCGCGGTCGGCGCGCATGACCCGGAAGTCGTGGGCGAGGGCGAGCATGGCGCCGGCGCCGAAGGCGTGCCCGGGCAGGGCGGCGGCGGTGGGCAGCTCGAAGGTGAGCACGCGGGCCAGCAGCGACTGCACCTGCGCCACATACCATTCGGAGCGTTCACCGTGGGCCGAGAGCCAGTCCAGGTCCAGGCCGTTGGAGTAGAACTTGCCGGAGGCGGTGGTGACCAGGGCGTGCGCGCCGTCGGCGACGGCGGTGTCGAGGTGCGCACCGATCCGGTCGAGGAATTCCGGTGAGAAGCGGTTCTCGTCGCCGCCGAGGTCCAGGACGGCGATCTTGTCGTGGTAGGTGAGTGTGGGCATGGGGGTGTCCTTCCTCAGGAGGTTTTCGGTCGTGCGGGTGCGGGCCCGAGGTCGAGGACCGCGCGGACGGCGGCCCGGAGCTGCCCGCGGGCAAGGGGATTGGCGAGGCGGTCGCGGTCGAGCAGGATCGCTGTCGGCAGGTCGACCAGGCACAGGGTGAGGGTGTCGACGGCGGCGGCGTCGGCGCGGTCCCAGAGTCGGCGGGCGAGGGTTCTCATCAGCTCGACGAGGGTGGCCTGGGTGGCGGCGAGTTCGGCGCGGACGGGTTCGGGCAGGTCGTCGCCGAGCAGGTCGTCGCGGCGGACGGTGAAGAACAGCCGGGTCGACATGGGGTGGCGGGCGGCGAATTCCGCGGGCGCCTCGGCGGCGGCGATGACCGCTGCCACGCCGTCGCCGGCCTCGGCGACCATGGCGGCCTGGAGTGCGAGAAACCGGTGGGCGGCTCGAATCCAGGTGCGCCCCACCAGTTCCGCGCGTGACCCGAAGGTGTGGTACAGCGCTCCGTTGGAGACGCCGGTGGCGGTGGCGACCGCGCGGATGGTGACGGCGGCGGGCCCGGATCGCACGGCCAGGGCCTCGGCGGCGTCGAGCACGAGGTCGGGGTCGTGGGTGCGGGGGCGGGGCATGCACCGACCATAACAGAGCAAGTGCTCTGTTATGAAGGGGTCGGTTCCCCCGGTCACGAATCAGACCCGGCACGAAGACGATCCGGCCGCCTCCGCGACGGGGTGCGGAGACGGCCGGATCGGATGCCGGTGCGGGTCAGGGTGTGGTGGGTTCGTGGACGCCGTCGCGGAGGGCGGGCGTGTACATGCGGTCGATGTCGGCGGCGTATTTGCGGGCGATGGGTGTGCGGCGCAGTTTCATGGTGAGGGTGATCTCGTCGCCGCCGGGTTCCCAGAAGGTGGGCAGGATGGTGAAGCGTTTGATCTGTTCGACGCGTGAGAGTTTGGCGTTGCCGGCGGCGACGCCGCGCGCGATCGCGGCGATGACGCCCGGGTCGGCGGCGAGGGCGGCCGCGGAGGCGTCGGGTAGCCGGTGCTGGGCGGCGTAGGGTGCGGCGGATTCGGCGTCGAGGACGATGAGGGCGGTGTTGTAGGCGCGGTTGTCGCCGATGGTGGCCAGGGCGCCGATGAGCGGGGCGGCGGCTTTGACGGTGTTCTCGATGTTGGCCGGGGACATGTTCTTTCCGGCGGAGTTGATGATGAGTTCCTTCTTGCGGTCGATCACGCGCAGGTAGCCGTCGGCGTCGCAGGTGATGATGTCGCCGGTGGCCAGCCAGCCGTCCGGGTCGAGGGCGTCGGCGGTCTTCTGGGGTTCGTGCCGGTATTCGCGCATGACCAGGGGCCCGCGGACCAGGAACTCGCCGTCGTCGGCGATCTTGGATTCCAGTCCGGGCAGCAGCCGCCCGACGGTGCCCAGGCGGGCTTCGGCGGGCGGGGAGACGCTGACGATGCAGGTCAGTTCGGACATGCCCCACACCTCGGAGATGGGGATGCCCAGGCCGAAGAAGAATCCGAGGGTTTCCGGCGGGATGGGCGCGGCCCCCGACAGCGCCCACTTGAGTTGGTCCAGGCCGAGTTTGGCCCGCAGCGGCCGCAGCACCGCGGCGTCGGCCTTGTCCCATTCGGCGGCCAGGTCGGTGTCGATCGGCTGCCCGGCCAGCTGGGCGGCGGCCTTGCGGGCGGCGACCTCGAGCCCCCAGGTGAGGGCGGCGCGACGGGTGGGGTCGGTTTCGGCGGTTGTCGAATATTCCACGGCCGCTTTGAGTTTCTCCCACACGCGCGGGACCGCGCCCCAGATGGTGGGGTGCACGTCGGCCAGGGCGGCGGGCAGCTGGGTGCGGTCGGGGACGACGGTGATCTGGGTGCCGAAGTATTCGTGCAGGTACAGGTTGGTGACCCGGTCGGCCATGTGCGCGGTCGGCAGGAACGAGGTGATGCGGTCGCCGAACTCGACGGGCATGACCGAGGCGTAGGCGCGGCATTCGAAGGCGAGGTTGGCGTGGGAGATCTCCACGCCCTTGGGGTTGCCGGTGGTGCCGGAGGTGTAGCAGAGGGTGACGATGTCGTCGGGCCGGATCGCCTGCCAGGTGGCGTCGAAGTCGAAATCGGTGCGCCCCAACTGTTTGAGCTGCGCGACGGTCAGTGTGCCGGGGGCGGGCTCATCGATGCACACGATGGTCTGCATGGGCACCCCGCAGGCGCGGATGCGGTCGACGTATTGGGCCTCGCACAGCACGACCCGGTTGCCGGCGTTGCCGAACACGTAGTGCAGCTGTTCGGCCGAGAGCGTGTTGTACACCGAGAACGAGGTGGCGCCGGTGTGCTGGGCGCCGACCTCGAGGGGGTAGAACTCGATGCGGTTGGCCATCATGAACGCCACCGTGTCCCCGCGCCCCACCCCCAGCGCGGCCAGCCCGGCGGCGACCTCGCGCACCTGGGTGGCGTAGTCGGCCCAGGTCAGGGCGTGGGTGCCGCCGATATCGCGGACCGCGACCGCGCCGGGGTCGATCGCGGCGGTCGCCTGGAAGGCGGCGGGGGACGTATTCGGTTCGCTCATCACAATTCTCGTTCCACTCACCATCGAAGCCTGCTCAGACGGTAAGGGGCGGAGCGGGTGTCGCGGGCCCGAATGCGGCAGGTCAGGAGTCCCGGGTGGGCCGCAGCGCGGCCACGATCTCGAAGTGGTGGAATTTTTGCCGTTGTTCGACTCGCCGGCCTTTGGTGCTCGGTGTCGGTCTCGCCGAGATGTGAGGGCGTACCGGGTCATTCGGTGTCGGGGCGGGTGCCCAGGATGCCGTAGAGCAGCAGGTCCTCGAGGGAGGTGGCGAAGCCGTCCAGATCGTCGATGTCGCGGATACACATGGCGAACAGGGCGGCTCCGGCGATGGTGTCGAGCACGGTGTTCGGGTCCAGGCCCGGGCGTTCGGCGTCGCCGGGCAGGTAGTCGGCGAGCTCGCCGCGGGTGGGGGTGTCCAGGCGGGCGGACAGTTTCTCGTACAGGCCCGAGTCCTGGCGCATCTCGGCCATGAGTCCGGGCATGGCGGCGCGGGTTTCGGCCGATCCGAACAGCTGGATGGTGCCGCGGATGACCTTGCGGATCTCGGCGAGCAGATCGGGGGCGACGACCGCGGATCCGACGTCGGGGAACACGGCCTGGGCGATGAGGTGGGCCTTGGAGGGCCAGCGCCGGTAGATGGCGGGGCGGCTGACGCCGGCGCGGGCGGCGATGGCGTCGATGGAGGTGGCGCCGTAGCCCTGTTCGACGACGAGGGCGCGGGTGGCGTCGAGGACCGCGGCGTCCACCGCGGGGTCGCGGTGCGGGCCCAGCCGGTGGCGGGTGGTCACGGAAATCCGTCCTTGTCGCTGCGGGCAGGAGTCGATACAGTCTGTCACATCAAAGTCGTTACATTCTGTAACCGCTGAGGACTCGAGGAGGAGTCGTGTCAGCTGCCCCGCAGGTCACCCCCGCCGACACCTACCAGCCGGTGCCGCTGCTGGCCGGCAAGGTCATCGTGGTCTCCGGTGTCGGACCGGGCCTGGGCCATTCGCTCACCATCGAAGCCGCCCGCATGGGCGCGGATCTGGTGCTGGCCGGACGCACCGAGAAACGCTTGCACGAATACGCCGACGAGGTCCGCGCCCTGGGCCGCGCCGCCGTGGTCGCCAAGACCGACATCACCGACGAATCCCAGCGCGCCGCGCTCGTCGAGACCACGCTGGCCGAAATGGGCCGGGTCGACTGCCTGATCAACAACGCCTTCGCCATCCCGCCCATGTACCCGATCACCCAGATCGAGGTGGAGGCGCTGCGCCACGCCAACGAGACCAATGTGTTCGCGCCGCTGCGACTGTCGGCACTGTTCGCCGACGCGCTGGAACGCTCGCACGGGTCGGTCATCATGCTCAACTCGTGCGTGTCCTACAGCTCGCAACCGGAGTACTCGGGCTACAAACTGTCCAAAGGCGCACTCGCACACCTGGCTTCGTCGCTGGCCACCGAGCTCGGGCCGCGCGGCATCCGCGTCAATTCCGTCGCACCGTCGTATGTGTACGAGGACATCAACAAGGCCTATTTCGATTGGCTGGCCAGCCAGGCCGGGGTCACCCACGACGACATCTATAGGCAGAAGGCCGCACCCACCGATCTGGGCCGCCTCGCCGGCCCCGAGGAGGTCGCGCGGGCGGCCCTGTTCCTGGCCAGTGATCTCGCCACCGCCGTCACCGGCCAGATGCTCACCGTCGACTGCGGCGAGTTCCACCGATGAGTACAGGAGCAACCGTTAACAAGCGCATCGTGCTGTGGGGCACCGGCGTGGTCGGGTCCATGGTGCTGGCCGAGATCCTGCGCCACCCGCGCTTCGACCTGGTCGGGGTCGGCGTCAGCAATCCCGACAAGGTCGGCAAGGACGCCGGGGACCTGTGCGGGGCCGCGAAAACCGGTGTGCTCGCGACCGATTCGGTCGAGGAGCTGATCGCGCTGCGCCCCGACGCGGTCGTGCACTACGGGCCGACGGCGGCGTTCGCCGAGGAGAACATGCGCGTCATCGGGTCGTTCCTGCGCGCGGGCATCGACGTGTGCTCGACCGCGATGACCCCGTGGGTGTGGCCGCACATGGACAAGCTGCCCGCGTTCTGGCGTGACCCGATCACCGAGGCGTGCGCGGCCGGCGGGGCGTCGTGCTTCACCACCGGCATCGACCCCGGCTTCGCCAACGACCTGTTCCCCATGACCCTGATGGGCCTGTGCGGCGAGGTCGAATCCGTGCGCGCCTCCGAACTGCTCGACTACACCGACTACGAGGGCGACTACGAATTCGAGATGGGCATCGGCCACCCGCCCGAGTTCACGGCCCTGCTCGAACACCCCGACATGCTCGTGATGGCCTGGGGCGCAACGGTTCCCATGATCGCCACCGCCGCCGGGATCGAGCTCGACGCCATCACCACCACCTGGGACAAGTGGGTGACGCCCGAGGACCGGCCCTCGGCCAAGGGCATCATCAAGGCCGGTACGGTCGCCGCGATCCGCTTCACCATCAACGGCGTGTATCGCGGCCGCGAGGTCATCACCCTCGAACACGTCAACCGCATCGGCCTCGACGCCGCCCCCGACTGGCCCGCTGGCACCAAGGACGACGTCTACCGGGTCGACATTCTCGGCAGCCCGTCGATCTCGCAGGAGACCTCGTTCCGTTTCACCGACGGTTCCGGCCGCACCCCCGCCGTCGCGGGATGCCTGGCCACCGGGATGCGCGCCCTCAACGCCGTGCCCGCGGTCAACGCCCTGCCGCCGGGCTGGGTCACCCCCCTGGATCTGCCGCTGATCCCGGGCATCGGCACCATCCGCTGACGAGACGGAGTGTGCGAGCCCCTCCGGCACCTGCCCGGAGGGGCTCGCTCATGTCCGGGTCGCCTGCGGGTGGGCCGGGCGTGGTCTCCGGTTCGGTAGGTTGCTGGTGACAGGGTGCGTGACCGAGGACGGTGGAATGGGTACGGCGGGAACCAAGGGTGTGCCGCGCGCCGAGCGGGAGAACCAGATCCTCGAGATCGCCGCCGAACGTATCGCCGCGGTCGGGTATGCCGGGTTGAATCCCGGTGAGGTCGCCGCCCAGGCCGGGGTGTCGAAACCGTTGGTGTACACCTACTTCGGCACGAAGGACCAGTTGTACGCGGCATGTGTCGAGCGGGCCGCCGCGGCGATCGGCGACGCGATCGACACCGTCATCGCCGGTCCGGCCGAGCTGGAGATGGCGGCGAACACCCTCGCGGCGATCTTCGGGGTCCTCGAGCATCGCCCGTACTACTGGAATGTGCTCTTCGATCGCAGTCATCCCGCCGACGGTCCGGCCGCGGATGCCGCCCGGGCGGCGCGACGGCGGATCGCCGCGCAGGCCGCGCACGGGGCGGGCGCGGTGATGCGGGCGCGCGGGGTCGGCGATCCGCAGGATCTGTCGGTGTTCACCGATATCTGGATGGGTTCGGTCACCGCGCTGGTGTCGTGGTGGATCCGCCATCCCGAACAGTCCGCCGCGGCGATGATCGCGCGCAGCCGCCGTCTGATCACGGCTCTGTCGTGACGGCCGCATCCGGGGAGGGCTGAGATGGCACGCACAGCGGGCAGCCGGAATGTGCCGCGCGCCGAACGCGAGGAGCAGATCCTCGACGCCGCCGCCGCACAGATCGCGCGGGTCGGCTACGCGGGTCTGTCGATGGCGGCCGTCGCCAAGCAGGCCGGGGTGTCGAAGACGTTGGTGCACACCTTTTTCGACACCCGGGACGGGCTCTATGCCGCGTGCGTGGAGCGGGCCGCCCGGGCCGTCACCGAGGCGGTCGAGCCGGTGCTGTCGGGGACAGCGGATCTGACCATGGCCGAGCAGACCCTGCTGGCGATCTTCGGCGCGCTCGAGCACCGCCCGCACGACTGGAACGTGCTGCTGGATCGCACCCATCCCGCCGCCGGCCCGGCCGCCGAGGCCGCGCACGCGGTGCGCGCGCGGATCGAGGAGCAGGCCGCGCGCGGGATGTCGGCGTTCATGGCCGCGCGTGCGATCACCGATCCGGTGGATCTAGCGGCGTTCACCGAGGTGTGGATCGGTGCGGTGACCGCGTTGATCCACTGGTGGCAGCGGCATCCGCAGGTGCCGGGGCCGGAGCTGGCGGCCCGGACCCGCCGGCTCATCGCCGCGTTCGCCTGACTCGAATCCGGTGGCCGCGCAGCGGTGTCCGTGATGTTGCCTCTTGCCGCCATCGTTATTGACCAGGTAGTAATTTACCCATCAGTCATTAACGTGGCGAGTGGAGGATACGACCATGGCAACCAGATCGTGGTGGGGATGGGGCACCGTCGAGGACGCCGTCACCGGCGCCGAACGCAGCGCACTCACCCAGCGGATCGCGGCCCTGCTGCCCGAGGCCGACCTCACCATCCACCAGCCACCCGAGCTCGCCGCACTCCCGATCCCGCAACCCCGCACCCGCGCCCCGCACGCGCTGGCCGGGATCGCCTCCTACGACACCGCCGACCGCGTGCTGCACGGCCACGGCCAGGCCTTCCGCGACATCGTGCGCAACCTGCTCGGCCGCATCGGCGATGTCCCCGACCTGGTCGTGCGCCCGCGCACCGAGCAGGACGTGGTCGACGTCCTCGACTGGTGCGCCGGCGCGGGACTCGCGGTCATCCCCTTCGGCGGCGGCACCTCGGTCGTGGGCGGCGTCGAACCCCGCGACTGCGGCGACTATCCCGGCGCCGTCGCGCTCGATCTCACCGCGCTCGACCAGGTCCTCGAGATCGACCGCACCAGCCGCGCGGCCCGCATCCAGGCCGGAATCCTCGGGCCCGCACTGGAATCCGCGCTGCGACCCCACGACCTGACCCTGCGGCACTTCCCGCAATCGTTCGAGTTCTCCACCCTCGGCGGCTGGCTCGCCACCCGTGCCGGCGGACACTACGCCACCCTCTACACCCACATCGACGACCTGCTCGAATCGATGCGCGTCGTCACCCCCGCCGGGGTCGGCGAATCGCGGCGGCTGCCCGCCTCCGGCGCGGGGCCCGCCCCCGACCGCCTGTTCCTCGGCTCGGAGGGCGCCCTCGGTGTCATCACCGAGGCGTGGATGCGGCTGCAGGATCGGCCCCGCTGGCGCGCGAAGGCCGCGGTCCTGTTCGACGACTACCGCGCCGCCGTCGACGCCACCCGCACCCTGGCCCAATCCGGGCTGAACCCGGCCAACTGCCGGCTGCTCGACCCCGCCGAAGCGTTCCTCAATGCGGGAGTCCTCGCCGCCGGGGGAGTCCTGGTCCTCGGATTCGAATCCGCCGACCACCCCGCCGACGATTCCCTGCGCCGCGCCGTGGAGATCTGCGCCGGGTTCGGCGGCCGCACCCGCGACGAGGCACCCGCCGCCGCATCCGAGGCCGACCCCTCCGACACCTGGCGCTCGTCGTTCCTGCGCATGCCCTACCAGCGCGACGCCCTCGCCGCCCAGTCCATGATCACCGAAACCTTCGAAACCGCCTGCACCTGGGACCGATTCGACCAGCTGCGCGCCGCCATCGAGACCGCGGCCGCCGACGCGTTCCGGTCCACCGGTGTCACCGGCGTGCTGACCTGCCGGTTCACCCACGTCTATCCCGACGGCCCCGCACCCTACTTCGGCGTGTACGCCGCCGGCCGGTGGGGGAGCACCGCCGAACAGTGGGACGAGATCAAAACCGCTGTCTCCGAAGCCATTTCCGCCAACGGCGGCACCATCACCCACCATCACGCCGTCGGCCGCGACCACCGGCCCTGGTACGACCGGGAACGACCCGGCCCGTTCGCCACCGCCCTGCGCGCCACCAAACACGCCCTCGACCCCGCGTGGATCCTCAACCCGGGCGTCCTCATCGACCGCGAGGGGCAGTTGTGAACAACCACCTGCTCGAACGGTTGGGCACCCGGTGCGGGTGGAACGCCCCACCCGGTGGCCGAAACTCCGGTGCGCCTGCCGGGGTGGCGCTCGGCGGTGGGTCAGCGCAGCGAATAGACGTAGCGGCTGGTCGGGATGACGTCGAGGTCGCGGTCGGCGCCGAAACGGGCGATGCTGTCGAGCATGCGGGTGCAGCGCCGCTCGAGTTCGGCGTCGTCACCGCCGCTTCCCCAGTAGGCATGCGGATCCGACATCGCGGCCATCGGGAACAGCTCCTCGACTACGGCGTCCACCCGCCCGTCGGGGGTGATCGAGCCCAGCACCGGATTCTGGATGTAACCCAGACTGGCCTGGTTGTCCAGCGCGACCTGGGTGTGGTCGCCGATCCAGTTCTCCAGCCACTGCGCCCGGGTCATCCCCACGGGAATCCGCATCACCGCGATGCGCGCCAATGCGTCGGCGCGGACACCGCTGTCGGTGCGCGGCGGGCGCAACGGGGTGAGCTCGTCGACGACGAACCCGTCGAGCCGATCGGCCAGCGGCCGCAGCAGCGCGGTGATCTGATCGGGATCCTCGACCCCACGCAGCGTCACCACGGCGTCGACGGGCGTGTCGTAGGTGCACATCCACAGCTCGGCCGCGGCGACGTACTCGTCACGGATATTCACCTGCAGTTCGCTGACACCGCAGTAGGACAGCGCCCGCCGCAGTTCGCCATCGTGCAGGCTTGTCTTCAATTCGGCCCCCCACAGCAAATACGTCAGTTTCATAGCCCTGCTACCCGGAATGTGATGCTGATCATCGAACCAATCGGACCGTAACCCAGCCTTCGGGGCGACGACCGGCCCCTGTCCCACTGAGCGGAACTGTTAGCAACCCGAACCAACTCGCTCCGGCGGCCACAGTGTCCACGCCATCCAGCATCGGTCATCGCCAATTTCGGTCGAATCAACAATTTTCACCAAAAGCCAAATACGCCAAAGGATCTCGATTCGTCAGATCAGCATGTTCGGCACCGGGCGCGGAATGAACAACAGCACCGGGCACCGCCGGTGGTGCAACAACTAAACTGATGATCCGAGAACTGACGCCCCATCATCGGAACAATTCGTCGCATCGCTGGCACGACCCTTCATGTGTTGCCCATCCGCAATCGAAGGAGGAGTCATGGGCACCGAACCGAAGCACGACGATCAGATGGACTTCGAAGCCCTGTACCACGACACGGCATCGGAACAGGGTCCTCCCGCACTGATCCCCTGGGACATCGGCGGCCCACAGCCGGTGGTGCAGCAGTTGGTGGCCTACGGCGCCGTGCGGGGCGAGGTGCTCGACCCCGGAACCGGCCCCGGACATCACGCGATCTACTACGCGTCCAAGGGCTATTCGGTCACCGGTATCGACTCGTCGCCGTCGGCCATCGAACGGGCCAAGCGCAACGCGGAGCGCGCCGGGGTGACGGTGAACTTCGAGGTCGCCGATGCCACCAAACTCGAGGGCCTGGAGGATCGGTTCGACACCGTCATCGACAGCGCCTTCTACCACGTGTTCCTCGACGACGAAGAGACCCAGATCCGGTACGCGCAGGCCCTGCATCGCGCCACGAGACGGGGAGCGCGACTGTTCATGTTCGAATTCGGCCGCCACAACGTCAACGGCCTGCAGCTCGAAGGTTTGCCGGCGGAGAATTTCGAGCGCGTGCTTTCCGCGGCCGGGTGGGTCATCGACCACCTGGGAACCACCACCTACCAGGCCAACTTCGGCCCGGAGACGTTCGCCTACATGACCAAGGAGATGAGCGACGACTCCGGATGGGCCGATCGGATGAAGCCGATGATGGAACAACTCGAGATCATCGGGCCGCTGCTGAAGAACAACCGGGTGCACGTGCCCGTGTGGGCCGTGGCCGCCACCCGCCTCGACTAGCCCTGCCGAGCTGCCGCACGCTCCCGAATGGTTCAGGTCGGCATGGTTCAGGTCGGCGCCGGGTCATCCCCCAACACTGTTGGCGACGCTTCCGGGGCAGTGGAGATGATGCCGATCACCGTTGCGACGACCTGGCCTTCGGGATCGCGGAGGCGCGGCAACGAGGTCCTGTCCACCAACAGAGATCCGAGAGTGAGATCCACCAGTTCGGCGCCGACCTGTTCGGCAGATCTGCGCCCTTCCGGCTCGAACCACGTCCACGCCCATTGCGCGGCACCGAAAATGAGCAGGCTCCGGATGCTGGTATCGACGGGCCGGAAGTCACCGGACGCGATACCCGCGTCGAGGACGCCGAGCAGGATGCCGATGTAATGCCTGCGCAGCTTGCGCCCCTCGGAATCCGCATCCTCCTGCGCGAGCCGTGCGACCTCGCGCTGGAATGCGACAGTCCCGTACCGGTCGTGCACCTGATACAGCATGGCCGCATGCAACAGCCCGGCCAACTGCTCGGGCGGTGTGGCGAAGGTCGACACGATTCGCTCCGCCTCATCGATACGGCGCCGCATATAGGAAACATGCAGAACTTCCAGCAGCCGCGCCTTCGTGCCGTAATGGTGCACGATCAAGCCCTGCGAAATGCCCAGCTCGCTCGCGACACCGCTGAAACTCGTTCCGTCATAGCCCTTCTCGGCGACATGGCGCGTGAAAATATCGAGAATCGCGCCCGACTTGCCGGGTCCTACCGCACGTCCATTCACCGATCCCGCCCCTCCTCGTCCACAATTTCCGGACACCCTCGCACCGACCGACTACTCGACCAGTCGTTGACTGAGTGCGCAGTCAGCATTAGCATAATGCCCCGAGCCGCAGCGGCGCGTTCTCTACATCAACCATTCATCGCGAAAAGTTGACTTACCGCCCATGTATCAGCACGCCCATCCCGCCGAGGCCGTCCTCGATCGACGAGCCTTCGAACACATCGCATGACGACCGGCTTCTCTGGTAGCGCCACGTCGCCCATGAATGCGGGTGTAGCGGCGTACGGGAATCCGGCGACGGATGCGGTGTCTCTGCTGTCGCCGGATCAACTATTGGCCGCGATCGCCGGGCGGCTCACCGAGCCGTTCCCGCTCATCACGTGGGCGAGAGAACTCGGCGACCTGCATGCCGCGCTGATCTCGGCGGTTCTGAATCCGCGGCGGAATGCACCGGAGGTCACCGAGGCGGCGCTGTGCGCGGATATCGCGAAGGTCATCGACAAGATCAACTCTTGGGCCGCGTCCTATACCCGCCACACCCGGTGCGCCCGTCGCCACACGCACACCTTCGGCGAGGTGATCAGTCATGTGGCGAAGACCTACGCCGAGGCGTGGTGGACGGTGCTGCACAGCGACTGCGAGGAGCTTCGGCACTCCGCGTGGGTCCACCTCGGCGAAGTCCGTGACGGCTACGCCCACCTCATCGGCGATATCCGGGCCGGGCGCGTCCAACTCCCACTGGGCTGGCGAGGCATCCGGCGCACCCAGCCCGCGGGCTGAGGCCCATCCCCGCGCGTGCCCAAGGGCGAGGTCGGGATGCACGAAATGCCCCGTCTCGCGACACCGAAGAGCTGATCCGGGAGCGAGTTCGCCCTGATAGCAACAGATTCCACCATCCAGCCAGTCCAGATCAACACGTCACTGTGACGAATTAACGACCGAGGGGCGGGGCGCGGGATGCCCACCTCGATCAAGGTCGAGCCCAGCGTGCTGCGGCTAGGACGTCCGCCACGGCGGCTCGCTGTCGCCCTCGCGCGGCTCGGCGTTGACCAGGCACAGATAGGTGCTGCTCATGGCTGCCGGGCTGCCACGCCATCTGAATGTTGACAATGGTCACATCTCGTCCCACACTGGGTGATGTGACCAGTGGAAACTTTGTTACGGCGGAAGGTCCACGGAAGGTCCCCGAACCGAGACACCAACCCGGAAAGGAACTCCGATGACAACCACTCGCGTGCTGGTAACCGGCGCCACCGGAAAGATCGGCGGCGCCGTCGCCGCCCAATTATTGGAGAAGGGTGTTCCGACAAGGGCTTTGGTGCATCGCGACGATGCGCGCAGCGCACGGCTGAGGGCTCTGGGCGCCGAAACGGTCGTCGCCGACATATTCGATATCCAGCAGGTACAGGCCGCGATGGACGGGGCCGACCGGCTGTTCTTCAACCCCCCGTACCACCCGCATGCCCTCGACAGTGCGGTCTCCTTCGCCGTGGCCGCGCGGCGCTCGGGTGTCGAGGCCGTGGTGGCGCTGGGGCAGTGGCTGGCCAGCCCTGAGCATCCCTCGCTGATGACCCGCCAGCACTGGTTGATCGACAAGCTGTTCGAGCTGCTACCCGATACCGCCCACGTCGCGGTCGACCCCGGCTGGTTCGCCGACAACTACCTGCAGTTCATCGGTGTGGCCGCCCAGCTGGGCGTGCTGCCCGCGCCGACCGGGGGCCGGCGCAATGCGCCTCCGTCCAACGAAGACATCGCCCGGGTCGCGGTGGGTGCGCTCCTGGACCCGCACCGTCATGACGGGCGGGCCTACCGCCCGACCGGGCCCGCGCTGCTGACCGGCGCAGAGATCGCCGATGCGGTGGGTGAGGCGTTGGGCCGCCGGGTACGCCACATCGAGGTTGCCCCACGGATGCTCATGAAGGCCGTGCGGGTGAACGCGAAACGACTCGGTTTCGACCTGTACCTGGAGTCCGGCTTGCGCTACTACGCGCTCGAGGCCGCGCTGGGAACCTGGGAGGTGGGCGGCCCCACCACTCATGTCCGTGATGTCGCCGGCGTCGAACCCGAAGACTTCCCGACCATCGCTCGCCGCTACGCGACCCGCCCGGAAACCCGGCGTACTGCCGGGAATCTCATCCGCCAGATCTGGGACTTCACGCTGACCGGTCTCGTACCTATGCACGACCTGGACCGCTTCGATCGACTCCAGCAGCACCCGCAGCCCGCGCACCCCCGGCTTTCGGGCCACTCCGCACTCTGGCGCAGCGAACACACCACCTCGACCGCGACCAGCCGGTCCTAGACCAGCCCCCCGGGGTGTTCGAAGTGGTGATCGGTTCCGGCGCGGTTCCATCAGCGCTACAGTCGGATTGCTGTGATTTTGCTGCCCATTCAGGCGGAGGTGAGGTCGTGGCCAATTCAGTCATGGGGGACATGGTCAGTCAGCTGCGGCTCGGGTTTCATCGGCTTCAGGACTGGGCGTACCCGGATGAGATCGACAGCGCCCTGTTCAGGGCCTATATGAAGACGCCGCACGATGTCGGCGGTGAACCGGATGCCCCGGCGACGTTCGAGGAGAAAGAGGAAGAGCAGTGGGAACTCAACACGTTTGTGACGTGTGAGGTTCTCGGCTGGCGGGGGATCTGGACGTCCGAGGAACGTCGGCGGCTCGGCAATGTCGATGTCGGGCGGATGGCATATCTCGGGTTTCCGTACTACGGACGCTGGGTGCTGGCGGTTGCCCGTTGCCTCGTCGACAAGCGTCACATCACGCTCGGTGAGCTGATCGAGCGGGTGAGCGAGGTGCGAGAACGCTGCGCCCGCGCCGGCAGCGCTCGGCTGGAAGCGGTGCCTCGCACAACCGGCGACGGGGAGGCGGTGGCCCGTAACCGCCATCACACGGAGGCGGCCGGCAAAGGCGATCCGCAGTGTTTCGCCGGTACCGCCGGCGCCCCGCGGTTCGCGGCGGGCGATGCGGTGCGGGTGCGGGATCTGCCGACGATCTTCTACACGCGCACCCAGGAGTACCTGCGGGGCAAGCCCGGCACGGTCGTCACGGTGTCCTACGAGAGCCTGGTACCGGAGGACGAGGCGTTCGACCGCGAGGATCAGCAGCCCGAGTGGTTCTACATCGTGCGGTTCGAGATGACCGATGTGTGGGAGCCGTATACGGGCTGCCCGAACGACACGCTGCAGGCGGAGATCTCGGAAACGTGGCTGCAGCCGAACCGGATCGAAGCCCGCGATCATCGAGAGGAATCCGCATGACGGCGAATGGCGAGACGGGTCACGACGGTTCTGCACGGCACGCGGCGCCGATGGTCGAGGAGGTCACCGATTTCGAGGTGCTCGAGATCGCATTGCGCGAGCTGGCGATCGAGAAGGGCTTGTTCACCGCCGAGGATCACCGGACCTACACCGAGTTCGTCGAACAGCTGGGCCCGGCGCCCGGCGCCCGGCTCGTCGCCAAAGCCTGGATCGATCCCGCTTTCAAGCGGTTGCTGCTCGAGGATCCCATTGCCGCCTGTCTGGAGGTGGGAATCGACTGGTTGCGACCGACCGGCTTCGGGACGCCCAGCGATTTCACGGCATTGCACGTGCTGGAGGACACGCCCACGCTGCATCACGTGATCGTGTGCACCCTGTGCTCGTGCTATCCGCGTCCGATTCTCGGAAACTCACCCGAGTGGTATCGGACGCCGAACTATCGCCGCCGCCTGGTGCGCTGGCCGCGCCAGGTTCTCGCCGAGTTCGGCCTGTTCCTGTCGGAAGACGTCGAGATCCGAGTCGAGGACTCCAATTCCAAGCACAGGTTCATGGTGCTGCCGGTCCGGCCGGATGGCACGCAGGGCTGGACCGAGGAGCAGCTCGCAGAGATCGCGACGCGGGACTGCTTGATCGGCGTCGCCGTTCCCAAGCCCGGCGTGCGAGCGAATCGGGACCGGCCCGTGCACCCTGCCACCCACCCGGCCGAGAAGTACTGACCCCGAGAGGCCGAGCAATGCCGAACCACGACGACGTCACCCATATCCGCGTGCGGACGCTGGAGCAGATCGTTTCTCGCGGACAGGTGTGGTCGCGAATGGCCGACAAGTACGGCGTCGCGAATCCGGTGCCGCCATGGCGTTCGAGTCTCGACGGGATGTGCGACGCACTCGACCGGCAAGCAACGGTACTGCCACTTCTCACGCGTCGTTCCGAGGAGGACCGCCTCTCCACCGAGGTGTACGCGACACTGCCGTTCCCGGAGAATCAGCTCGTCGCGCTGGCGCACTCACTGATCGCCAGAAATGTCATCGATGAGGCTGCTCTGGCCACCCGCATGGAAGCCGTGCGAGCGAGGCTGGAACGCGGCGAGGGGTGAGCGTGCGGCGGTCGGCCCGGAGCCGCCGCACACCCGAGAACAGACCGGTTGTGAGGGACGGTGTGGCTATACCAGGCTGCGTTCGGCCACGATGGCGGCGGCCGCGCGGCGGCCCATCCGGATCGCGCCGTCCACGTGCTGGAAGCCGTGCCCTGCCAGGTCCGAGCAGCAGAAGTGGATCGGGCCGACCGGATCGCGGTGGTCGCGGCCGTAGCGGGTCATGCCGCCCAGGTCGAAGCTGACGCCGTAGGCGCCGCGGGTCCATTCCTCTGCGCCCCAGTCGGATTCGTAGTAGACGACCGGGTTCGCGGCCTCGGGGCCGAGGTAGCGGACCAGGCAGTCGAGCACGGCCTGCTTGCGCTCGGCGGGGCTCATCTCGAACACGGCGTCGGCCTGTTCGTGGGCGATGAAGCCGACCATCGCGCCGTTGGTGGCGTCGTGGTTGGTGTTGTCGTAGACCTCCGACACGATGTCGGTATCACTGAATCCGGTGCCGGACAGGCCTTTCGCGCGCCAGAACGGGGTCGGGTACACCGCGTGCACCTTGACCACGAAACCGAAGGACATGTGCTGGTACATCTGCTGGCGACGGCGCGGCATGGGCGGATCGAAGCTCATGGCGGAGTACAGGTTCGGGGGCACCGCCAGTACCACACGGTCGGCGCGCACCTCCAGGTCGCCGTCGGCGAAGACGCTGATGCCGGTCTCGGACCATCGCACCTTCCGCACCGGCGAATTCAGGTGCACATCGTCGCCGATGGCCGCGGCCAGGCGTTGCGAAACCTGTTGCATGCCACCGATGACCCGCTTGTCCAGCATGAAGGTGTCGGTGGCCAGCGCGGTGTAGGACCCCTGCGCGGCGGCCATGTGCAGTGCCTGCAGTGTCGAGAAGGTGTGCGCGGGCTTGGTCAGCATGGCTCCGGAGACGAAGAACGCCACCGTCTCGCGGGCGTAGTCGTTGTCGGACTGCCGCTCCAGCCACAGGCTGAACGGGATCGAATCCAGTTCGGCCGCAAGCGGATGCGCCCACGGCTGCTCCGCGCCGACCTCGGCGGCCAGCCCGTCGAGCAGCCGAATGAGACGGTCGATCTCGGCGGCGGTGTCGGCAGGCGCGGGGAAGACGTCGCCGGTGAACTGCTGGCGGGTGCCGTCGGCGGCGAGGTAGACCGATTCGCCGTCGCGGTAGCGGGAGAAGGTCTTCAGGCCGAGTTCCTCGACCAGCCCGAGGGCGGCGGTGTGATGCGGGGACAGCCACTGGCCGCCGATCTCGATCATCGCGTTGTCGATGTCGCCGGTCCAGGTGCGTCCGCCGACTCGATCACGAGCCTCCAGCACGGCCACGCTCAGACCGGCCTTGTGTAGTTCGGTGGCGGCAGTCAGGCCGGACGGCCCGGCGCCGACGATCACGACGTCGCGAGTGATGACAGGCACGAGAACTCCTTGCTGAACATCGAGTTTTCCTGGAGATAACCCGAGGGTTGCTGTTTCTAGTATGTGGGTGCGCTCACGGTCCCGCTCGCTCCACTGCGGCGAATCGGCCGGCCCCTCAATCGCCATTCCGGCGTGCCGGCCGAGGTGTCAGCGCGCGGGCAGGGGCTCGTTCTGGGTGATGCAGTGGATGCCGCCCCCGCGCGCGAAGATCTCCCGCGCGTCGACGGTCACGATGACGCGGCCGGGATAGACCTCGGCCAGCACGGCCGCGGCCTCGGCGTCGGTGCGGTCGTCGAATCCGCACACGATGACCGCGCCGTTGCACACGTAGTGGTTGATGTAGCTGTAGTCGACGAAGCCCTCCTGGTCACGCAGCGTTCGCGGGGCGGGCACCGGCACCACCTCGAAAGGCTTTCCGGCCGAATCGGTTTCGGCGGCCAGCTGCTTCATGAGCTGCCGGCTGAGCGCATGGTCGGGGTGCTCGGGATCACGCTGATCGTGCACCAGGACCACACCGGGCGCGGGCAGCGCGGCGACGATATCGGCGTGCCCGCGGGTGCCGAAGCGCTGCGAGTCCCGCCACAGCCCGCGCGGCAGCCAGATCACCGTGTCGACGCCGATCGTGCGGCGCAACTCGGCCTCGACCTGCGCCTTGGTCAGGCCCGGATTGCGGTAGGGGTCCAGTTGCACGGTCTCGGTGACGAGGACCGTCCCGCAGCCGTCGACCTGGATGCCGCCGCCCTCGTTGACCAGCGCCGAATCCACCACCGGCGTCCCGGCCGCCGCCGCGACCGCCCGGCCGATCCTCGCATCGTGGTCCCACCTGGCCCACTCCTGCTGGCCCCACCCGTTGAACACCCAGTCCACGGCCGCGACCGACCCGTCCGCGGCGTGCACGAAGGTCGGCCCGATATCGCGCATCCAGGCATCGTCGAGGGGTGCTTCGACGATCTCGATGGCACTCGACAGGCAGGTCCGGGCCGCCGCCGCATCGGCCGGATCCACGACCATGGTGACCGGTTCGAACTCGGCGACCGCATGGGCCACCGCCGTCCACGCCGTGCGGGCCTCGGTCACGGCCTGCGGGGTGGCGGTGATCTCCGACCCGGCGGGCGGGAACGCCATCCAGGTGCGCCGATGCGGTGCGTGCTCGGCGGGCATGTGCCAGCTCATCAGGGCCGCCCGAAGGGGTGCTGGTGATCCACCGGCGCGGTCAGGCGCGCGTAGGTGTCGGGCCGGCGGGTGTCCAGGAACGGGAACAGGGTCAGCCAGTCGCCGCGCTGATCCAGATCCAGATCGGCGACCAGCACCGCCGCCTCGTCGCGCGGGGCCTGCACCAGGATGCGGCCGTAGGGGTCGGAAATGAAGGACGAACCGTAGAAGGTGATCTCGCCCTCGTCGCCGAAACGGTTGGGCACCACCATGAATGTGCCGCTGGTGATGCCATTGCCGACGATCACGTGCTGCCACAGCGGCTGGGTGTCGAAGGCCGGGAAGGACGGTTCGGAGCCGATGGCGGTCGGGTAGACGATCACCTCCGCTCCGGCCAGCGAGTACAGCCGCGCCACTTCGGGGAACCATTCGTCCCAGCAGGTCGGCATGCCGATGCGGACGTCACCGAGGTCCGGGTGCGTGTGCGGGCGGTAGGACTCCTCGGTCGCGGGGCCCGCGCGGAAGTAGGTGTCCTCGTAGTAGCCGGCGCTGATCGGAATGTGCAGCTTGCGGGTGCGAGCGACGAGTTCGCCGCTGGGGGACACCAGGATCGCGGTATTGAAGCCCAGCCCGTCGCCCTGGTCGGCGCGCTCGTAGAGCGAGGCGTGCACGAACACGCCGTGCTCGATGGCCGCCTTCGCCGCGAAGGTGACGGTGGGCCCGGTCGTCAGATCCTCGGCCTCGGCGCACGGGTTGTCGCCGCCGCGCACGAACGCCGGGTATTTGCTCAGCGTCAGTTCTGGCAGGAACACGGCCTTGGCGCCGAGCTCGGCCGCCTGGGCGATGCCCGCGCTCAGCTCGGCAGACAGCGCATCCGCGTCGGCCTGCCAGCGGTGCTGTACCAGGGCCACTCGCAGCGGCGGGCGGACCGGCGCATCGACCCGGGCGTGCGAGACGGGCGGTTCGAAACAGGTGACGACGTGCATGATTCCTCCTGTAGTGGGAATAGGATTGCGGCGCAGCAGGATTGGCTAGACGGTGGGCGCCTGCACGGCGGGCATCGGATCGCCCGACACCGCGCGCGGCAAGGTCCGGCTCCGGAAGTACGCCGGATCCCGCCAGCGCTGCACGAGCATCAGCACCGCGCCCAGCACCAGAATCCCGAACCCCAGATAGAACACCAGCCCGATGCCGAAGATCTCCGCGCCGCTACCGGTCGCCGGATCGAGGCTCTCCCGCACCGAGATGGCGAAGATGATCAGCAGCATGGCCCCGCCGAGCAGCGGGAACAGCAGCTTGAACAGGAAATCGCGGCCCGAGGCGAACCACCGCTTGCGGAAGTACCAGACGCACGCGAACGCGGTCAGTCCGTAGTACCAGCAGATCATGATACCCAGCGCGGCGATCGTGTCCTGCAGGACGTGCTCCGACAGCAGCGCGGTCAGCGCGTAGAAACCGCCCGCCACCAGCGCGGCGACCGCGGTGGTGAACCGCGGCACCTGATAGCGCGGGTGCACCGAGGCGAACCGGCTGGGCAGCGCCCGGTAGGTGCCCATGGCGAGCATGGCGCGCGCCGCGGGCAGGAAGGTGGCCTGCAGGCTGGCGATGGTGGAGACCAGCACCGCGAGGTAGAGCAGGATCTCGCCGTTGCTGCCGAGCACCGGTCGGGCCAGCGCGCCGAACACATTGTCCGAGGTCTGCGGATTACCCAGTCCGATACCGGTTTCGCCGACTCCGGCGTACCACATGAGCGACACCGCCAGCAGCAGATAGGTGCCGAGCACGGTCAGGATCGACAGCACTCCGGCCCGCCCGGGGGTGCGCTGCGGATCCTTGCACTCCTCGCCGAGGGTGAGCGCGGTGTCCCAGCCCCAGTACAGGAACACCGACCCGATCAAGCCCATGGCGAACGCGCCCAGGGTGAGTCCGGTGAACGGATCGAACCAGTCGATGTCGAAGCTCAGCCCGGACGGCGCGTCCCCGGCCAGCGCCTTCCACAGCGCCATCCCGGCGAACACCAGCAGCACCGTCAGCTGGAAGCCGACCAGCACGTACTGCAGGCGCTCACTGGAGGTGATGCCGCGGCTGGCCGCCCACCCGGCCGCCGCCAGGAACACCAGCGTCGTCACGATATTGATCGGCTTGTTGTCACCGAGGGTCGCGATGGCCTCCGACCCCACCAGTTTGCCCACGAACAGGTACAGGAACTCCGCGCCGACCGCCGCGATGTTGGCCAGCACGATCACCACGGCGATCACCGAACCCCACCCGGCCATCCAGCCGACGTAGGGGCCCAGGGATCGTGCCGACCAGGTGAACGAGGCTCCGCAATCCGGTGTTTCGGCATTGAACTCGCGATAGGCGTACGCCGCCAGGAACATCGGAATGAATCCGGCGATCAGCAGCGCCGGCATCTTGAGGCCGACAGCGGCGACGATCAGGCCCAGACTGGCCGTCGTCGTATACGCCGGCGCGATGGAGGCGATACTGAGCACGGCCCCGGCCAGCACGCCGACCTTGTTGGTAGCCAATCCCTTGCCGCTCGGGGCGGAGGGTTCGATCCCCGGAGAATTCTGGATGAGCATGAGAGCTCCTCTTGCGAGGGTCTGGCGGCGGTGGGAGCGAGAAGCGCGCTCCCACCGGCGCCGCGCCACGGTGGAGACACCGGCCTGGAACGGCCGGTTCGGCACGAGATCCGGCGCAGGGGCCGGGGTGCCGGGAGATGACGTCAGCGGGTGAGCGCGACGTATTTGGTGTCGAGGTATTCGTGGATCCCCTCGGATCCGCCCTCGCTGCCCAGGCCGGACTGTTTGACTCCGCCGAAGGGAGCGGCCGGATCGGAGACGACGCCGCGGTTGATGCCGACCATGCCGGCTTCCAGGGCGTCGCTCACGCGCAGAGCGCGATCGAGGTCTTTCGTGAAAACATAAGCGGCCAAACCGAATTCGGTGTCATTGGCGGCGTCCACCACCTCGGCTTCGGTATCGAAACCGTAGATCGCGGCGACCGGGCCGAAGATCTCTTCCCGGTGCATCCGCGCGGTGCGCGGCACATCGTCGAGCACGGTGGGCTCGAAGAAACAGCCCGCACCGTCGAGCGGCTTGCCGCCGGTGCGCAGCACGGCGCCGGACGCGATCGCGTCGTCCACCAGTGCGGTCACCGTCGCGCGCTGCCGCTCGTTGATCAGTGGTCCGAGATCGACGTCCGGCTGGTAGCCGGGGCCGACGCGCAGCGCGGCCAGCCGCTCGGCGAAGCGGGACGCGAACTGCTCGCGCAGCGAATTGTGCACGTAGAGACGGTTCGCCGCCGTGCACGCCTGACCGCCGTTGCGCATCTTCGCGGCCATCGCGCCATCGAGGGCCTGGTCCAGATCGGCGTCCTCGAACACGATGAACGGCGCATTGCCGCCCAGTTCCATGGACGTGCGCAGCACATTGTCGGCGGCCTGCCGCAGCAGCAGCGCGCCCACCCGGGTGGACCCGGTGAAGGTCACCTTGCGCAGCCGTGCATCCGCCAGCAGCGGCGCGGTGATGGCGGCGGCGTCGCTGCCCGGCAGCACCGACAGCACGCCCTCGGGCAGCCCGGCCTCGGCGAAGATCGCGGCCAGCGCGAGCATGGTGAGCGGGGTGTCCTCGGCGGGCTTCGCGATCACGGTGCACCCGGCCGCCAGGGCCGGGCCGATCTTGCGGGTGCCCATGGCCAGCGGGAAGTTCCACGGTGTGATGGCCAGCACCGGGCCGACCGGCTGCTGGGTGACCAGAATGCGGCCGGTGCCCGCGGGCGCGGTGGTGTAGCGGCCGCCGATCCGGACCGCCTCCTCGCTGAACCAGCGCAGGAACTCCGCGCCGTAGGCCACCTCGCCGCGCGACTCGGCGATGGTCTTGCCCATCTCCAGGGTCATCAGCAGCGCGATCTCCTCGGTGCGATCCACCAGCAGTTCCCAGGCCCGCCGCAGGATCGCGGAGCGGTCGCGGGGAGCGGTCGCGGCCCACTCGGCTTGCACCCGGCAGGCCGAGTCGAGGGCCCGCAGGGCGTCCTTGCGGCCCGCGTCGGCGACCTCGGTGAGCAGGTCACCGGTGGCCGGATCGGTCACGGTGAAGGTGCCGCCGCCGGACGCGGGGGCCGCGACTCCGTCGATCCACACACCGGTGGGAACGAAGGCGCGCACGAAGTCGAACTCGGACAACAGATTTCCTCAGCAGTCGATGGCGGTCGATGACGCGGACAGGTCAGCGATGGCGGTGCACAACACATCCAGGGCGTCGTTCAGCAGGTCCTCGCCGATCACCAGCGGCGGCAGCAGCCGGATCACATTGCCGAAGGTGCCGCAGGTCAGGGTGAGCACACCCTGCTCCAGGCAGCGGGCGGCGATGGCGGCGGTCAGGGCGGCATCGGGTTCGGTGCCGCCGGGGCGGACGAACTCCAGCGCCAGCATCGCGCCCCGGCCGCGCACCTCGCCGATGGCCGGAACCTGCTGCGCGAGTGCGCGCAGGCGGGTCGAGGCGATATCGCCGATGCGGCGGGCGCGGGCGGTGAGATCGTGCTCGCGGATGGCGTCGATGGCGGCCAGCGCGGCGGCGCAGGCGACCGGATTGCCGCCGTAGGTGCCGCCCAGGCCGCCGGGGTGTACCGCGTCCATGAGATCGGCGCGGCCGGTGATCGCCGAGAGCGGCATACCGCCCGCGATGCCCTTGGCCATGGTGATGATGTCGGGCACCACGCCCTCGTGCGCGCAGGCGAACCAGTCGCCGGTGCGGGCGAAACCGGTCTGCACCTCGTCGGCGATGAACACCACGCCGTTGGCACGGGCCCAATCGGCCAGCGCCGGAAGGAATCCCGGTGCGGGCACGATGAATCCGCCCTCACCCTGGATCGGCTCGATGATGATGGCCGCCACCGAGGTCGCGCCGATCTGCTTCTCGATCCGGATGATCGCCTCCCGCGCCGCCGCCGCGCCGTCCTGGCCGCCGTCGCGGAACGGATACGACATCGGCATCCGGTAGACCTCGGGCGCGAACGGGCCGAAATTCTGCTTGTACGGCATGGATTTCGCGGTCAGCGCCATGGTCAGGTTGGTGCGGCCGTGATAGGCGTGATCGAAGGCGACCACGGCGGGGCGGCCGGTGGCCAGGCGCGCCACCTTGATGGCGTTCTCCACCGCTTCCGCGCCGGAATTGAAGAGCACGCTGCGCTTCTCGTGATCGCCCGGAGTCAGCGCGGCCAGCTGCTCGGCCACCTCGATGTAGCCCTCGTACGGGGCCACCATGAAACAGGTGTGGGTGAACCGCTCGGCCTGATCCTTGATCGCCGCAACGACTTTCGGATGCGACGCCCCGACATTGGTGACCGCGATGCCCGCGGCGAGATCGATGAGCGCATTGCCGTCCACATCGACGATGACGCCGCCATCGGCATCGGCGGTGTACACCGGGGCGGTGGAGCCGACGCCCGCGGCGACGGCGCCCTTGCGGCGCACCGCCAGTTCCTGCGAGCGCGGGCCGGGCAGGGCGGTCCGGAGCACCCGCTGCTGCGGAATCCGGTAGCTGATCTCTGTCATGAAACTCTTTCTGCGGTAAGGGAATTCGATGGCCGGTGCAACCGGAATCAGTCGTGTGCGCTCATGACGTGCTTGATGCGCGTGTAGTCCTCGACGCCGTAGGCGGACAGATCCTTGCCGTGGCCCGAGCGCTTGAAACCGCCGTGCGGCATCTCGGCGACCAGCGGAATATGGCAGTTCACCCACACCGCGCCGAAGTCCAGTGCGGCCGAAACCCGCTGCACCACACCGTGATCGCGGCTCCACACGCTCGAGGCCAGGCCGTAGACCACGTCATTGGCCAGACGGACGGCCTCGGACTCGTCGGCGAAGGTCTGCACGGTGATCACCGGGCCGAAGGTCTCCTCCTGCACGATCGGATCGTCCTGGCGCACACCGGTCACCACAGTCGGCGCGAAGAAGAAGCCGCGCTCGCCGATCCGCACACCGCCGGTGGCGATGGTGGTGTGCGCGGGCAGCGCCGCGATCTTGGCGGTCACCGACTCGAAGTGGCGGATGTTGTTGAGCGGGCCGTAGGCGGCATCCGGATTGTCGGGCAGACCCGGCTGCACCGTCTGCGCCTTCTTCACCAGGGCCTCCACGAAGGCGTCGTGCACGGACTCGTGCACCAGCACGCGGGTGGCGGCCGTACAGTCCTGACCGGCGTTGAAGTAGGCGGCATCGCCGATGCGATCGGCCGCGAGCGCCAGATCCGCATCCTCGAACACCAGGACCGGCGCATTGCCGCCCAATTCGAGATGCGCCCGCTTCACCTGAAGGGCGGCGGCGGTGGCCACCTCGATGCCCGCGCGCACCGAACCGGTGATGGCCACCATGTCCAGGGCCGGATGCGCGACCAGCGCGGCCCCGGTGCCCGCGGTGCCGAGCACCACGTTCAGGACGCCGGCGGGCAGGATGTCCCGGGTCAGTTCGGCCAGCACCAGGGTGCTGCGGGGCGTGGTGTCACTGGGCTTGAGCACGACCGTATTGCCGGTCGCCAGCGCCGGGCCGATCTTCCAGATGGCCATCATGAGCGGGTAGTTCCACGGCGTCACCTGGCCGATCACGCCGACCGGCTCGCGGCGCACATAGGAGGTGAAGCCCTCCATGTACTCACCGGCCGACTTGCCCTCCAGCAGCCGCGCCGCCCCGGCGAAGAAGCGCAGGTGATCCGCGCCCGCGGCGACCTCCTCGGAGGCGATCAGATGCTTGGGCTGGCCGGTATCGAGGGACTGCGCCTCGACCAGGGCCTGCGCATTGGCTTCGATGGCGTCGGCCAGTTTCAGCAGAGCGGCCTGGCGGCGGCTCGGAGTGGCGGCCTTCCAGGCCGGGAAGGCGCGGGCGGCGGCGGCCACGGCGGCATCCACATCGGCGGGCCCGGAGATCGGGCTGCGGCCGGTCACGGACTCGTCCACCGGGCTGATCAGGTCGAACGACTCCGCCGCGGTGGCGGCCGTAAACTGGCCGTCGATGTAGTTGCGAAGTATCTCCGTGGTCATGTCTGCCCGTTCTCGTGCGATGTGTGAGTGCTGTTCGATTGCCACCGAGTGTGCTGCGCGACACACCCCTGCGTCACCTGCCGAATCGGCGTGACCCGCGAATGGGGTTTCACCATTATGTCCAGTTGCTGTGGGAGAGCTATGAGTGTGGGAATTCCGGTCCGATGGATCCTGTCGCAGCCTGAGCTGGGCTTGGTGCTCAAAGGCGGCGGTGCCGGACTGGGCCGGGAGATCGCGCTCGCGCTCACCTCCGAACTCACCGAACCGCAGCAATGGCTCTCCGGCGGGGAACTGGTGCTCACCACCGGCATGGGTTTGCCGCTCAGTCGCCCCGATCGGCTGCGCTACCTTCGTGATCTCGACTCGGTGGGGGTGGTCGGCGTCGGATTCGGAGTCGGGCTCTCGCACCCGGCCGTACCCGAGGACCTGGTCGAGGCCGCCGACGAGCTCGGGCTGCCGCTGTTCGAGGTGCCGCTGCCGACGCCGTTCGGCGCGATCACCAAGAAAGTCATGCAGCGGCTCGCCGAACAGGAGTACGAGAAGGTGCTGCGGGCCTCGCGCAGCCAGCCGCGCATGACCCGCGCCGCGATCCAGGGCGTACCCGCCGTCATCAAGGAATTGTCGGCGGCGCTGTCGGCCACCGCGATCGTCGTCGGAGCCGATGGCGTGGTGACCGACGCACATCCCGGGCCGGCGCCCGCCGAGATCATCGACAAGATCACCGAATTTCTCGGGACCCGCGGCGAAGGCGCGGCCAGCGGCGTGATCCACACCGCCCCGGACGTTTTCATCGCCGTGCAGGCCATCGCGGCCGGGCCCGCCACCCACGGGCATCTCGCCGTCGTGACCACGACCGCGCTGAGCCCTGTCGACCAGGTGCTGCTCGGGCACGCCAGCTCACTGCTCGCCCTGGACTTCGAGAAACCCGCGCGACTGCGCATCGCGCAGAACCGCTTGAACACCCAGGCCATCGCCCTGCTGCTCGAGGAACCGACCACCCTCGACACCGTGTGGGGGCATCTGACTCCGGCCGCCGACCGGGCCGGGCGCGTGCGAGCACTGGTGCTGCGCTGTCCCTCGGCGGACACCGCCGAACAGGTCGTCGAGGCCGTCGACACGCGGCTGGCGACGCTGAGCAGGCAGCTGTTCGCCCATCTGGCCGACGATCGGGCTGCCGTTCTGCTGGCCGGAACCGATACCGAGGAATCGGCGGAGCAGCTGCTGCAATCCTTGCCCGCGAGCGTGCGCGCCACCGTGCGTGCCGGGATCAGCGCGCCGCATCCCCTGCGCCGATTCGCCGCCGCCATCGAACACGCGGAGCTGGCCGCGTCCGCGGCGCCGCCCGGGGCGAGCCCGCAGGAGCTCTCCGCGCTGGCCGGGCACTCCCTGCTGACCTTTCCCGAGGCGCGGCGGGTGCTCGGCGCAGTATCGCAGGCCATGCTCGCGCCGCTCGTCGGCTATGACGAGCGGCACGACACCAACCTGGTCGACTCGCTACGCGCCTACCTCGAGGCGCACGGGCAATGGGAAGCCGCCGCCAACGCCCTCGGCGTGCACCGGCACACGCTGCGCAGCCGGATCGTCAAGATCGAATCCGTGCTCGGCTGCCGGCTCGACACCGCCCGGGTGCGCGCCGAGCTGCTGCTGGCCGTCATCGCCCAGCGCTGACCTATCGCCCGGCGCTGACCTTGGCCGCCTCCGCCAATGCGGCGTTGACCACGCACAGGCGCGCGATATCGACGACACCGGAGCGGCGCAGACCACCGGCCAGTTCCAGCAGCCGCGCGGCGGAATCGGTGTCACCCCAGGCGGTCACGAGATCGCGGGCCGAGGCGGTGGGGTCGGCCCCGGCGAGGACCGCGACCGTGAGCGCGTGCCACCGCGCCTGCAATTCGTCGCCCAGCACGGCGGCAGCCAGGGTCTCCCAGCGGTCCGAGGCGGGCGTCGCGTCGAAAGCCGTTGCCAGCCAATCCAAACCGATGAGATCGCCCAGCTCACGGTAGGTCTGCGCAACCAGCGGCACCGGAAGCTGTGCGCGCCGGGCGATGTCGCTCAACGGCAGCGCCTGCGCCAGCAGACGCAGGTTCGCCAGGTCGCGTCCGGTATTCCCGCAGGGTCGCGGCAGCACCGTGATCAATTCCGCGACCAGCGGTGCGTGACGGTCGATCTCCTCGGACCAGGAGCCCGAGCCGGGCTGGGTCAGCAACCAGGCGGTGGCCTGTTCGACGGCTGCCTGAATACCGTTGAGGATGCTCATGCGCACCCGCGGCGAGACGCCGGGCACGGCGAGGGCATCGCGCCACCAACCGTCGATATCGAGCACGCTGTGCACCACGGTGCACGCCAGCACGATGTGCGCGGTGCCCGCGCCCAGACGCTCCTCCAGGCGGTGGATCATGCCCGGGCCGACCCGGTTGATCACCTGGTTCGCCACCGCCACGGCCACGATCTCCCGGGCCACCGGGTGCTTGCACAGCACGTCCTCACCCAGCCGGGTACGCACCGAATCGGGGAAGTAGCCGAACACGGTCCCGGCCACCACCGGATCGTCGAGGATTCCGGCGGCCAGCAGTTCATCGCGGACCAGGTTCTTGGCCATGGCCAGCAGTACCGCGATCTCCGGACGCACCAGGCCGGTTCCCGCGCGCCGGCGGGCGGTGAGCTCCGCCGGAGTGGGCAGGAATTCGGCGGCGCGGTCGAGGCCGGTGGCCTGCTCCAGGTTCTCGATCAAACGACCGTGCCGATCGATCAGGAAGGGGGCGTGCGCCTCGGCCAGGCTGATGGCCAGCGACTGCCGATCGCAGTCGGCGAGCACAGCGGCGACCACCGCGCCGGCATTGTCGGCCAGCAGCCGATCCCGTTCGGCCGGAGTCAGCGAACCCGCGGTCACCGCGGCCGCGAGCGCGATCTTGAGATTCACCTCGCGATCCGAAATCGCCACGCCCGCAGCATTATCGATGAAATCGGCATTGACCCGGCCGCCCGCCACCGCGAACTCGATGCGCGCCCGCTGGGTGAGACCCAGATTGCCGCCCTCGCCGACCACCCGGCAGCGCAGCCGCGACGCCGCAATCCGCACCTCGTCATTGGCCGGGTCGGCGACCGCGGTGTCCGGCTCGTCGCCGCCGCGCACATAGGTGCCGATCCCACCATTGAACAGCAGGTCCACCTCGGCACTCAGAATCGCCCGGATCACCTCGGGCGCAGGCAGTTCCGTCGCGGTGACGCCCAGCCGATCACGCACCTCGGGGGAGAGCGGGACGGACTTGGCGGTGCGCGGCCACACGCCGCCGCCCTTCGAGATCAGGGCGCGGTCGTAGTCGGCCCAGCTGCTGCGCTCCAGACCGGCCAGGCGGCGGCGCTCGCCATACGACAGCAGCGGGTCCGGGTCCGGGTCGAGGAAGATGTGGCGGTGGTCGAAGGCCGCCACCAGCAGAATCCGATCGGTTTCGAGCATGCCGTTGCCGAAGACGTCGCCCGACATATCGCCGATGCCCGCCACCGTGAACGGCTGCGCGTCGGCGTCGATGCCCAGCTCGGCCAGATGCTGCCGGATCGAGCACCACACGCCACGCGCGGTAATGCCCAGTGCCTTGTGGTCGTAGCCGCTGGAACCGCCCGAGGCGAACGCGTCGCCGAGCCAGAAACCCCGCGATACCGCAATGTCATTGGCCAGATCGGAGAAGCGCGCGGTGCCCTTGTCCGCCGCGACCACCAGATACGGATCGTGGTCGTCGTACACCACACAGTGCGCGGGCGGGATCGTCACGCCGTCGACAATATTGTCGGTGACATCGAGCAGGCCGCCGATGAACGCCGAATACGCCGATTCGACGGTGGCGGGATCGCTTCCGCGCCGGGCCACGAACACCCCCTTCGCGCCGGTCGGCACGATGACCGCGTTCTTGACCGTCTGGGTCTTCATCAGCCCGAGCACCTCGGTGCGGAAATCGTCCCCGCGATCCGACCAGCGCAAGCCGCCGCGGGCGATAGCGCCGCCTCGCACGTGGCTGCCCTCCACATCGGCCGCGTGCACGAAGATCTCGCGATAGGGCGTGACCGGGGCCGAGATCGAGAGCCGGGCCGGATCGACCTTGAACGCGGCCACCGCGCGACCCGGCTGATACCAGTTGGTGCGCAGCACCGCGGTGCAGAAGGTGTACAGGCCACGCAGCAGCTGATCCTCCGGCAGCGTGGCCGCGGCCTCCAGCCGTCGCTGCACCGCCGCATCGGCGGCGGCCACCGACTCGGCCCGCCCGGCAGTTCGCGCCGGATCGAACCTGGCGTGGAACAACTCCACGAACGCGCGCACGAATTCGGTATGGGCGGAAAGGATCTCGGTGACCGTGACCTCGCTCAGGCGCAGGCCCACCTGCCGTAGATAGCGGCACGCGGCACGTACCAGGACCACGTCCTGCCAGGCCAGCTCGGCCGTGCCGACCAACCCGATCAACCCGTCGACCTCCACGGCGGTGTCCACGGCCGCCAGGAACGCTTCCGCGATCAGCTCGGCCGTTCGCTCGTGCAACGGAAAAGCGGTGGGGCGGAAGGTGAACCGATGCACGGCACGTAACTCATCGCCACTCACCTCATGGGTGATCACCTGCAATCCCAGCGCCGAGAAGACCTCGATCAGCGTGGTGAGATGCGGCGGCGCGCCATGCCAGACCAATCGCGCCGACGACAGCTCACCCGCGATCCGCTCGAATTCCAGCCGGGGGACGGCATCGATCCGCTGTTCGTCCAGCGTGCCGGTGCCTGCTCCGCGATACATCCGTTCAACTCCCTGTGCGCGATGGGTCCGTCCGCAGCCAATCTGCCGCATTGGAGACCCACGACACAGTGGACGAACCGGCACGCTCACCCCACCCCGATCCGCCGCCCTGTCCATTGCCGACCGACCCTGCGACGCGCACCACGATGCGGCACTCGACGCTCTCCGCCGCCGCCGCAGCGTTTCACGAACCGCCCCCGCAGTCCGGTGACCACCTCGTAGTGGATGGTGCCGAGTGCGCTGGCCCAGTCCTGTGCGACGGGTTCGCCGTGTTGGCCGTGTTGGCCGTTGCCGAAGAACACGGCGTGGTCGCCTTCGTGGACGCCGCCACCCGGGCCGAGGTCCACGACCACCTGGTCCACCGGGTTGCCCGGCTCATCGGCGTGGGGGAGATGGGAGAAGATCGCGCGCAGGCGGATCGTGCCCGCGCGGGTGACCCGGATGAGTTCGTCTGTCCACCTTGATCGCGATCGTCGCGGGTTTCCCGACCGAGGAGGCGGCCGCGGCGACGACGAGCAGATGCCGGGTGGAGGGGACCCCGATCTCGATGCCCGCCTCGATGGCGCCGCGGTAGTCGCCGTCGGGGTTGTTCAGCCAGCACACCGGAGCGAGCTGGCCGGGCCGGGATCACCGCGCGTCCCCGGATCAGGTGCCTGTTCGGCGGCCGGGGCGCCACCGGAGCCGCCGCGTGCCCGTCCGAGTCGGGTCATCGCGGCGTAGCCGGCGCAGACCAGCCCCGCCCAGGCGGCGCCGACCGCCACCGCGGTGCGCCCGCTGTCGGTGAAGAACAGCAGGACCACGACCAGGCCGAGGAATCCCAGGGCGAGCGGGGTGGTGACCCGTGCGGCGGGGAGGCGGTAGTCGCTGGCCGGGAGGATGCCATCGGCGACGCGGGCGCGGTAGATCCTGTGGCAGACCAGGATGACGGCCCAGACGAAGATGATGCCGACGGTGGAGACCGAGGTGATATAGGCGAAGGCCCTGTCGGGGGAGACGGCGTTGACGACGACGCCGAGGACCATGACACCGGCCGAGAGGCAGATTCCGGTGAACGGCACCGAGCGGGAGCTGAGGGTGCCGACCCGGGCGGGTGCCTCCCCGCGCAGCGACAGGCTGCGCAGCATCCGTCCGGTGGAGTAGATGCCCGAGTTGCACGAGGACAGTGCGGCGGTGAGCAGCACGAAATTGATGATGCCGGCCGCCGCCGGGATGCCGATCTGCTCGAAGACCTCGACGAACGGGCTCTTTCCGGACTGGAAGTTGCGCCACCCGGCGACGGACATGATCACCAGCAGCGCACCGATGTAGAACAGACCGATGCGGACCGGGAGGGTGTTGATCGCCTTGCGCAGTGTCTTCCTGGGCTCGCGCGCCTCACCGGCTGTCACCCCGACGAGTTCGACTCCGACGTAGGCGAACAGCACGATCTGCAGGGTCATCAGGGACTGGCCGAATCCGTGCGGGAACACCCCGCCATCGGCCCACAGGTTGGTCACCGACGGGTGGGCGGCGTGACCGAATCCGATGGTCAGAACCCCGATCCCGATCAGGATCATGCCGATGATCGCGGTGATCTTGACCGCGGAGAACCAGAACTCGGCCTCCCCGAACAGCCGCACCGAGATCAGGTTCGCCCCGAACAGCACGGTCAGCACAACCAGGGCGGTGATCCACGGCCTGATGTCGAACCAGTACTCGATGTACTTGCCGGCGACGGTGATCTCGGCCATGCACGTGCTCACCCACACCGCCCAGTAGGTCCAGCCGGTGGCGAACCCGGCGAACCGGCCGAGGAACTCGTGGGCGTAATCGGCGAAGCTACCGGAGACCGGCCGGTAGGTCAGCAATTCGCCCAGTGCCCGCATGATCACGAAGATCGCCAGGCCCGCGAGCAGGTACGACACGATCAACGCGGGACCCGCCTGCGCGATCGCGCCGCCCGATCCGTAGAACAGGCCGGTCCCGATCGCCCCACCGATCGCGATCATCTGAATCGTCCGCGGACTCAATCCGCGGGCGTAGCCCTCCGACTCGGTGGCTGCGGGCTCGGGTTTCGTACCGGCCATCGTGGCCGTCCGTTGTTGGTGGTCGGGCAGTGTCATGTGCACTCCTTCGGTGATCGCGGCCGCGGCCCTGACGTCGACGTCGAGAGGGCGGTCCGATGGCGCGGCGCGGTCATCACCCGGATCGCATTCCGGATGGGTCGTCGCCGAGGATGGCGCGGCCGGGGAGGACTAGGCGGCCAGGTCCAGGCAGGTGAACAGAACCCGATCGGCGCGCAGCCGGGAGTATTCCTCGGCGACGGGTTTGCAGGGGATTCCGATTCTCACGGGTAGAGCTCCTGAACGTGTGTGGATGTGAGCGACAGGTGTCGCAGCGAACGGTGGACGTGAGGCGCATCACTCGCTGGCGTCACCAAGTATGAATATTCATCAATTCGCTGCCAACGAAACTGCAGATAATTCTGTAGTATTGGACAACTTTTCTGAATCTTCATCCCACAGGAAAGGTTGGGTCCCTGAACCGAAGCATGTTCAGGAGGCGAGCGACCAGCCCGGTACTACCGCCCGCGCATCGCCGCCGACGCACTGCCGCCCTGAACCCCATATCGCCGCCAGGGCTCGTCGCGCGGTTCACGCGTCGGCCGGTACAGAGACGACCGGCATGCCCGGGCACGCCGGCTGCGCTCGGCTCTCGAGCCGGATCGCTCGGCGCCGGCATCCGAACCGGGGTAGCTCACGATCGGAATGCCGGCCACGCGCGAAAACGTCACTCCCGCAACAATGCCGAGGAATCCACGCCGAGGAATCCACTCAGATCCGCGGCCCAGATCCGCGGTTGGCCGGCATCCGGGCATGCGGGGAACAGCGCCACCATGAATCGGGTGGACTTCCCGAGCGCCGAAGATGCTTCGGAATCGACACAACACCGAGCAGCGTGTCGAATATCCAAATGACCAACTCGGAAAATCAAAGAATTACATTCACAACTATGGCGTATTTTCCTAATTATATTCCATACTCAATGTCGCCAGTGGCCCACATCACAGTTCCGGCGGATGCCTGACCGAGACACCACTGGGCGACGAATGCGACAGCCGGGCTCGACCCGTGTATGCCGAACCGACGATGGCGGGTGGCACACGCCGACCTGCGATAACAGATCCATCCGGCTCGCAGGGGTTATCTCCGATATCTCCTGTGGCCGGCCGAACGGGAACCGAACACCATGACAACCGCTCCATTGCCTCTTGCTTACGGATACGTGCGCGACGATCTACTCGATGGTCGCGAGCCGGATTCGAGTGATGACCAGCTGCGCGATACCGCCCGCTCGCTCGGATACGAACTCGGCGCGGTATTCCACGAGCCCTCACCGCAGAGCGCCACACTGCCACCGGCGTTCGTCGAGCTCGTCCAGGAATGCCGTCGAGCCGCAGCACACGCGGTGATCACCCTGCGCGGGCACATGTCGCAAATGGCCGTGTGCCGGTTGGTGCTGCTGGAGATCCTCGACGTGCGGACCGGCACCGCCGTTTACGAGGTCTAGAACGTACTCATCGGCCGATCCACCGACCGAATTCAGCCGATGAGCGAGGACACGACCGGACGTCACCGTAACTTGACATAATTGCCTTGCTTATTGGTGACGAAAACTGTTGCAACACAACACAACCCAGGGGAGGGGCCAGGGGAGAGACCCCAAACCGCCCTCATCCGACGACACCGCCAATGCCCCGTCCACACAAACATGAGAGCGTCGAACACGGGACCGTCGATCACCGAAAGACAACTGTGAGCCAGATCCGGAAATCCACCCGTATCCGAGAGCGCCGACCAGCCGCTAAAAAACTCCACATCACGTCACGCCAGACACATACGTCACAGTGACGCATCCCTGGGTGAATGACTATGCGGGAACATGAATCAAACCCAGACCAGCATCCAAGTTTGCCTGGATTTCGCCCGCCTCGTTCGCCAGTTCGAGTTCGTCCAGAACGTGTAGATCAACGACAAAACGTTCCACGAACTCGGCAACGAACACGACCCGATCGTGGGCACCCAGGACGGCACTACTCGACTACTCGATCCCGGGCCGGCCCCTCCGCAAAGAACAAACTCAGCTTGCGGCTTTCACCAGCGAAAACGCGATGCAGAATCCCTGCTCGATCATTACCCGAGCAGTAATGATCGAGGCGAAGTCGAGGAATATCTCACGGATGGATGCCGGGTGGTCGGCCGCATGACCGGCGGCTCCCATTCGCAACATCACCTCGGCGGTGCCGGCCGGGCCGAAACGCACGGTGTTTTGACTGCGAACCCGTTGAACCGCAATGGTTTTGCTGTCATGGCGTCCGTGTGACCAGACGTCAGTGCGCACGCCGTTCGAACAAACCTGCCGGCCTCGATCGGCGACTGTCAGGGCCTATGCCCGGGGTTCCAGGCTTTGCGGACGAACTCGAGTCGGTTGCCGTCGGTGTCGGCGACATTGGCGGCGTAATAGCCGGGGGCGCAGTAGGTTCAGTCGGCCGGCGGTCCTTCACCGGCGAGTTGAACAAGAAATAACAACACCCACAACCGTTCTCACGATGCCCTGGGTCTGGCGCCTGGGGCATCACGGCGTTAGCGCCCTGGTCAGGGCTGCGCCGAGGCGGTTGGCTTCGGCGCAAGGTTCGCCCTCGCCGGTCTGGGGGCGCACATTGACGAACTCGGCGCGTACGCGATGCTGCAGGCGAGCCGCCCACAGACCCTGCTTGGCGCCGAAGCTGTCGATCAGGGAATGACTTGGGTCGCGGCGTGGGGCACCAAGGTCTCGTTTCAGCGAGCGTTGAGGCGTGCGAGCTTGTCGGGATTGCCGATGGCGCGGATCGCGACCACGTGGTTGTCATGGGACTCCAACGCGATCACGACCATGACGGGGCCCGCGAGTGACACGACCACCCCTGGCTCGCCGTTCACCGATGCGACCCGGAAGTCGGCGCCCGCTCCGAACAGTGTTCTGGCCAGCGTGACGCCGACCAGCTCGGCGCCGACCAATGGTCCGACGGGGGCGCCGGCGACTCGCCCGCCGGAGTCGAATTCGCCGACCACGTCGTGAGCCAGTACCTCCATCAGTGCCGCCAGGTCGCCGGTGGTGCAGGCGTGTGCAAATCTCTCGGCGACCGCGCGCGCCTGTGCTGGTGAGACCTCGAACCGCGGCTCAGGGTTGTCGCGCAGCGCGGCTCGCGCACGACTGGCCAGCTTCCGGGCCGCGGCCGGTGAGCGGCCGACCACCCCGCCGATCTCCTCGAAGCTCACTCCGAAGACATCGTGGAGCACGAACGCGACGCGTTCGGCGGGGCTGAGGGCGTGCAGCGCCGCCAAAAGCGCCAGGCGCACGCTGTCATCGAGGGTGACCTGATCTGCGGGATCGAGATCGGTGCCAGCCTGCTCGACGAGCGGCTCGGGCAGCCACGGCCCGACGTAGCGGGCCCGGGTGCGGTCGGCGCGCAGCCGATCGAGGCAGACTCGGCCCGCAACGGTGACCAGCCAGCCCTCGACGTCGTCGATGCCCTCGCAGCCGCGGCGGGTGAGCCTGGCGAAGGTCTCTTGCACGGCGTCTTCGGCGTCGACGAGGGTACCGAGCATGCGGTAGGAGACGTCGAGCACCCGCCGCCGGTGTGCGTGCCAAGCCTGCTCGATGATGTCGCTCATACATACCTCCGACGAATGAGCCTGGTGAAATGTGTCCGTCACATACGACCGCGCCGCCACGTCCTTAGAGATATGACCCTTACTACCAAACCCGCTCGGCCTGACTGGCTCACCACGCAGGATTGGCCGCATCCGCTGTACGCGTTCGACTTCGACGGGCGCCGCGTCGTCTACACCGATACCGGCGGTGACCGTCCGGTCCTGCTCATGGTCCACGCCGGACTCTGGTCGCTGCTGTGGGCCGATCTGATCAGTCACCTCGAGGACCGATACCGGTGCGTTACCCTCGATCTGCCCGGAACAGGACTCTCCGATCCCGGCGAGGCCACGGTGGCATCGGCCGCGCACACGATCACAGCATTCATCGACCATCTCGACCTCAACGCCGTGACACTGGTCGTACACGACCTCGGGGGCCTGGCCACACTCGCTGCTGTACACGATCGAATCGACCGCGTGGCCGCACTGGTGGCCATGAACACCTTCGGCTGGCGGCCCCGGGGAATGCTGTGGCTCGCACTGCGATTCTTCGGTTCGGAGCTGATGCGGGAGGTCGACGCATGGCTCAGGTTGGTCGCCTGGGCGAGTGCGACAAGGTTTGGTGTCGGTAGACGATGGAACCGCACCCGTAAGACTGCGTGGCGACGTGGTCTGCGCGACCGCGACCACCGGCGGTTCTTGCACCGAATGTTTCGCGACGCGACCCGCGACCGCGCCACCGCCACATGCGCAGAAAGCACGGTCACCGCGCTGGCTGGCCGGCCGATGATGACGGTATTCGGGCGACTCGGCGACTACTTCTTCTTCGTTCAGCGTTGGCGGCGACTGTTCCCGGGCCTGACCAGGGTCACCGTGCCCTGGGGGCTGCACTTTCCGATGGCCGACAACCCGCAGCTCGTGGCCGATGCCATCGACCGCTGGCACCGCAGCCACGTGGCCCGTGCTCAACCGTGAATCCAGATCCCACTGCCACCTTCCGGTCGGCTACCGACCCTCTGATTTCGCTGCACCTTCGACCGGGAGCCAACGGCAACGACCACCTGATGCTGGCCGAGTTGCTCGACCGGGCGGACGCCCTGTTCAGCCTCGACAGCACGACACCGACCGCGACCGAACAGGACACGCTCGAAGCTGTCGGAGACATGCCCGTAATTCCGCGGTCGGGGAAGATCACCAGCGGGGGGACCCGCGACCTCGAAGGCCTCGGCCCCGCGACTCCCTGGAGAAGGCCCGGATGTGCCAGTCCCGTTCGGCCGCACCGGCTTCGGGGACCTCGTCCCATTCCTCGCGCCCGAGCGTCGTCGTGGTTGCCCGGCGCGGGCCCGGTGATCCGGTGACCGCGCCCGGGTATTTCTTACGCACCGCCGAACACGTCACCTCGAGAGCCGCCAGGAAATCGTCCGTTCGATCACCTGGCGTGGAAAAACTCCACGAACGCGCGCACGAATTCGGCATGGGCGGAAAGGATCTCGGTGACCGTGACCTCGCTCAGACGCAGGCCCACCTGCCGTAGATACCGGCAGGCGGCACGAACCAGGACCACATCCTGCCACGCCGGCTCGGCCGTGCCGATCACCCCTGTCCATTGCCGACCGCCCGCACCAGCCCGAAGGGAAAGGTCCCACCGGTGTCGAACATCGATACCGGACATTCACTCACCTGTTCAGGTGATGGAGGAACGGCTGCGCACTCTCGATACTCGACAGCTGAGCCAGAGCCGCTACCCACGAGAGAAGTCCGCCGCTCATGAAGACGATGTCGCCGCACGGCGTATCCGCAGGACGTACCTGCCGGATCCCACCGGTCCCGCGCCGCGACCACCTCGGCCGATGCACGTGACCGGTGAGCAGCAACCGCTGTTGCAGCCCTACCTGATGGGTGATCTGCAGTTGGCCAACCGGGTTGTCATGGCGCCGCTGACCCGCTGCCGCGCAACCAATCCCGATCTGGCACCAACCGAGCTGCACACCCTCTACTACGCGCAGCGCGCATCGGCCGGCCTGATCATCACCGAAGGTACCTGGATCAGTCGCGACGCCGTCGGCTGGCACGATGTCCCCGGATTGTTCACCGACACGCAGATCAAGGCCTGGGCCGCAGTCACCGATGCCGTTCACCGAGCGGGCGGAATCGTCTTTGCACAGCTGTGGCACACCGGCTCGACCTCACACCCGGACTTCCGCGGCGGAGCGGCACCCGAAGCCCCTTCGGCGATCAACCCTCGGCTGACCTCCCCGACGCCCTCGGGCAGGAAGCCGACCGTCACCCCCTACGCAATGACTCGTGCCGATATCGCCGACACGATCCGGCAGTTCGCCGACGCCGCGGGTAATGCGAAACGTGCGGGCTTCGACGGGGTTCAATTGCAGGCCGGATTCTCGTATCTGATCAGCCAATTCCTCAATCCTCGAACCAATCTGCGCACTGACGCCTACGGAGGATCGATCCAGAACCGGGCACGGTTTCTGTTCGAGGTGATCGATGCCGTGAGTCAGCGCATCGACATTCGACGCGTCGGTGTGAAGGCCGGCCCGGTATGGGCGGAACGCGGTGAATTCGTCTCTACCGCGGACACAATCGCTACCAGCGAATACGTTATAGAGCACCTGGCCGGCTACCCGATTGCGCACTGGCTACTCATGGGTGCGATGGCCGATCTGTCCGGAGGTCCCCTCTCGGATCTCCAGGGCGACGGGATGTACCACCACTTTCGCCCCTTCTACGCGGGGCCCCTGATCGCCAACGTCGGTATGACACAAGACCGCGCCAACAATCTGATCTCGCAGAAATTGACAGATCTCGTCGCATTCGGCGAGCCGTTCATCGCCAACCCGGACCTTCCTGCTCGGTTCGCAACAGGCGCACCGATCCTCAGATCCGATCGGGCGCTGCACTACACGCCAGGAGCCCACGGTTACACCGACTACCCGCCGATACGGCTCGACCACTCGGACCCGTTTCGCCGCGACGGCGCCTAGCGCCGGCTGCACCGACCGATCCACTCATAATCGAGGAGATCCGTCATGACCACCTGTCGACCGAGGAGTGATCATGCATACCGCTTATCTTGTCGTCACATGGATCGCTATCGCGATGACGACCTTCTCGAGCATCGCCACGATCGCTCATAACAAAAGGATAATTGCCACCCTGGATGCCGTGAACGTGCCTCGGTCCTGGCTGGTGTTCCCGATCGCCACCCTCAAGCTCTCGGGCGCGATCGGGCTGTTCCTGGGTCTCACAGCGATTCACGGGATCGGAACGGCAGCCGCGTTCGGCCTCGTCCTCTACTTCACCTGTGCCGTCTACACGCATCTGTTCGCGGGTGACTTCTCGCTGAGGATCTCGGGGGCGGTCACCTTCTTGCTCTTGTCCGGGGCAACGTTATGGCTGAACATTGCGGACCTGCATCCGACCTGGGATTGAAACGGAGCGGACGCTCGGCTGGGTCCCGGTGCCGGCCTGGGAATCCGTCACGCTCTGGTCTGGTGGGTCTGGTTCAGTCCCACCAGAATTCCCAGCTGTTGCTGTTGATGAGTGTGGTGGCGTAGCCGCCGCCGAAGCGGACTCGGCATGAAGACCGGCAGCGCGGGGGAGATCGATGCATTGCGGCACCTGTTCAACAAGATGCTCGGGCAATTTCACTACTGCCTCCAAACCCGCCAGTCCTTCCACCCCTCAAAAGCGTTCGGACAATCCCGCTCAGCACCGCCCGAACCCGCTGCCGCGTGACTCTTCAGGAGATCGGAGGTCTCACGGGCCTTCTCGCACCGGCAGGCAAGCCACGACGCCGCGCAGGCCGCCCACCGAGCGCCGAAGTCCGCCCTTCCCTTGCAGTCGGCCCGCTCGACGGATATCGAGAACTGGGCAAACCCGAGCCGCTGATGGGATTCGGAGAGCGAGATCTCGTCGTGGCGCAGTGGGTCCAGTTCGACGCTGTTGAGGTGCTGCCATTTCCGGGCCGCCCCGACCGGATAGTGCCCTGCGACGATCCGATTCGGGGTTTCCTCAGTTGACGACGGTTTAGCCGAGCCGGATCGGAGGCGGGTGAGGTTCTCGGGTCAGGGCTCGGTGATTCCATCGTTGGCGATGACCGGAATATTGAATTCGGCAGCCCTGCCGTCGATTCGGAGGATGCGATCGGGCGGTGGGTTGATGACAATCCCTCGAATCGCGAGGCGATAGAGCGAGATCCCAATCGTGTTGATTTGCAGCATCGTGTATCTCGCGTCGTTCGTGTCGGTGGCGTAGTGGTATTCCGGTTGGGAGCCGAAAGTGCCGCAATCGCGCCATGTCAATGTCACCACGTCGAACAGGCTCAGGCGTGCTCCATTCGGCAGGTATCGTCCGGTACCGTCGCCGAAATACAGATCCACCGTCCGGACATTCAGTGTCCGACCGAAGTGAACCTGTACGGGCATTAACGGTACAGGGAGGTGTTGACTCAGGTAGTAGGTGTCGAGGTTGTCGTCGAGCATGAGCTCGGGGGGGTGATTCGGATCGGCACCGAGAACGGGCGAGACCACCGCCCGCATTGGCTCGGCCTGGATGAGGAACTGTCCCTGCACCATGAGGTTGCCGACCACGAGATCGGGGATGCGGACCGTGACGGTAGTGGCGAGCGTCCGTTCGACGGTGTTGTTGCCGACCTGGACGGTGCCGCGGAGATAGAAAACCGTTGTCCGGGTGACGTTGTCCATGGTTTTCGTTGTCTCGCCCATGACGTTGAACTCGCCGCCGTCGTACAGCAGTTTCAGCGACGACGCGCCGTTGACTTCCCAGTTCAGCTTCACCGAATCGCCGTTGTCGATGATCAGACGTTCGGCCATGAAGTTGTCGAGACGGAAGCTCGGCGGGAACTTGCCGACGTTGAACGTGACACTCCCGGTCTCCCAGGGCTCGTCGTCGCCGAAACCTGTTTCCCGCCACTCCATGTCGATGCGCAATGGAGCGCTGCCGACCACCTCGTTGATCCGGGCGCCCATCAGCTGGATGGTGACGCCCTCGTCCCGGGTGATTACCGAGGATCCCGATGGCGTTGTGAAGGTGATGGTTTTGGCGGTGGCGTCCGTGCGCGGTGACCAATTCTCGAGACTGATCTGCGGCGAGATACTCGCGATATCCGGTGTCAGATCGGGAGAATTGGTACCCACCGGCACCATGATCGTGATCTTGCGGCACTCGACGCCAACACCGCTGCGGCGGCTGCCCACCAGCACGAGGTCTGCGCGCTCTGGATCGCCGCTGGACGGGGAGACGCGCGCCGGGTCCGGATCGGTGGTCAGCTCGAAGTGCAGTGGCGCTGTATTTCGTACCTGACTACCGTCGGGCGTCGCGAAATACTGCGGAATGACCGTCATTACCGTGCTCCTCGTCCGTTGCTGCTGCGGCTGTGCTCGGCGGCATCCCGCAAAACCAGGAAGCCGGAACGGATTTCAGGGTCGGCGCCGACGGGAAGAGAGGCGGGATCGGGGACGACGATGGGGAGCTCCGACCAGCCCGGGCCCACCGGTTCGGCCCATGACCAGACGCCGGTGGCGGTGGTCGGCTGTGGGAGGGTAACCGCGCTCGATTCGGTGCTGGCGATGAGCAGCGGCCCGGTGCGGAAGTTCACCGCCATGTTGGCCAAGGCGGCATCGGTGAAGCGCTGTGGCACGAAAACCGAAGACACCGGCAGGATATCGGTGTTGGCGTGGACGGCGGCGCGAGTGTCGAGCAGCAAGGTGACGGTCGCGGTGCTGTCGCCGTCGAAGGCCAGCTTGAGGCGGTCGCCGCGACCGATGGCGCGAAGGTAGCCGCTGTGGGAACCGGTCGGCTCCAGGACGGTTTCGAAGTGGTCGTAGTCGTCGTCGACGACGCATCCGATGAGCCCGTCGTCGAATTGCATTGCCTCGCCGAGGCGTACGTTCCAGCGGTAGCCGGGCATCTGCGGTGGTGGTGGGTTGAGGACCTGCTGCCAGGTGACGTCCTTGCGCACCGGGCCGCAGAGTTCCAGGTCCAGGCGGGCGCGCACCAGGGCCAAGGGGCGGCCGAGCAGGAAACCGAGGCTCTGGTCCTCGGGGCCGTCCGGGTCGATGGATACCAGCGTGCGATCGATCAAGGCGCGCACGGCATCCAGGACGTCGGGGTCGCGTTCGATCGTGGACAGGAACCGATGCACGTGCGGGTAGGGCCCGGACAGATCGTCGAACTCGGCCACGGGAGAGTCGGGTAGCGCCGTCCAGGCGACGATCTGCTGCCCGGAGCCCGACAACACCCGCCGCAGATCGCCCAGCGCGGCGCCGTCCGGGTCGTAGATGGCCAGCGACCGGTCCAGGCGGTTGTGAATCAGCCACGCGCACACCGGATTCGCGTCCGCGCTGAGTTCGACGTCGTCGTCGCCGCGAGCGGAGAGGAAGTCGAAGCGCAGCCGCGCCGGTTGCAGCAATCGCGGTCCCAGTTCCACGTATCGGTCGGTCTGGATCTCGCCGACGCTGTATTCCGGGGTCATGGACTCCGGTTTGAGCAGCCGGTTGAAATGCAGGGGGTTGTCGATGAGGTTGACCGCACGCCCGAAGCGGTCCACCACCGACAGCCGGGTGAACATCAAATGTCCCGACCGCAATTCCTGAAAATCGGAGGGCTCCCAGTCGTCCCATTCGAAGACCGGTTGCGGTCCTGGATCGGGCGTCAGGCCGACACTGCTGCCGATCAAATCGGCCATCTCTCCGCTGGGTGCGCGGTTGGTTCTGGTGAGGCGTTGCCCGACGGCGGCGCTGAGCCCATCGAGCCGCTGGGACAGCTGATCGAGGTTGCTCAACTGCTCGTGCATGGCACTCAGGAGCGATTCGGGCAGGTCGTCGCGGCCGTCGGCGTAGCTGGACAGCTTGCCGTCCTGGTCGTATCCACTGGTGGGCATGAGGATTTGGCGGCCGCTGACGGTGACGGCGGGCTTCAGATCGCCTTCACCTTGCCAGCGGTAGTAGTTTCCGTCGAATCGCCAGCGCTCCTGCGCGCTGTCCACGAACGGGATGGCGGTGTACTCGGCCTCCCACATGAGGTACAGCGGCTGCCACGGCTGCTGCCAGGCGTCGGTACCGTATGCGGGCAGGGTGCCGGTCGGATTGCCCAGTCCCACACCGGTTTTGCGTGCCTGGTCGATGATCAGGAACTCGGTCACCAGCTCCCGCATCGGCCCGGGCAGGCCGGCGACGTTCACCTTGGTGACATCGGCGGCGACGGTAGCGGCGGTGATACTGCCGATTTGTGTGATCAGGCGCTCCCCGACCCGGCATGGCAGGTCCGAGCCGCGGGTCAGCGGGGCGTTCAAATGGGCGCCCTGCATCATCAGTACCGGGTCGGCATGCTGCTCGAACGGATCCATGGGCACGCGCTGCAATTCCAGTGTGCTGCGCAAGCCTTTCATGGCGGCATAGTCTCGAGCCTCGGCCAGCAGCGCATCAGCCGTTGTCGCCCATGGCACTTCGGCGCGCAGCGCGGCAACGTCGCCTATCAGCTTGTCGACCCGCCACGCGGTCGAATTCTCCCGGTTCGGTTCGAGTTCGCGGGCGATTCGGGGTCCGATGGACTCGGGCTGCTTCGGTTCGCACGACAGCGCCCACAGCACGAACAGCCGCTGTTGGGCATCGGAGAGTTCGCGTTCGAGCGCGTCGAGATCGCGCTGCTTCCGGTTCAATTCGGCGACCACATCCGCTGCACGTGCGTGGGCGGCTGCCCGCTCGGAGGCCGGCATGGCGGCACGCGCATCCTCGCAGCCGCGATCGACCACACGCCACCCGAATCCGCCGGGCACCGGACCGAATCCGCAATCGTGCGCGGCACGCTGCGGGAACAGCTCGCCGTCGGCCCGGTCGTATTCGCCGAGGACACCGAGGGTGAACGCGGTGTAGAGCCGCGCATCGGCCTCGCTCAGGGCATTCGACCCCCCCGCCTGTGCCTGGATCACCCCGGCCGCCTCGCCCGCGCTGTTGCCGATCGCTACCGCGATATCGCGAGCATCGGGACTGGCGGAGCGGTATGCCCCTCCGGTCGGACGCCAGTCGATGCCCAGCGCGGTGCCCGAGTACACCGAGCGGCGCGGCTCACCGAATGTGGCGGCCAGACTCCACTCCAGCCGGGACAGCAGATCGGCGAATCGCTCGTCGGCGTGATCGCCGGCGACGAGGATGTCGCTGTCTGGATCGGAGTACCAGCCGACAACCTGATAGCTGAGCCGGTCGTCGTGGTCGGGGTCAAGATCGCTGAGGGTGTCGTGCATGGAGAAGACGTTCTTGTTGTACGGCTGGAACACCGAGAACGTCAGCAATCCGGGGCCGAGCGCGGTGAGAAACGGTGTGCCGCCCGGCTCCTGCCACGGGCTGGAAGTACTGAGGTCGACCAACTTTCCGATCTTGGTCGCGACACCTGAGGTCGGATCCAGATAGGACACCGATCCCTCGCGGCGCTCCAGGAAATCACTGTGCACGATCCACGCCCGCACACCGCCAGTGGATCGCCGCACCACCAGCCAGCGGTTGGGCACCAGCGGAAAATCTCCGATCTCGCCGGTCTCCGCGTCCTGGACGCCGCGCGCCAGCGCCTCCGGCAGCTGCCACTGCAGATACACGCCGACGCGGGAGGCGTCACCGCCCCACATCTCGGTTCCCGCGAACGGCTCGGGCTCGGGTGAGGCGTTGTCATCGACGAACGGAACGAAATTGGCGATCCAGCGCTGCATCACATAGGTGCCGTCGGTGTCGCGGGTCTGGGCGTTCACCGCGAACGCCGCCACCTCGACCGGCACGATCAGAGTGTCGTTGGGCATGCGAGTCCCCTCGGGAAGTATCGATCAGGGTCGGTCGAACGCGAAGGTCTGCAGCTGCGGCGCTTTGAGCATCTGCAGTGCGAACTGCGCCGGAGTCAGGGTGGACAGCCGGTGTGCGGCGGCCAGCGCGGGCACCAGCTTGCCCGCCACATCCAGCACATCGTGCGAGGGCCGCAGGAACTGGCCGAAACCGGGCGGATCCGGGAACTCTGCGATGTACTCGCCGATGACCCCGCTGAGCTTGCGCAGGTCGATGGTGCCGAGATCGCCGACACCGAAGTACAGGCCCTGCGGCGGCTCGGCAATGGTGAAGGTGTCGAGGGTGTCCGGATACATCAGCATGAGCACATTGCTGCCGAAGGTGGTCCGGTGCACCGGCTCGAGCTCCGTGTCACCGCGGAAAGCCGTGTAGATGGTGCGAGGCCAATTCGGCACCAGCACCGACCGAATCAGCACACCGCAGGCCGGTGGCGCAGGCACCCCGGCCGCCAGCGCATTCAAATCCTCGTCCAACGCATGGCCGACACCGACACTCAACGCACCGTCGACGGCCGCCCGCACCCACGCGCAATCGATATGGAAGAACCGAATACTCTCCGGCGGAAGCATTCTCGGGTCGGGCACCAGATGGTCGAACGGCATCATCTGCAGCGTCGTGAGCCGACTCAGCCACTCCTGCACCGGGTCCAGTTCCTCGCGCAGCGCCGACCGCAGCACCGCCCCGCTGTGCTCGCCGGACACCGTGGCGCACAATCCTTCCGCCCGCAGTGCCGACAGCGCGCCGTTGCCCAGTATCGTGCGGGCTGCCGGCCGCCGCGGCGCGGTCGACAACTCGGCGCCACTGCGAGCCAGCGCCGCCGGAAGCCGAGACTCCAGCAGACGATCGAACGCGCGACGCACCTGATTTTCGTGCAACGCTGCCCCGGCCTCCCGAACCCCGCGCCCCGCAACCAGTTCCGGATGCACGGCCAATCGGCGCACGGCTCGGCGGCCCGCCTGGCGGAACTCCAGCAGTCGATTCCGGAACGGCGCGTCGGCCAGGGCCAGGGTCCGTCCGAGACTGAATGCGCTCGCATAACCGGTATCGAAAACGCCCCACTCCTTCAGGTAGATGAGCGCCTCGCCGCTGGAATCCAGCCGGGGATCACGCGGCGGCGGCAGCGGCCGGGCCGGTGTGGCGGTAAACGGACCACGGTAGAACCCGATGCTGCGTTCTCCGGACTCCAGACGTTGGGGCAGGACCGTCGCACCGCTGTGAAGGCGTTGCCGCGCATCGCCGTCGAGGTCGCCCGGCGGTACCGGCAGTCGCAACACCGGGTCCGGTTCTGCCGCCAGATTGGCCACCAGCTCACCGAATCCGATGCCGTCGTCGTCCAGCGTCTCGAACGACCAGGCGTGCAGCGACACCATGCGCAGGCCCGCAGCCGGCGCGGCGCTCTGCATATACGGCTCGAATCCCTCCACCGAAACCAGGTGCACGACATGGCGGGTGGCCGTCGCGGCGGGGAAGCGATTGCCGACGATCACAGCGTTGAGGTCCTCGAGTACCGGCTCCGGATCGGTGCCGCGCACATGGCTGGCATCGGGCCGCCCGCCCTCTCGGATATGCGCCAGCAGCGCCGCCTCGGCCAACGTCGGGCGGATCCTGTCGAACAGAGCTGCCGACACATGGATACTGCAACAGGTTATTTCGGCTTCGCCGTCCATCAGCTTGTCGATGGTGGGCGGTGTGCCCGGTCCGGCTGCCCCGTCGAGCAGTTGGGCGACCGTGGAGACCGTCACCTCGCCGATGGCCTGCGGGTCGGCCGGCAGTTCCCCCGCCCGGAACACCAGCAGGAATACCCAAGGAATGCCATCCTGCGCACCCTTCGGCAACCGAGCCCACGGCAGACCGGCGCTGTCGAGGGTGATGTGCGGCAGGACCTGGCTGTATTTGCCGACCGCGCCCGGGACCGGGTAGCAGGCATGAATCTCGGAGTCGCCCAACGTAAATCGTGGCCCACGCACACCGAACCGCTGAGTGCGGGTCTGCAGCGCGGCGACAGTCTCGATCGTCTGTTCGACGGTGAGGCGGTAGTCGCCCGCGTAGAGCGAGGGAATGCGGTGGTCGAGAAATCTGGTGCGATAGTGGGTGGTAGGCATGTGCCGATCGCCTCTCTCAGCCGACGAGCATCGGTTCGGCCGTGAAGGCCGTCTGGCAGGCACGGGCGTACCCGGACAGGTCGGAATCGATCTGGCCCAGGTCGAAGCCGAGTGCGGAGAGCTGTCCCGCCAGCCGCCGCCGGGCATCGGTCTGCGGCGTCGCGGCGACTGTGGTGGCAATGGTGGTGATGACGTCGCCGGGCCGCCTCGGGGTCGCGCCGATGGGCCCGCCGTCGGGGTCCAACGGCTGGCGGCCGTCGGGTGTGACGGTGTCGAAGCTGATGGCCCGCTCGTCGATGAAACCGGTCGAGGTGCCGTATTGCGGTGCGGGCGAGGTCAATTCGACGCCGAGCAGCTGGTTCTTCACCAATTGGTCGTCGCCGGAGGGGAGGCTGCCGGAATTACCGGAACCCCACAACTCGGCCGATATCGCCGCCATCCGCCGCGACCGCGTCCAGGCGCCGAGATCGCGGCGGTCGCCGCCGAGTGTGAGTGTGACCCGCTGATTGCAGGTGACGCCGCGCCATTTCGTCGGCCGCAGATTCACGGTGCTGCCCGTTTCGGCGAGTTCGAAGGTGCCGTCCGACTTTCCGAGGTGGACCCTGGTGATCGGAACGGTGGTGTCGCTGTCGAAGGTGAATCCGCTGGCCGACACCTCCCAGTAGTCGTCCCCGTCGCGGGTTCCTGGATGTTGCTCCGCGAGCAGCCCGGCCTGCGGCAGGATGCGCACGTTGTTGTTCGCCGGCGGGAGCATGGCGGAGAACCCGGCCCAGTCGAGTTCATTGCTCGCCCCGGCACGGCCGTTGCCGAAGTTGATGGTGAAGGAGATGAACCACAGCTTCACCTTCGCCTGGCCGCCGGTCGGCGGACCCCAGATCGCCAGGCCCACACCGACTTCCACAGTGATCGTGATCCGGACGAAGATGATCTTCACCGAGGCCGAGACGCCGATCGACACCCGCATGCCCACATCGATGTAGAACGGCTTCCACTGGATCAGGGCATTCATATCGGCTGTGCACCACGCACGCACGACGCCGGAGTGGAACCGCACCGCCAGTGCACCGCCCACCATCGCCGCGGCCGGGGTAATCGCCAGATACGCCGAACCGGAGATGGTCACCGAACCGGTGAGATCCCAGTCGAATCCGAGCCGTGGAACGATCGGATAGTGCTGCGGGGCACGATAATTCGGGTGAAATCCACCCACGGTGTAGACGAAGTCGCCGGCATGCGGGCTGCTGCCGAACCAGGCACGGAATGCGACACCGCCGCGCAATCGGCAATTGGGGTCGATGACGAACGAATCGGGCCTGAGCAGCATGTCGAAGGCGAGCTCACCTTGGTTCGGTTTGAGCACCGCCCGTAGATCCGCGGCCACCCGCGCATACTTCTTCGACCCGGCCTTGGGGAATTCCGCGGCGGCGCTGCCCAGCAGGGAGAGGGTGAACTCGTCGCCGGTCTGCAGCACCGCCAGCGCCCTGCCCGAAATCAGTTCGACGAGGGTGAATCCCAGGCCGGCCGCCACCCACAGCTCATCGTCGCGAGGCGTGACCCACGCATCGGAACCCGCGGTGAGCGCGCGCAACACCTCGACCGGATCGCCCTTACCCGCGCCGATCGCACCGGGATCGTCGAGAGCCTTCAGGAACGGGAAGGTGCTCACATTCTCGATCTCGGGAACCCTCACCCGGCTGTTCCACCCGAATCCCGCCGACACGCCGGTCAGCCGCAGGCACGGAATGCCGATGCCAGGGTCGCCGCCAATGCCCACGTACGCAAACAAGGAAGGGTTCGCCGCACCGGACTCCGGCACCACATACGCGCCCATACCGGTGCCGTAGATGCCCGACTTGGCCCCCTTGAACGAAAACATCAGCACACCGCCGATGACCGTCTTGTACGGGGAGCTGGCGGGCATCAAGCCGAGCGCACCCCCGATGCGCATTGGGCTGTAATCGAATTCGACGTTGGCGATGGCGCCGTCCTCGCCGAGCGTCAGCCCGAATCGGCCGTTCCCCCGCTCGAGCGAGGCGCGGGTGCCCGCCAGGAGGGCGAAGCCGTCGGCGGTGGCCACCGCCCGCGCAGGGCGAAACACCGAACCGGTGCGCCGGGCGCGCGCAGTGGGTACCGGCATCGGACGGCCCAGACCATCCACCCGGGACGGATCCAGCGGCGTGTCTGGACGTGGGCTGACCAGTGGCACGAGGAAACGGCGGGGCGACAGCCCGGGCTCGGGCAGCAGCAGCCAGGAACCGGGCGGCAGCTCATCGGCGAACCGGTCGGGCAGCAGCGTGCGCGACAGGTCTTCGCCTCCCGATATTCCCCAGTGAGCCAGCCGGGTGACCGGTAGCGCGGTGTCGATACAAAGCACCTGCCAGCCGGCGGCGCTCGCTGTGAAGATTCGCTCGCCGTTCTCGCACAGCGCGATCGTGGTCCCGGCACCGGCAGCGAGCAGCGTCGCGCCCACTTCGTCGTCGAGTCGCAACGTGAGGCTCTCCGCAAAGCCGCACGGCAGTTCGGGCACCTCGAACCCGACGCACCGAGCCAGCAGCTGCGCGGAGGCGCCCGGTGCGGGCAACCGCACCTCCAGAGCGACACCTTCACCATCGCGCCCGATGCCGAGCCGCGCCGATGCGGGCGAATCGGCGAACGATACCCGGGCCGTGCCGCTGAAGGCGTCGATCCCCGAGGTGAACCGCACTATGCCGTCCGGGAACAGCACACGCAGTCCGTCGCCGAACCCGAAGGCGCCGACCGGGATCTCCGCTGGTTCCCCGCACGATTCGTCGAGGAACTTTCGTAGCCAATGGATTCGAACTGTCATGTCACAGCTCCCTTGCTACCCGATCACCTCTGCACCCCAATCCACCGCACCGTAATGACATCCTGTGCCGGAATGGTCCGAACACCGCGCTGGTGGCACGAATCGAGAGCATTCAGGCACGGAAGGTCGCAGATATCTCCGAATTAGCTGCGCGGTCGGGATCGTCGTGCAGAATTCGGGACAGAACCGGGCCCGACCGGTCGGTGAACCTTGGCGAGGTGAAATGACCGATCTGATGGGAGCGACCGTGCACGAGCTGCTCGCGCGGATGCCACGCACCGACGGCCGCAAGCTCCACGACTACGACCGCCGAGAAGAAGTTGAACGTCCGGACAGCGAAGTCGCTGGATGGCGGTTTGCGGATGCGGATGGCGAGGCTCGTTGTGGCGGCGTGTGGCCACCGAGACCGAGCAGGACCTCACCGCGCCGCATACCGCGCTTACAGCCCGGACTCGCTCAGCGACGCCTTCGACGACGTGCTGATGGTCGAGTGGGAACAGCGCACCGCCCCCACCGCCGCCGTTCACGAGGTCGCACTCACCACCGCGGAGATCAGGCGTGAAGTGATCGCGAGCGCTAGCAACACAGCGCCTCACCCGCACGGAGGGCTGATCTGCCATGTCTGTCGAATCCCCCTCGGCCACACCCGAATACCGGCTCGGCGGACTCTCGCTTGTCGAGGCGAGACTGCTGCCACTCGCCCGCCTACTGGTAGCGCTGCCCTGGGCCGCGGCGACCTTGGTCATTCTCCGGAGTCTCGCGGTGTGGGCCGGCCTGTGGGCGGCCATCGCCGTCGGGGTCATACGCTGCGCGGCCTGGTTGTTCATGCGCCTGCTCAGCTGGGTACTGCCGGATGACGAAAGCCGTCGCCGCTCGACTGCACGACACCCCGACGAGGCGGTGTATCCGCGGGAGTACGAGGAGCCCCTCGCGGGTTGATCGCGGCTCGGCACGATGTGCTGCACGCGGCGGGCATGCCCGAATCCCGTCTGCGACTGATGGTGCGGGATAAATCCCAAACACGCGGGAGGCCCGCCCACGCACAACCGCAGAGTTCGGAAGGTCGGTCAGCGGTTTTCAACTGCCGACTTCGACCGCGCGGCGCAGATCGGTGCAGTAGGACCGAGGTTGTTCCCAAGCCGCGAAGTGGCCACCTGTCTGGTGTCTCACGTAGTCGCGGATATTCAGGAACTCCTCGGCGTAGGTTCGCGGCTCCGGTTTGAGGTCGTGCGGGAATACCGACAACACGGTCGGCGTCTCGATGCGGCGGGGCAGGCTGACCGGCTCGGTGTAGGTGGCGAACGAGGTGCCGATCGTGCCGGTGACCCAATAGGCCGTGACCCAGGTGAGCAGCTCGTCTGGCGTGAAAGCCGAAGTGTCGGACCAGGATTCCAGCTTCTCGACAATCCACGCCGCAAGGCCGGCGGGTGAGTCGCAGAGGGCGACGGCAAGGGTGTTCGGCCGGGTCGACTGTATGGCGATATAGCCGCCCTCGGTCCGGAACCATCGTGCCGCATGTGTGAGGTAGGCCGCCGCGTCTGGTGCGAGCGTCGCAGGATCGGCGGTGAGCGCGCGGTGCGGGGCGATGTTGGTGAGGTGCAGGGCGGCGACGCGGTCGGGGTGCTCGCCCGCGAGGACTTCCGCGACGGTGCCGCCCACGTCGCCGCCGGACAGCGTGTAACGGGAATAGCCGAGTTCGTCCAGGGCGTCAGCGATGATCCCGGCGATCCGGTTGACCGACATTCCGGGCGTGGTGAGCGGGGGAGCGAACGGGAAACCGGGTAACGCGGGCACCACCACGTGCATGTCCGCAAGCAAGGGCAGGACGCGTTCGAACCGCAGCACAGAGTCCGGCCATCCATGCAGCAGCACGACCGCCGGGGCGTCCGGGTTCGCAGATCGCTGGTGGATAACTCGTAGTTCGGCACTGCCCGTCTGCACTGTCTCCCAGGGGAATTCGCCTATGCGGCGCTCGTGCACGCTCCAGTCGTAGGCGGTCGCCCAGCGGTCGAGCAGATCGTCGAGGCGGGTGCCGCCGAGGCCGCGTTTTGCGTCCTCACTCCATGGGATCACCACCCGCCGTGTCCGCCTGAGCCGTTCCCGCGTCTCGTCATTCATGTGTATCAACATACACATGATGTGTATGTTGATACACATGATTGTGCGCGATGCGGCCGCCACCCGTCAGCGGATCCTTGAACACGCGCGGCGCGAGTTCGCCCAGCGCGGATACACGGCCGTCACGGTCAAAGGCGTGGCCGACGCAGCCGGGGTCTCACCCAACCTCATCACGCGGTACTTCGGCGGCAAGGACGGACTCTTCCTAGCGGCAGCCCAGGTGGAGATCCCAGTCTCGAACTCCTTCGACGGCGACCGTTCCGAGTTGGGCACACGACTGGCCGCAAGCATCGTCCAGCGTTGGTCGGCTGCATCGGCGGAGGATCCACTGCTCGTGCTGCAACGCGCGTCCGGCGAGCGTCCGGAGGCGGCCGAGGCGCTGGCCGCCTTCCTCGACACGAACTCGTTGAAACCGCTGTATCTCTATCTGCGCGAAACCGGTCTCGACGATGCGGAAGCCCGCAGCAGAGCCGCCGCGATCGACGCCTTCGTGCTCGGCGTCTCCACCCGTCGCCGGGTCCTGCGCTCCGAACTCGGCAACCCCGCCGACCTCGAAGCCTGGCTCAGCGTCACTATCCAGCGCCTCGCCGACGGGTGACATGCAACCAGAATGCTACGTAGCCAGGGCCTACGTCTCCGCCTCGCTGCATCGATCAATCAGCAACGCGCCCCAACACCTCCCGAATGGGTAACGTCAGAGCTCGCCGTCCCGCAAGCCGCTCTCACCGAAGTCGCCCAGGCCGAACACGTCCGCGGACACCGCCAGCGCCGTTCAATCGAAGGAACCCCCGCTCACGGAACCCGGCCAGCCTGAGCACAAATGGCACCTCAGAAGGCGAAAGCGGTTACGCCGTACGACATCTGGTCGCGATCCACTTCCAGATTGCGGTTTCGAGATCGGATGCCTGGATGAAGATGTCGGACTTGCCGCCGCGGCTGTACACCTCGCTCTGGGCCCCGGGACGGGGCGCGTTCCCCCATCCCCATCAGCGGCGGTTCGTCACTGTGACGTAAGGGAATGGGGGAGTAAGGGACACCCGAGACTGCCCCAGGGGTCCAACTGGCAGGACCAGCCCCCGACCGATGCCTTCCGTCACGCCAAACAACCCATCGCCGCATCGGGCTTCGCGCGAGCCTCGGCACACACAATGCACGCCCGGGAAATTGTTCACGTACGCATCCATCCACAAGCAAGCGCGACAGCCGGCACAAGGAGGCCGACACGCGAAGTGACGCATGGGCCGCGTCGGCCGGGGTCGACACTTCGAATTGACATAATTACTTATTGTCGGCGAAAACTGTTGCAAAACAAAGGAACCCAGGGGAGCAGTCCAAACTCCGGACAATCCGGGAAAGACATGCGAGTCCCGGCGCCGGCCCACCCGACACGCACGAGCCCGCCACACACCGTCCGGAAAAGCCCTGCACGCCACGGAGAATCAAAACCCCAGGACACCGCACGGAACAGCAAAACGGCGGCCGAAATCCGGAAAGACCTGCACGTCACGAACGAAGTCACACACGCACCAACAGTCACATACGTCACAGTGACACAACATGTCGACGCATAATTATGCAGAAGGCATTGAATAATCCGCCGCACACGCAGGTTTTCCCGGATGTATCCACCCGATCCGGAGCGCACGCACCCTCGACGGACCACACGCAACTCTTTCCGGATCGGACAACAGCAGGTTAAAGAAGCAGGTTCAAGATCAACTACCATGCCGTAACTACGCCGATAATCAACACTATGTAAAGTTGCGTAGATGTCGGTGCCCACTGACATCCTTTTGCTATGACAGCCCCTTCCCTCGACGAGCTCATCCGCTGTTCGCAGACCAAGGGTTGTGGCGAATGGAAGCCACGGTCGGCGATGGCACAACCGGGTGTCGCGGTCTGCCGTCGGGTGATCATTTTTTTGGGCGCCTATCCGGCCCAAAGACTTGATTGATTCCAGAAAAAGGGGCAGACTTCGGGTTGTGCCCACGCCTACGGATTTCGAGCGCATGTTGCGCGGGGCCGCTTTGCGTGTGACCGCACCGCGGCTGGCGGTGCTGACCGCGGTGCACACTCACCCGCACTCGGATACGGACTCGATCCTGGGGTTCGTGCGCGAGACGCTGGGCGGGGTTTCACACCAGGCGGTGTACGACGTATTGAAGGCTCTGACCAGTGCGGGGCTGATTCGCCGCATTCAGCCGATGGGGTCCGTGGCGCTGTACGAGACGCGCGTCGGGGACAACCATCACCATGTGGTGTGCCGGTCGTGCGGCGTGATCGCCGATGTCGACTGCGCCGTGGGCGACGCGCCCTGCTTGACCGCGTCCGACGACAACGGTTTCGCGCTCGACGAGGCCGAGGTCATTTACTGGGGCCTGTGCCCCGAATGCTCGAAAACTACTGCGACACAAGACAAGTAGCGGCCACAATCGTGGCCGACAGCTAGCTGATCATTCAGATGATCACTCACTGAAAGGACACACCGTGCCTGAAGAACACCCGCCCATCGGTGAAGCCAATACCGAACCCGCCGGTGGCTGCCCCGTCGTACACGGCCGGCTCAAGGACCCGGCCGAGGGCGGTAACGCCAACCGTCAGTGGTGGCCCAACCAGCTGAATCTGAGCATCCTGCAGAAGAACCCGGCCGTCGCCAACCCCATGGACGAGGGTTACGACTACGCCGCCGAGTTCAAGACCCTGGACCTGGCCGCGGTCAAGCAGGACATCGTCGAGGTCATGCGCACCTCGCAGGACTGGTGGCCGGCCGATTTCGGCCACTACGGCCCGTTCTTCATCCGCATGTCCTGGCACGCCGCGGGCACCTACCGCATCAACGACGGCCGCGGTGGAGCCGGTGCCGGCATGCAGCGTTTCGCTCCGCTGAACTCGTGGCCCGACAACGCCTCCCTCGACAAGGCGCGGCGTCTGCTGTGGCCGGTGAAGAAGAAGTACGGCAAGAAGCTGTCGTGGGCCGACCTCATCGTCTACGCCGGCAATGTCGCCCTCGAGGACATGGGCTTCCAGACGTTCGGCTTCGGCGGCGGCCGCGTCGACCAGTGGGAGCCCGAGCAGGACGTGTACTGGGGTCCGGAGACCGAGTGGCTCGGCGACGCCCGCTACACCGGCGAGCGTGACCTCGAGAACCCGCTGGCCGCGGTCCAGATGGGTCTGATCTACGTCAACCCCGAAGGCCCCAACGGCAACCCGGATCCGCTGGCCGCGGCCGTCGACATCCGCGAGACCTTCCGCCGGATGGCCATGAACGACGTCGAAACCGCGGCGCTCATCGTGGGTGGCCACACCTTCGGTAAGACCCACGGCGCGGGCCCGGCCGACAATGTCGGCCCCGAGCCCGAGGCCGCCCCGCTCGAGGAGCAGGGCCTGGGCTGGAAGTCCACCTTCGGTACCGGTGTCGGCAAGGACGCCATCACCTCCGGCATCGAGGTCACCTGGACCCCCACCCCGACCCAGTGGGACAACTCCTTCCTGGAGACCCTCTACGGCTACGAGTGGGAGCTGTCCAAGTCGCCCGCCGGTGCGCACCAGTATGTCGCCAAGAACGCCGAGGAGATCATCCCCGACGCGTTCGACGGGTCCAAGAAGCACCTGCCGACCATGCTGACCACCGACCTGTCGCTGCGGTTCGACCCGGTCTACGAGCAGATCACCCGCCGCTGGCTCGACCACCCCGAAGAGCTGGCCGAGGAGTTCGCCAAGGCCTGGTACAAGCTGATCCACCGCGACATGGGTCCCAAGGTCCGCTACCTGGGCCCCGAGGTGCCGGCCGAGACCCTGCTGTGGCAGGACCCGATCCCGGCCGTCGAGCACGAGCTCATCGACGCCGCCGATGTCGCGGCGCTCAAGGCCAAGATCGCGGAGTCGGGTCTGACCGTGGCGCAGCTGGTGTCGACCGCGTGGGCGGCGGCCTCGTCGTTCCGCGGCTCGGACATGCGCGGCGGCGTCAACGGCGGCCGCATCCGCCTGCAGCCGCAGGCCGGGTGGGAGGTCAACCAGCCCGACGAGCTGGCGCAGGTCATCCGGGTGCTCGAGGGCATCCAGGAGTCCTTCGGCAAGCCGGTCTCCTTCGCCGACCTGGTGGTGCTGGCCGGTAACGTCGGCGTCGAGCAGGGCGCCAAGGCCGCCGGCTTCGATGTCCAGGTGCCGTTCCGTGCAGGCCGCGGCGACGCCACCCAGGAGCTGACCGACGTGGAGTCCTTCTCCGCGCTCGAGCCGGCCGCCGATGGTTTCCGCAACTACGTCGGCAAGGGCACCCGCATCCCGGCGGAGTACCTGCTGCTGGACAAGGCCAACCTGCTGACCCTGTCGGCGCCGGAGATGACCGTGCTCGTCGGTGGTCTGCGCGTGCTGGGTGCGAACTACCAGGGTTCGCAGCTGGGCGTGCTCACCGACAAGCCGGGTGCGCTCACCACGGACTTCTTCGTGAACCTCCTCGACATGTCCACCAAGTGGGGCCCGTCGTCCGCCGACGACGGCACCTACGAGGGCAAGGACCGCGCCACCGGCAAGACCGTGTGGACCGGTTCGCGCGTCGACCTGGTGTTCGGCTCCAACTCGCAGCTGCGGGCCCTGGCCGAGGTGTACGCCGAGGACGACTCCAAGCAGAAGTTCGTCAACGACTTCGTGGCCGCCTGGACCAAGGTCATGGAGCTCGACCGCTTCGACCTGGCGTGACGACAACCGTCTGAACCCAGTAGGACGATGCCCCCGAACCGACCCGGTTCGGGGGCATCGTGCGTGTCGGGATGCTAGCCGGCGGACGCCTCGATGCGGACGCGGCCGAAGAAACGGCGGGCGATATCGGTGCCGTCGTGGTCGTAGGCGTTCATCAGCTCGGTCAATTCCTCGACCAGCGCCCGCAGCGCTGGAGTGTCCGAGCCGTCGGAGTCGGTGGCCCACCCGGTCGGGAGGTTGCCGACCGTGATGAGAATGCCTGCGTCGTAAGGGGTTTCGACGGTATACGTGAGCTGGTCGGGGGCGTCGCACAGGGCGCTGCGGGCGGCGAGGTCGCCATCGCCGTCGGGCAGGGTGAGGATGCGGGCCAGGGCGATGTCCTCGCCGATCATGTCGGCGATACGGGACAGGCTCGCGTGCCGGCCCGGACGATCGTGGCGCGCACCGTAGGTGCGGTCGCCGGCCCGGTGCGCTCCCCCGCCGGTCTTGCTCAGCAACCGGTCCAGCATGCGCTGCGCCGCCGCCCGCTCCGCCTGCCCGGTGCGCGGATGCTCGATGAGACTGCGCAGCCGCTGAATTCGGCCCGCCGTCGCCGTCGCCATGCTCTCCCCTTCCGACGCTGTCGACCCCCGATCATGCCAGCGGCAGCAACCGTAAAGCGAGGCGCGGGCACAGCCGCACCGCATCCCGCGCGGCGGGCAGATCCGCGCGCTCCAGCACCGGGTCGCGGTGATCGCGGGTCAGCGGGAATCCCCAGTCGTCGCGGGCGAAGGTGCCGGGCAGCAGTTCACTGCACACGCCCCGGCCGTCACAGCGGGTCCAATCGATGTGCAGGCGAAGCGGTTCGCTCATCGCAGTGCTCCGGTGCGGGCCGGTGCGGCCGCTACACAGTGGCCGTGCTGATGCCGAGCCACCTCGTCGGCGAACACCTCCAGCGCGGACCGCACCATTCGAGCGGTCCCGTCGGGGTGGTGACAGGCTCCCCTGCCCTCGACCAGCAGGGCCACCCGGGCGATCTCGGCGGGATCGCCGACTCCGTCGACCAGCTGCTCGAATCGGGTTGCGAGGGTGGGCAACCCATTGCGGCACGGACCGCACTGCCCGGCACTCTGGGCGGCGAGATAGGCGGTGATCTCGGCGGTGACCCGCAACCCGCACTCACCGTGCGGCAGCACCCGCACCACCCCGGCGCCGGGGACGGCACGCAGATGCCACAAACCCTGCGCCGACAATGCGGCTCCGGGCAGGGCCAACCCGGAGATCCAGGCGCCATGCCAGCCGCCGACCAGCACCGCGCGCACCCGGGCCGGGTCGGTGCCGCCGAGACCGGCGACCACCTCCGGCAGCCCGGCACCGGACGCAACCTCGAAAACACCGGCGATTCTGGTGCCCGACAAGCTGATCAGCATCGTGCCCGGCTCATCCCGAACCCCGACCGAACGGAACCACGACGGGCCGTGCCGGGCGATCAACGCGAGCTGGGCCAGCGTCTCGACATTGTGAATCAGCGTCGGGCGACCGCCCACGCCCGAGCGGGAGGTGGAGACCACCTGATCGGCCGGGAGTGCCGCGCGTCCGGACAGACGATTCACGACCGCCCACTTCTCCCCCGCCAGGAAAGTCTCGGCGGCAGCGGTCAGTTCGATCGCCGGTTCGCGGTACCCGGCCATCCGCCGTTCCACCAGTGCCCGCCGCAGCGGTTCCAGTACCGCCTCCGAGGCATGGACCCGGCAGTCCCGGCTCCCGACCGCGGCCGCCGCCGCGACCAGGCCGTCCAGCACCAGATGCGGCGCGCGAGTAAGCAATACGGCATCCTTGTGACTGTCAGGCTCCCCCTCCGCACCATTGGCGACCACGATCGGGCGACGCCCACCGGCCACCGCCGCCAGCTTGCGCGCCACCGGGAATCCCGCGCCGCCACGCCCGCGCAGCCCCGCGGCCGCCACCGCATCGATCAACTCCCGCGTGACAGCGGGCAACCGGCCATGCGTGGCCTCGTGAGCGGCCAGATCAGCCGTCTGCGCGGCCAGCAGCCTGCGCACCGCCACCGCGCGGCGACCCCCAGATTCGACGCCGGTCATCGGGCCACCTGCCCGGCCGTCACACCGATCTCGGTGAATCCCCGGCTGATCCGCCAGCCGACCGCGGCCACCACCGCGACCGCACAGAACAACAGCACTGCCACCAGCCACGGCCGGAACGCGTCGGTCCCCGCCCCGAGCGCATGGATCAGCGCCACCGGCCACAACACGTACGTCGCCCAGTGCACCGCACGAAACGCGTTCGGGCCGATCCGATGCCGCAGCAGACCCGACACCGTCACCGCGGCGAGCAGATCCACCGCCACCGTGCCGAACCCCACCCACACCGGCCGATACACCCCGCCGAACGGCACCACCACATCCACCAGCCGCAACTGCGCCCACGGATCGGCCAGCAGACTCACCACGTGCACGGACACCAATCCGACCGCGGTCAACGCCGCGCCCCGATGAAACACCGCCATCCCCGCCCGCGGCAGCACGACGACCCGCCCCGACCGCGCGACCACCCCGGCCACCACCGCCACTGTCAGCACCACCAGCGCCGTGACGCCCGTCCCCCGCCCGAACGCCCACAATGCCTCGTCGAACCCCGCCTGCCCCATCAGCATTCACCTCCCCGGGATGCCCGCGCCGGCCGGTTCACGATTCGGGTCAGTCGGTTCATGATTCGGTTCCGTTCTCCCGAGTTCCGGGCTCGTCGTCACCGGACGCGGCCTGCGGCCATCCACACAAGGTGATGACCTCACCGTCGCGACTCACCAGCCGCGACGGAAAACCCTTGCCGCGCAAACCCGTCAGCGCGTCACGGCCACGAATGACGGCCGCCGTGGCGGCGGTGTTGGCAGCCAGGCAGGATCCGGCGGCGACCGATACCGTCCGCCACACCGGATCCGCGGCGAGGCCGGTGCGCGGGTCGACGATGTGGTGCACCAGAGTGCCGCCCCGCCACCAGCGGCGGCGCAGCGTGCTCGAAGTGGCCAGTGCCGCGCCCGCGGGAAGGGTTATGCGGGAACGAGGTTCACCGGGGCGATCCTCGACCAGCACCTGCCAGCCGCTCGCCGGTGCGGGGCCCGCGGTGGCGATGTCACCACCCAGGCTCACCAGCACACCACAGCCGAGCCGATCGGCGACCACCTGCGCGCAATGGTCGGCGGCAAGTGCTTTCGCCGTCGCGCCCAGATCGAGCAGCACCCCGGCAGGCACACTCAGCAGATCGCCATCCAGCCTGACATGCGTCCAGTCCGGGCGCACCGTGAGCGCCACGGGTACCCGCAGCCCGGCAGGCCCTTGGCCGCGGCCGCCGACTCCGACGTCACCGCGGCGATCGACTCCGGTCTCACCCTTGGTGACCCGTTCCGCGCCCTCGAGGCCACGGATCCCGGTGCGCGAGTCGGACTTCCGAGCTACCGCATCCGGGTGGTCCTCGGCCGGCCGGGCAGCCGAGCCCGGGAGCAGCAACGTGAAGTCACGGTCGTAACCCAGGGCAATGAGCGAGGTACCGATCGTGGGGTCGAGATCACCGCCGGTGTCGCGGGCGGCCGCGAGGGCGGCATACAGATGTCCGGCGAGCAGTGCGCTGACGCGCACCGGTTGCCCGGCGGTCCGCGCCAGGCGGCTGATCTCGGAGTCCGCGCGGAACCGGCTGCAGGCGGCGTCGACCTCGGCGAGGTGGGCGCGGATCAGGGTGCGGGCCGGGCGCAGTGCCGCCGGGTCGGTGACGACCACGCGCGCGGTGGTGCTCCACACCGGCCATTCGGTCGAGGCCGTGCGGTCGGGGGCGGCGATCACGAGCCGCTCGATCGGGCGTGGACGCGACCGGTACCCGAGCGCAACGCCGGGGTGGGGTCGGTGGTGACATTCGCCGGGGTGCCGTCGGAGGCCGCGGTGGCGTCGGGGGTGGCGGATTGGGTTGTGCTGCCGCCGCTCTGAGGACTGCCGTGGTTGTCGACGTAGGCCAGCGCGGTCGCGGTGAGCGTGCCCGCCGCGGTCACCGCGAGCAGGGTCGCGGTCGCGGTGCGCCCGGCCCGCAGACTCGGATGTGACGGCATGCTGATTCCTGTTCGCTCGGATCACCCGGGGGCGCGGCGCTCCCGGTATGGGCTCGAACCTCAGCATGCGAACCGGCACTGTGAGAGCGCTGTGAAGCAGGGTCCTGGATGCTGCGAATACGCCGGGAGCCGGCACCGTCCTGTCCTGGCCGCTTTTGTGTTTGTTCGCTACGTCAAAAAATGTTTGTACATGCACATGTCTGCATGCGAACATTCATCATTGGGCAGACCAGGGCGTCTGTCGCCTAGCCTGCGGCGACGACCGCGGCGAGCCGCTCGATATCGGCGGGCAGCACCCGGCAGCAGCCACCGACGATGGCCGCACCCAGCCCCGCCCACTCTTCCGCCAGCCCGGCCGGGAACCGCGCCTCCCCCGTCCAGCACCGTTGCCCGGCGTCCCACTTCTCCCCGCTGTTCGGGTAGACGATCACCGGTTTCCCCGTCACCTCCCGGGCCAGGGCGATCGCCGCCGCGACATCGTCCGGCGCACAGCAGTTCACCCCCACGGCAACGATCTCCGGAACCGCGGCGGCGATCGCGAACGCCTCCCGCAACGGCTGCCCGGCCCGGGTCAGGCCGCCGTCGATGGTGTAGCTGAGCCAGGCGGGCACGCCACTCCCGTCGAGCAGGCCGGCCAGCGCCTCCGCCTCGTCGATGTCCGGAATCGTCTCCAGCGCAAGCACATCCGCCCCGGCCTCGGCGAGCACTTCCAGCCGCGGCAGGTGCCAGCGCTTCAGCTCGGTCAGGGAAAGCCCGTAGCGGCCGCGGTATTCGGAACCGTCGGCCAGGGCCGCACCGTAGGGGCCGATCGAGGCGGCGATCCAGCGCTCACGTCCGTCGTCGATCTCGTCTCGTGCCGCACGCGCGAGCGCGACACTGCGCCGCAGCAATCGGGCGGTCTGGTCGCGATCGATTCCACGCGCCGCGAATCCCTCGAACGAGGCCTGATAGCTCGCGGTGGTCGCGATGACCGCGCCCGCCCGGAAGAACGCGGTGTGCACGGCTCGGATCTCGTCGGGCGCGTCGACGAGCAGTCGCGCCGACCACAACGCGTCGGACAGATCGTGTCCGCGCGCTTCGAGTGCGGTCGCCACGCCTCCGTCGGCGACGGTCACCTCGCCCACCGGGATTCCGAACTCGGCCATCGGCCTCCAAACTGCAACCTGTTCTACTGTGAGTGGCGTGGATGTCACCTACGAGAACACCCGACGCGAGATCACCACCGACAAAGGCGTCCTGCGCTACCACGAGGCCGGCGACGGTCCTCCTCTGATTCTGCTGCACGGCTCCGGAATCGGCGTCAACGGCTGGCGCAACTTCCGCGGCAACCTCGGCTTCTACGCCGACCATTTCCACTGCTACGTCCTGGAATTCCCGGGCTTCGGCGTCAGCGACCCGGTCCCCGGGCACCCGGTCCTGACCGCCGTCGACTCCGTCGTCCGGTTCATGGACGCATTGAACATCGACTCCGCCGCCATGATCGGCAACTCCATGGGTGGCGTCGTCGCGGTGAATGTCGCCATGCACCACCCGCAGCGGGCCGAGAAGATCGTCGCCATCGGCGGTGTCGGCCACAGCCTGCTCGCCGCCAACCCCAGCGAAGGCACCCGGCTGCTGTCGGAATTCGCCGACCAACCCAGTCGCGAGGGCCTGGAGCGCTGGCTGCGCTGCATGATCTACGACCCCAAGATGATCACCGACAGCCTCATCGAGGAACGCTGGACCGCGGCCACCGAACCCGCCGCGCAGGCCAGCCTCAAGGCCATGTACGGGTCCGAAGCACTTGCGCTGCAACAGCAATTCCTGGAGAACTCCCCCACCCCGCCCTACTGGTCCATGCTGCACAAGATCAAGAGCCCGGTGCTCATGACCTGGGGCGCCGACGACCGCCAATGCCCCACCGACATGGCGCTCATCCCGCTGCGGCAGATCCCCGACGCCGAACTGCACGTGTTCCCCAAGTGCGGGCACTGGGTCATGTACGAGGCCAAGGAGGCCTTCGAACGCGTCACCCTCGAATTCCTGCACCGCTGAACAGGATTCCCGGGTGGGCTCACCGGCCCACCCGGACAGCGGGTCAGCGGTCCCCGAACACCGCCAGCTGGCAGGCGTTCAGCAGCGTCACCAGCTCCTCGCCCTCCTTGTCATCGAGGGCCGCGAACGCGGGCGCGATCAGATCCTCGGTGATCGACTCCGCCTGCATCCAGCGGCCCTTCAGCTCCGCGTTGATCTCGTCGAACGGCTCCGGCCAGCCGAAATTGCGGGCCTGATCCGGACCCGGCTTCAGCGGGGAGCCCGCGATCAGCACCGCCTGCAACGGGGTCAGCCCACTACCCAGCACGCCGATCAAGTGCAGGCCGCCACGCAATTCCCGCAGTACGTGGATCAACTGCAGCACCAGGCCCGGCGCGTCCTCGGCCTGCGGCAGGGCACGCCAGCCCGCGAACAGCGGCGCGCCCACCGGATTCGCGGCCGCCACCACCCGCTGTAGCAGCTCGGCCAGGCGCCCGGAGTCCTCGAACGAGGCCAGCTTCCGGCGGCCGAAGTTCTGGCACGCCGCCAGATATCCCTGGGCCGCTGCCGCGGCCGGCATCGAGGCCGTGGCCTCCCACGCCTCCCGGATCGCCTCGGGACGGAAGAAACCGAAGGCCGCGGTCACCACATCGGCATCCACATCACCCAGGACGCCGGCACGGCCGCGGGTGTAGCCGGGCATGAAGCCGGGGACACCGGTGCTGTCGGCGAAGGCTCGGGCTTCCCGGGAGAACATGAATCCCCCACCGATCGTCTGGATCTGATCCTTCACCGCGGACGCTACCGACATGTCCGTTCCTCTCTGAGCGGAAAGCGCAATCGATCCGAGACTATTTCAGGACGCCGACCGGCCGCACACGGGCCACCCGAATGTGACCGGGAGCGCACTCCCCACACCAAACCGACTGTCCTGAAACATATTTGCCTCGCCCGACCGGAATCCGCTGCCCGGCAAGGTCCCTCGCCGCATCACGCAGCCGGAAAGACCTGTCGGTTACATCCGCTAACCTTCAAGCGGTGCTAGGACATTCACATGCGACCAGCGGCGCGCTCGCCTGGTCGGCGGCGGCCGCGGCGCTACCGTTCACCGTCTTGACCTATCCCGCAGTGCAATCCGGGGCCATCGGCTCCGTCGATCTGGTGATGGGCACCTTCCTCACCGCGGGCGCCGCGCTGCTGCCCGACGCCGATCACCCCTCCGGCACCATTTCCCATGTACTGGGGCCGATCTCGCACTACGCGTGCAAGTTCATCTCGTGGATCTCCGGCGGGCACCGCCACGGCACCCACTCCTTCGCCTTCGTCGCCGCCGTCACCTACGGCACCTGGGCCGGTGAACACCTGCTCGGCCGCTACTTCACGCTCTCGCTGGTGTTCTTCCTGCTCGCCCTCGCCGTCAAGGCGCTCGGTCTCGCACCCACCGGCGACGGACTCAAGTCCTGGGGCACCGTCGTCATCCTCGCCGTCTGCGGCACCTTCGCCATCGACCACTGGATCAGCGACAAACCCGCCTGGCTGCCCTTCTCCGTCGGACTCGGCGCCCTCGCCCACCTCGTCGGCGACTGCCTCACCGATCGCGGCTGCCGGCTGCTGTGGCCGCTCAAGATCCGCACGCGTATCCCGATCATCGACCGCACCGGCAACAAGATCGAGACCATGGTGCTGGTCCCCCTCTTCGCCCTCGGCACCCTCGCTCTGCTCTGGTACACCCTCACCCACCATCCGTGAGCCGAACGAGTCGCCGGACCGGGCAACGACCGGCAACCCGGCTCGTATGATCCGAAGACCACCGCAACGGGCAGAACGGAGTCGGGCATGAGCGATCGCGAGGAACTGAGCTGGGACCTGTTCGGGGACGCCAGCCGCGAACTATCCCAGGCCATCGCCGACGACGGCTTCGAACCCGACCTCATCCTGTCGATCGCGCGCGGCGGGCTCTTCGTCGCCGGCGCCCTCGGCTACGCCCTGGACGTCAAGAACCTCCACGTCATGAACGTGGAGTTCTACACCGGCGTCGACCAGCGCCTCGACATGCCGGTCATGTTGCCGCCCGTCCCCAGCGCCGTCGATCTCACCGGCGCGACCGTCCTGGTCGCCGACGACGTCGCCGACACCGGCAAGACCCTCAAACTCGTGCGCGACTTCTGCTCCCATCACGTCGCCGAGGTGCGCTGCGCGGTCATCTACCAGAAGCCGCACTCCGAGGTCGACTGCGAATACGTGTGGAAACGCACCGACAAGTGGATCAACTTCCCCTGGTCCGTGCTCCCGCCCGTCGTCAAACGCGAGGCCCGCGTCCTCGACGCCTGACCCGAAACCCAGTACGCGCCAACGACAACGGCCCGGAACCATTCGGTTCCGGGCCGTTTGTTCAGTTGCCGCAGGGACTGATCAGACCAGTTCGACGGACAGGATGGTGATCGGCTCGACCGGCACATCCTGGTGGCCGGCCTTGTTGCCGGTGCGCACACCCTCGATGGCGTCCACGACGGCCGTGCCGTCGACGACCTTGCCGAACACCGCGTAGCCGAAGCCGTCCTGGCCCGGGTAGTTCAGGAAGGCGTTGTTGCTGGTGTTGATGAAGAACTGCGCGCTGGCCGAGTGCGGGGCCGAGGTGCGCGCCATGGCGACGGTGTACTTGTCGTTCTTGAGGCCGTTGGCGGCCTCGTTCTCGACAGTCTGCTTGGCAGCCTTCTGCTGCATGTCGGCGGTCAGGCCGCCGCCCTGGATCATGAAGTTCGGGATCACCCGGTGGAAGACGGTGTCCGCGTAGTGGCCCGCCTTGACGTAGTCGACGAAGTTGGCGACGGTCTTGGGTGCCTTGGCCTCATCCAGTTCCAGGGTGATGTCCCCGGCGGAGGTCTTCAGGAGCACTTTGGTCATACCGACCATCGTATGGGAGCCCCCAACCCAGCGACCGAGCGGCATCGAATAGCCGCTCCCCTCTTCGAGGTTGGGTGGTGATGGGTGTGGTCAGGCAGGTGTGCGCGGTCGTGAGTGCCGGAGTCTGTTCAAAATAGAGCAACATGCGTTGATGCGCATATTTCCATTTCTTGATGTTCAATTGGGAAAGCCTCCGACGGAGGCCCTGACCTCAGGCTTCGTACAGCTCCAGCGGCAGACCATCCGGATCGGCGAAGAACACGAACCGCTTCCCCGTGTACTCATCGACCCGCACCTCCTCCACTGCCACTCCCCTATCCCGCAGCTCAGCCACCGCCTCCCCCACATCCGCCACCGAGAACGCCAGATGCCGCAACCCGGCAGCCTCGGGCCTGGAGGGCCGCGCCGGCGGCTCCGGAAACGAGAACAACTCCACCTGCCCGCCATCGGGCAACACGAGATCCAGCTTGTACGAACACCTTTCGGCCCGATAGTTCTCCGCAATCACCCGCAACCCGAGAACCTCGGTATAAAACGCCTTCGACTTCTCATAGTCCGACGCAATGATCGCGACATGATGAATCCGCTGCAGCTCCACTCCCCGACGCTAGCCCACGACTGCTCCTCGACGGCTACGTTGATCCACCGAGACGATGCCTATTGCGCCCCGACCGCCTCGACGGACCTGTTGTCGTATGCGCGGCGAGCAGCGGCGATCGTGGGGCGGTGCCGGAGCGCCCAGTCGGCGAGAGCCTGGAAGGCCTCCTCGAGTTCGCGAGCGGGCTCTGTCGCGATGTACTCGACCCTCGGTGGGACACACGGGTATACGGTGCGCTCGATGAGCCCGTCGCGTTCGAGCCGACGCAACGTGAGAGTGAGCATTCGCCTGCTGATCCCGTCGATGGAACTCTCCAGTTCGGTGAATCGCACGGGACCTTCCGTACTGGCGAGAATGACCTGCACGACCCATTTGCTCGCGACGCGTTCCAGAACCTCCTGGAAGGGACATTCGTCCTCGAGGTCGTAGGGCATGGATACCTCGGTGTTCCTCTGTGACATGAAAGTGCCTTCTTCCGCTGCAGCTGGAGGTCACAGATCATGGCCTCTGTAACAAATCGTAACTGACACGCGGCTTCGGAGAGTGAACGACAATGTCAGTCCATGATGTAGGCAAACCGAGCCCAATCCCCTCGGTGACTCCACCCGCCAGCGCCCGCTGGTGGACGCTCGGCATCGTCACCCTGGCGACGTCGATGCTCATGATCGATCTGACCTCGGTCAATGTGGCGCTACCCAGCGTGCGAACCGACTTCGAGATCACCAATCTGCCCGACCTGCAATGGGTGTTGGACGCGTACTCGCTCACGCTCGGTGTCTTCCTGCTCACGGCCGGTTCACTGGCCGACCGCTACGGCCGCAAGCTGATGTTCCTGCTGGGGTTCGGACTGTTCTCGGCAGCCTCGCTCGCCTGCGGATTGGCTTGGGACAGCTGGGGTTTGAATCTCTCGCGCGGCATACAAGGCATCGGCGCCGCGGCGCTGTTCGCGATCGGCCCCGCTCTCATCGCCCAGGAATTCAGCGGTAAGGAACGCGCCCAGGCCCTCGGTATCTTCGCCGGCGGATACGGCGTGGCCATCGCCGGTGGTCCCGTGGTCGGCGGCGTCCTCACCCAGTACCTCGACTGGCGGTGGATCTTCCTGGTGAACGTACCCCTGGGCATCTTCGCGGTCGTCGCCGGAATGCTGCGAATTCCCGATCGCGGTGACCGTACCCCCCATCCGAACGACTGGGCAGGCTTGGTGACCTTCTCCGCAGCGATGGCGATGCTGGTCTTCGCGATCCTGCGCGGCAATACCGAGGGTTGGAGCAGCGCTCTGATCGTGAGTCTCTTCATCGCATCGGCGGTCCTGCTGATCGTATTCGTCGGGATCGAACGGAGCCTCGGACCCCGTGCCCTGCTGGATCTGTCCCTGTTCCGGATCGTGAGTTTCGACAGTCTGGCGGCAGTGACCGTGCTGCTCATGGGTTCGTCGCTGGCCGCGATCTTCCTGTTGATGTCGTTCGTGCAGATCGAGCTGGGGCACTCGCCGATGGCCACCGGCCTGCGACTGTTGCCGATGTCGGCCGTCATGATGGTGATCGGTGGCGTCGCGGGTTCGCTCACGGCCAAGGTCTCGCCACGATGGCTGCTCGGCATCGGATCCCTGGCGGTCGGCGCCGGCATGATCTCGGTGCCACTGCTCCTGAAATCGGACAGCTCGTGGACGGCCCTGCTCGTCAACTTCCTGCTCCTCGGCGTCGGAATGGGCATCTTCAACCCCACCCGCGCGGCGATGGCAATCAACGTTGTCGAACCCGCTCGGGCCGGAATGTCCAACGGTGTCAGCGAAACCTTCCAGCAGATAGGCGTAGCCCTCGGCATCGCCGTCTTCGGCTCCTTCTTCGAAGCCCGCGTCGCGAGCCACTTCGCCGCCTCCGACATCGGCCAGCAGATCGGTAGCGCCGCCCATGATCAGGGGAAGGCCGCGGCGGCGGCCGGGTCGTCGGCGCTTTCATCATTGCCCAACGGCCTCGGTGCGCGAGCGGTATCGGCAGCCCACACCGCGGTGGTCGATGGGCTCAACAACATGATGACGGTCGGCGCCGTCCTGCTCGGCATCGCAGCGGTCATCGGTTTCGTCTTCACCCGCAACCGCGACCTGCACGAAAGCTGGCAGGACAACAGCGATGAAGCCGAAGCGCCTGCCCGGCAGCCAGTTTCCGAATGCATCTAGAACTCCGGGCTACGGCGGTGGGCATCGCGGGGACAATCGCGATGCCCACCGCCACCGCAGTTCCCGACCTGTCGCACGCGAACGAACACCACACGGGAAGGGAACCCCATGAGAGTGCGAAACAGGCTGCTGGACAGCACTATCTCGCTGATGCAGCGCAAAGGCGTAATCGGAACCTCGATCTCGGAGATTCTCGAACACAGTCGGGCATCGCGCCGATCGTTGTACATCCAGTTCCCCTGCGGCAAGGCGGAATTGATCGATCTCGCCACCCGCAGGGCGGGTGAGCAAACATATGCGTACCTCGAGAAGCTGGCGACAGAATCGGAACCGCACCAGATGATCGACCAGATCATCGAGCATTGGATCAGCGACTTGTCGACAATGACTTCGGTGCCGGATGCCCGATCGCGGCAGCGGCGCTCGCACGCTGCGAAACACCCACGGCCGCCGACAGTGCCGCCGACGTATTCGGCCGCTGGGAACAAACGCTCGCCCACGCACTCGTCGCACACCGTGTCGCTCCGGAAGACGCACTTGCTCTGGCTACCACCACGTTTGCGGCGGTCGAGGGCGCGATCGTCATGTCGATTGCCGCCAGGTCCTCGGCCCCCCTGGATAGAATTCGCAGCCGAATGACTTCGCTTCTCGGCCACTACGCCACTACGACAACCCCTTTCGTTATGCCCGGGGCCACTACTGCGTCACCGCCGGACTCCCACCGCCTGTACCCGGACCCCATCCCCCAACACAGGCGCACAGCTACCCCGCCAGCGCCGAGGTCGCTGCGGCCAGCAGCATCCCGCGATACGACTCACCGAACAGCACCACATGCACCAGCAGCGGGTGCAATTGATGGAGTGGGATCCGTTGCCGCCAGCCTGAACTCAAGGGAGTGACTTCCTGGTAGGCGGCCAGGATACGGTCGAGGTGGGGTGCACCGAACAAGGCGAGCATGGCCAGGTCCGTCTCCCGGTGCCCGCCGTGCGCGGCCGGGTCGATGAGGACGGCACGGCCGCCCGACCACAAGATGTTGCCCGACCAGAGGTCGCCGTGGATGCGGGCGGGGGGTTCGGGTGGGCCGGCGAGGTGGTCGATGCGGTCGATGACGCGGTCGAGGAGGCGGGTGCCGGCGCGGCCGAGTTCGGGGGCGGCCGCGGAAACGTAAGGGGCCAGGCGGTATTCGGCGTACCAGGGGCTCCAGTCGCCGGTGGTGAGGGTGTTGTTCAGGGGGAGGGTGGCGATGTATCCGTCCCAGGGGGCGCCGTAGGTGTGCGGGGTGGCGGTGTGGAGGGTGGCGAGGTTGTGGCCGAGGTGTTCGGCGGCGGTGGGGGTGGCGGGTTCGGGTGGCTGCCAGGGCAGGACGAGCATGTGGGGGTCGGCGGCGACGACGGGTGGGATGAGGGTGGGGTGGCCGGTGGCCAGCCAGCGGAGGCCGGCGGCTTCGGCGGTGAGGACGGCGGAGGGGGTGCCGTTCTGGACGGCTTTGACGAAGAGGGTGCGGCCGTCGGCGGTGTGGGCGCGGTGGAGGGTCCAGGCGTGGCTGTGGCCGAGGTGGTCTATGCGGGTGATGGGTGTGCCGGTGAGGTGGGTGAGGTGCGCGGGCACGTCCATGGGATCTCATTGTGGGGTATGGACCGGCCCGCGCGGACCGACTAGTCGGATCGGGTTGCGGGGTCAGGTTCCCGGGACGGTGAGGCGGTCGCGGAGGTGTGCGGCGGTGGCGGCGTCGGCGGGGAGGAAGGCTTCGATGGCGAGTTCGGCGACGGTGACGTTCATGGGTGTGCCGAAAACCGTGGTGACGCTGAGGAAGGCGAGCTCGTGGCCGTCGAGGCGCACGCGCAGGGGGACGACGGCCTGCTCGGGCTCGGGCAGGCCGGGTGATTCCTCGCCGCCGGGGTAGGCGCGCAATTCGCCGAGCAGCGCGCTGAGTTCGGGTGATCCGGTCACTTCGATCTGGCGTTGCAGGCGTTCGAAGAGGTGGCCACGCCATTCGGCAAGGTTGATGATGCGGGGGGCGAAACCGTCGGGGTGCAGGGTCAGGCGCAGGGCGTTGACGGGCGGCGCCAGCAGGGCGGGGTCGATGCCGTCGAGGAACAGTCCGATGCCGGCGTTGGCGTCGACCATGGTCCAGTTCGCGTCGATGGCGAGGGCGGGGTGGGGTTCGAGGCCGGTGAGGATGCGGCGGAGGGCGTCGCGGACCGATTGCATGGCGGGGGTATCGAGTTCGGGTTCGGCGTAGACGGGTGCGTATCCGGCGGCCAGGAGCATGCGGTTGCGTTCCCGCAGGGGGATGTCGAGTTCGTCGGACAGGTGCAGCAGCATCTGGCGGCTGGGGGTGGCGCGACCGGTTTCGATGAAGCTGAGGTGGCGGGTGGAGGTTTCGGCGCGGCCGGCGAGTTCGAGCTGGCTGAGTCGCCGGGTGGTGCGCCAGTGCCGCAGGAGGTCGCCTGCCGTGTGAGTCGCCATGTGCCGATCGTACGAATGATCAACCACCACAGGCCATTACTCGGGAGGTAAGCGCGCAGCCTCGGGCAATACGAACCTTACTCTGTTTATTCGAACACGTATCTGTTAGAAATGTGGGGTGGATGCCGGTGAACGGTTGGATGTGACGCTGCGCCTGGTGCAGGGCGCGGAGCGGGCCGCGGTGGCGGAATTGGCGCAGCGCCTGGGTGTTTCGGAGATGACCGTGCGCCGCGACCTCGATGCGCTCGAGCAGCGCGGCCTGGTGCGGCGGGTGCACGGCGGGGCGGTGGCGACCCGGGCGCGGACCGAGGCGGGCGGGTTCGCCGATCGCGCGGGCTGGTCGGCCGCGACCAAGGATCGGCTGGGCGCGGCCGTCGCGGCCCTCATCGCCCCCGGGTCGCGGGTACTGCTGGACGCGGGCACCACGACCGTGCATGTGGCCCGGGCGCTGGCCGAGCGCGGTCCGTTGACGGTGACCGCGCTGAGTCTGCAGACCGCGGTGTGCCTGGCCGACCGTCCCGGGATCGAGTTGCTGGTGGCGGGTGGTCGTTCCCGGCTCGGTGAGCAATCCCTGGTCGGACCTTTGGCTTTGCGGGCGGTGGGGTCACTCGCGTTCGACGTGTTCGTGATGTCGATCGGCGGGGTGCACGCCGAGTACGGCTGGTCGGAGTTCTGTCTCGACGATGCCGCGGTCAAGCAGGCCGGGATCGCGCAGTCGGCGCGGGTGCTGGTGGTGGCGGATGCGACCAAGCTCGGGGTGCGGGCCTTCAGCCAGGTGGCCGCGCTGGGCGCGGCGCACGAGTTCGTCACCGACCGCTCCGCATCCGACCCGGCGATCCACCCGGCCGGCCCGCGGACCCTCGATGCCCTGCGTGAGGCGGGCGTCGTTCTCCATACGGCGTGAACCGAATTGGCGTATGAACCGATGATCGAAGGAGCTACCGTGTCGAATTCTCAGATGATCCTGGTCGCGGGCCCGTACCGCTCGGGGACCGGTGACGATCCGGTCAAGCTGGCCGCGAATGTGCGCGCCATGAACGAGACGGCCCTGATCCTCTTCCGCGCCGGGCATCTCGCGGTCACCGGTGAGGCGCTGGCGCTGCCACTGCTCGAGACCGCCGGCAGTACGCGCCCGGGCGACCCGCTCTACGACGAGATCTTCCATCCCGTCGCCGAGCAGCTGCTCTCCCGCTGTGACGCGGTGCTGCGCATCGGCGGTCCGTCCGAGGGCGCCGATCGGATGGTGGCGCAGGCGCGCGCGGAGGGCAAGCGAATCTATCTGAGCCTGAGCGAGATTCCCGCGGCCGTCTGACCGGCCCGCGCCCGCGGCGGCCCGGGCTCGAAGCGCGCGAACGGCGAAGTCGGACGGCGGTTCGGCGCCGGATACGCGGTTCGGCGTACCGCGACAGTGCGCCCGGGGTGTGGCAGGCTGGCCGGGCATGAAGACCATGCTGATCACGGGGGCCACGTCGGGCATCGGGTTGGCGGCGGCGGGGCAGCTCGCGGCGGCCGGGCACCGTGTCATCCTGGTCGGCCGCAATCCCGGAAAGCTCGGTGCCGCTGTCGAATTGGTGCGTTCAACCGCGACCGCGCCGGTCGATGCGATCGAATGCGACCTCTCCTCCCTGGCCGAGGTGCGGCAGCTCGCCGCAACCGTCGCCGCTCGATACGACCGGCTCGACGTGCTGGCCAACAATGCGGGCGCATTCCACATGTCGCGCACCGAAACCGGGGACGGTCTGGAGGCCACCTTCGCGGTGAACCATCTCGCCGGATTCCTGCTCACCGAACTGCTGCTGGATCTGGTGCGCCACAGTGCCCCGGCGCGGATCCTGTTCACCTCGTCGGTCATGCACTACGGCAATGCCCTCGACTTCGAGGACCTGCAACTGCGGCACGGCTACAGCGGCGCCACCGCCTACGGCCGCGCCAAACTCGCCAACATTCTGTACGCGCGCGACCTGGCCCGGCAGCTGGACGGAACCCGGGTGACCGCCAACGCCTTCCACCCGGGGCTGGTCGCCACCGGTATCTGGGACGCCGCACCCTGGTTCGCCCGGCCCGCGCTGGCGCTCGGCAAACGCCTGTTCATGACCGACGCCGGCACCGCCGCGCGGACCCTCACCTACCTGGCGACCGACCCCGACGTCTCCTCCGTGTCCGGCTGCTACTTCGAGCGCAACCGTGTCAAGGCGCCCTCCCCCACCGCCCAGGACGACGCGGCCGCCACCCGCCTGCACCGGTTGTGCGCCGAACTGGCGGGCCTGCCCGGCTGAGGTCGCGCCGAACCAGCTTCCGCGGCCGGAAGTCACACCGATCCGTTTTCATGTTGCCGGTATCGGTCACAGCGGCCTGATCACCCGCGCGGGATTGCCTGCGGCGAACACCTTTTCGGGCAGCTCGCGGGTGACGACGCTGCCCGCCCCGACCACCGTGTTCGCGCCGATGTTCACGCCCGGGCAGACGATGACCCCGCCGCCGAGCCACACATTGTCGCCGATGGTGATGGGCGCGGCCGTCTCCCAGCGGTCGCGGCGCAGCGCGTGATCGTCTATCGGGTGCAGGGCGGTGAGCAGCTGGGCGCGCGGGCCGATCGAGACGTCGTCGCCGATGGTGACCGGCGCACAATCCATGACGATGGCGTCGTAGTTGAGGAAACTGTTGCGGCCCAACCGGATCAGCTGCCCGTAGTCGCATTGGAAGCGCGGCATGATCCAGGACCCCTCCCCGATCTCGCCGAGCAGCTCGTCGAGGATGCTGCGACGCTCGATGTCCTGACCGGCATGGGTGGCGTTGAACCGGTCGAGCAACCCCTGGCAGCGCAGACGTTCGGCGACCAGTTCGGGGTCGTTGTCGCGGTACGGCTCTCCGGCGAGCATGCGGTCCTTGTGTTCTCCCACCCGTCCATCCTGTCCGCGATCCCCCGGGCCTGGCGTGATCGCGTGTCTGGTATCACCGGAAGGGTGAAAATCGGGTTCGCTCTTCCTCAGCATGGTTCTCAGGCCCGCGAGGGCGCGCGGGTGGCGTATTACGCGACCGCGCTGGAGCAGGCGGGGGCCGACAGTCTCTGGGTGGGTGAGCGGCTCATCGCCGCCACCAATCCGACGATCGGTTACGCCGGCAAGGACACCATTCCCGACGAGTTCAACTCGGTGCTGGACCCGCTGTTGCTGCTCGGGATCGCGGCCGCGGTGACCGAGCGGGTCGCCCTCGGCGCGAATGTGCTGATCGCGCCGCTGCATCGGCCCGCGCAGCTGGCCCGCGCGCTCACCACGATCGACGTGGTCAGCAACGGCCGGCTGATTCCCGGCTTCGGCATCGGGTGGTCGCCGGAGGAGTACGCGGCCGCCGAGGTCCCCTTCGCCCATCGCGGCGCCCGGCTGGACGAGACCCTCGATGCGCTGGAAGCCATCTGGACCACCGACCCCGCCGGGTATCGCGGCCGCTACGTGTCGGTGCCCGAGCATCGCAGTGAGCTCAAGCCGGTGCAGCGGCCGCGGCCGCCGATCTATCTGGGCGCGTTCAGCCCGGCCGGTCTGGCCCGCATCGGCCGCCGCGCCGACGGCTGGCTGCCCGTGGTGCCGGTGCCGGGCCCGCCCGCCTGGGGTCAGCAGCTGTTGAAGCTGCGCGGCGTGATCGACGACGCCGCGGTCGCCGCGGGCCGCGATCCGAAGGACATCGGCACCGTGCTGCGGGTGAACGTCGCCGCGGGCACCGACCTCGAACGGGTCGCCGCCACCATCGAGAAGGTGGCCGCCGATACCGGATTCGACGACTTCTTCATCGATCTGCTCTATGTCGCCGACTCCCTCGACGGCATGCTCGACGCCGCCCTGGAGCTGCTGGGCCGGCTGCACAGCTGAACCGGCTGCGCGGTCCGGCCCGCCACCCATCCGCGCCGCCACCCATCCGCGCCGTCCCCGGTAGCGGCCCGCCGCCATCCGCTCAGCACGGCCGGACGCGCCGGTCGCCTACCAGCTCATCGGCGATTTCGCTGCCCGCCGGCCGCCCAGCGCACCGGCGATTCGAGCCGGTTGGGCGAAACCCGAGCCGGGTGGGCAAATCGGGCACTCACCGGGCATACTCGATCCCGTTGTGCCGCAGGGCCGCCGGGTGACCGCCCGGAACAAGGCCCCGGTGATGTGCTGAAGGGAGTCCGGGCCGGTGGGGTTGCGGAATCCGGTCGTGCTGGCCGGAGTCGTCGGAGTCGGAGTACCGGTGCTGGCGGCGGGGGTGGTCGCGGCGCTCACCATCCAAACCGGTGAGAGCGGCCCGGACTCGGCGACGACCGACACGACGACGGCCCCCGCGACAGCGGCCCCGGCCACCGGGCCTGCCATGACGCCGACCGCCATCGAGGCCGCGGCGCCGGATCCGGTCGGCTTCCAACCCGATTCGATCACCTTCATCTCCGCCGACGAAGGCTGGGTGCTGGGCCGGACCTATCCGTGCGCGAGCGAGCCCTGCCTGGCACTGCAGCACACCACCGACGGCGGGCAGACGTGGCAGCGGGCCCCGCTCCCGGCCCCGCTGCGCGATCCCGGGTCCAAGGGCCACTGGCTGAAGTTCGCCGACGCCCGCAATGGCTGGATCCGGGCCGGCGACAAGCTGTTCGCCACCCACGACGGCGGAAAGACCTGGCGCGAGATCGATCTCGACATCGATCCGGTCGTCGACGCCTGGTCGTTCACGATCTCCGACGACAGCGTGTACATCGCCACCGTGCAGCCCGGTGAACGGACCGTGCTGTTCACCAGCCCCCTCACCCGCGATGCGTGGACCGGTCCCACCGAGATCCCGGTACCCGGCAGCGGCGGCCCGGACCCCTCGGCCGCTGTCACCGTTCTCGGTAGCCGGGCCTGGATGGTCGTCACCAACCGAGGTGCGGACGGTGCCCGATCGGTCGACGGCACGTGGACACCGTGGAAGCTGCCCTGCGGCGGCAACGGTCCCGCCGCCTGGCACCCCTTCTCCGAAAAGCGGCTCGTCGCACTGTGTGGCCGATCCGGCCCGTACTCCGACGGCGGCACCACCACCCAGCTCATGACGTCGACCGACGGCGGCGCCACCTTCACCGAGACCGGGCAGCTGTCGCCGACGCTGTCCGCAGCCGCCGCGCTCATCCCCGCCGACCCGACCCATCTGGTCGCCGCTCTCGACGACCACCTGCTCACCTCGACCGACGGCGGCGCAACGTGGACGACCACCTACCGCGCACCCGCCCAGGGCTGGCGCGAGAGCTCGGGCCATTTCGTCACCGAGACAACCGGTTTCGTGATCATGACTCAGACCGGGTCCAAGCACCTGGCCACCACGATGCTCGCCACCCAGGACGCGGGCCGCACCTGGACCCCGGTCAGCTTCGGCTCCTGATCACCGGCGGGCGATGGCGCGCGCGTAGTTCCAGCCCTGCCACGAATCACCGGACAGGTGTGCGCGAATGACGTCCGCAATGGCCGCGCGCTCGGCATCGGGGAGCCGGTCGGCCACCGGCAGCACATCCGGCGACAGGGTGCTCAGATACCCGGTGTCGAGGGACTTGCCCGCCTGCCAGCGCTCCACATTGCGTTCGGCGACGAACCGTTCCGGGTTCGCCACCGCCAGCGCCAGCAATGTCGCGAGCGCGGCGCCCACCGCGGCGCGCGGCACCCAGCCGCGCCGCAACCGCACCAGGCTCGCCAGCAGCAGCAGGCAGACGAGCGCGATCCAGGCTTCGAACACCTCCACGAGCAGCCGCATCACCGTGAACCCGTATGCCTGCTGATAGGTCCACATGCGATGCAGCGCGGACGCCACGATCACCAGCGACAACCCGATCACCATCGTGATCGCGCCCCGCAACCAGCGGCGTTCGATCACCGTGTCCTGCAGCGCGTGCCGTAGCACCATCCCGATCACCGCGAGGGTCAGCATGCTCACGATCGACAGCTGCCAGAATCCGGAGCGCGCGTACTCGGCATACGTCAGCCCGGCCGTGCGCTGCACATACCCGTCGCCGCCGAACAGCACCAGCACCTGCGTGCCCACGAACGCCGCGAACACGATCGTCAACGCGCCCACCGGAATTCCCCACTCGATCGGCGAGAATCTGCGCACCCCCAGCCAACCCAGCGGATCCATTCCCCGGCCCGGGCCCGCATCGTCGGCCACCGGCGGCGGCCCCGCCAGCAGATACAGCGCCCCGGCCGTCCCCGACCCGACCACCACGAACACGAAACCCCACCGCACCACCGCAGGCACATCGATGCGCGGCAGCAGCACGTCCACCAGACCGGCGAACACCGCGTCCGCGCCTGCCAGCAACGGCACCACCATCACCAGCAGCGCGGCGGCCACCGCCACCGACCACCACACCCGCGGCGAACCTTTCCCGAAGCGGCCACGCGCCCCCGTCATCGCCCGATACAGCCACGGCAGCGAATTCAGTCCCGCGAACGGCACCGCGGGCAGGTCGAACCACAGCCCGTACACCGACCGCCGCACCACCGCCAACGACCCGGCCATCGCTGCCCCGAGCACGCAGAGCACGAAAAGCCAAGGGGCAGCACGGAACACACCCACACCCAGCAGCGCCAGCGCCACCCCGGACCACCAGATCCGATCCCACGACACCCGGCCCGTCCACCCCGACCCACCGGGACGCAGCTGGCCCGCATTGCCGGTCCCGGCACCGTCCTCGGGCCCTCCGCGGCCGCCGACGGAGGGAGCAGCCACCGAGCCGACATCAGCGGGACGGCGGGTAGTCGTGCCGGACGTGGGAGGCGCGGCCCGCGCGGAAGAGGGCTGCGCAGCGGGCACAGTCCCAGAAGCAGCGGCGACCGCTGCATCCGCGTCCCGCGCCGCCGAGACAACGCCGTGCTCGCTCGAGACCGTCCGCCGGGCCGACCGGTCGACCGCGTACACCGCGCCCGTGATCACCAGGCCCGTGAGCAGCCATCCGACACCGGGACGGTCGACGGGCACCAGGATCGCCCCGGCACATCCTGCCGCGGCGGTAGCGGCCAGCAAACCGCTCGGCACGGACACCCGCGCCGAGCGAGGCGGAATCGGCTGGGGTGGCACAGAATTCGTGACGCCGGCGCGCACTGTGGACGAACCGTCCGGTTGTGTCGGCGGGGCGAGCGGGGGCCACTGCTGGCCGGGAACGGTCGGAACTGCCGGCAGTGCGGGGGCGGACCACTGCCCGGGGGGCACGATCACAGGGGTCGCCCCATCAGCGCTCGCCTTGGACGGAGTCGCCACAGCAGGGCTCGCCGGATCAGGGGTCGCCACTGCAGTTGTCCACGGTTCGGGCGCTCCCCGCTCTGGCTGCGGCGCTCCATGCCTTGCCCATTCGGACGCGCTCGGGCCGGTACTTCCCGGCCCGGGTTGGAGTTCTTCGGGTTCGCGAGGTTCCGAACCAGGTGTCGGCGGTTCACTCGTTGTGAGTTCAGGTGCTGCGGTCGCGGGCGGCTGGTGGTCGGGAGAGGGTGCGGCGGAAGGGTTTTCGGGCATGGCAAGGCCTCCGATGGGTGTGCGGGAGTGACCCGGGAGCGCGGGGGCGCTGCGGGTTGCGGATGCGGTGGGGTCAGGAAGCGGGGAGGGTGATGCGGATGCGGGAGCCGGGGTCGGCGACGGCGATGGTGCCGCCGTGCAGGTCGACGATCCAGCGGGCGATGGCCAGGCCGAGGCCGGTGCCGCCGCCGGTGGCGCGGCCGCCGCGGGTGAAGCGTTCGAAGACGCGGGCACGGTCGGCGATCGGGATGCCGGGGCCGTCGTCGGCGACATCGATGACGGTGCCCGCGCGGTCGGCGTGGGCGTGGATGCGGACCTCACCGCTGGCGGGTCCGTGGCGGGTGGCGTTGTCGAGCAGGTTGAGCAGGACCTGGTGCAGGCGGGCACGATCGGCGTGCACGGTGAGATCGGGAGCGGCGACGATGGTGAAGCGGACGGGACGGTCGACCGCGGCCGCCATCACCTCCGCTTCGGCGACAACCTCTTTCAGCAGCGGCTCCACGGCGACGGGTTCGCGGTCCAGCGCCACCGCACCGGCCTCGACGCTCGACAGCGCCAGCAGCTCCGACACCAGCAGGCTCAGCCGCTCGGTCTGGGCAAGCGCGGTGCGCAGGGTCGCCGGATCTGGTTCGGCCACACCGTCGACCAGGTTCTCCAGCACCGCCCCCAGCGCCGTGATGGGGGTGCGCAGTTCGTGCGACACATTAGCGATGAACTCGCGCCGCTGCTGATCGGCGGCGGCCAGATCGGCGGCCATCTGATTGAACGCCGCCGCCAGCTGACCCACCTCGTCCCGGGAGGTGGCGCGCACCGGCCGCGAATAGTCCCCCTGCGCCATGCGTTTGGCGGCCGCCGTCATCTCCCGCAGCGGCAGGGTCATCCCGTGGGCGAGCACCTGCGAGAAGAGCAGCGCGAGCAGTGTGGCCGCGATGGTGGTGCGCGGCGGCAGCCATCCGATGCGTGAGGCGAAGAACCCGAACGCCACCGCCCCGGACCCGACCATGAGGATCGCCAGCTTCAGTTTGATCGACCGCACCCGGTCCAGCGGCCGCGGCATCCACCCCGCCGCCCGATTCCCGGCCGCCCGCAACCACTCTCGCACGCTCACCGCTCCCCCTCCGATCCGCGCCCACCGCCGTTCATCGAGCCTCCAGCGCGTACCCCACGCCGTGCACGGTGCGGATCAGGTCCGCGCCGAGTTTGCGGCGCAACGCCTTGACGTGACTGTCGACGGCGCGGGTGCCCGAGGCATCGGCCCAGCCCCACACCTCACTGAGTAGTCGTTCCCGGGCCAGCACGGTCCGCGGCCGGCGGGCCAGGTGCACCAGCAGCTCGAATTCCAGTGGGGTGAGCTGGGTTTCGGCGTCGCCGCGCCACACCCGGCGCTGATCGGTGTCGATGCGCAGATCACCGACCACGATGGCGGCGACCGGGGCGGCGGTGCGGTCCACGCGGCGCAGCAGGGCGTGCACGCGCGCGGTGAGCACCCGCATCGAGAACGGTTTCGTCAGATAGTCGTCCGCGCCGACCCCGAGGCCGACGAGCATGTCGGTTTCGTCGGTGCGGGCGGTCAGCATGAGCACCGGCACCGGCCGGCGAGCCTGGATGCGGCGGCAGACCTCGAGCCCGTCGAAGCCGGGCAGCATGACGTCCAGCACCACCAGATCCGGGTCCCCGGCCGCGTCGGCCGCCACGGCCGCGGGCCCGTCGTGCGCGATGTCGACCGCGTACCCCTCGGCGCGCAGCCGGGCGGCGAGGGATTCCGCGATGGTCGGCTCGTCCTCGACGACGAGGATCCGGCGCGCACTGGTTTCCATGCAGGTGACATTAGGCAACCGCCGTGGAGATGGTTCGCATCGATTGTGAAGATCCTGTGGAGACGCCGGTCATACCACCTGGAAGCATCGACTCCGACACGACGTCGTAGCATGGCCCGGTGCGCTCAACGACGGATCACACCGCGCGCCTGCGCGGCGCTGCCGTCGGCGCATCCTCCGGCGCGGTGGCGATTCTCGCGCACGGACTGGGTGGCGGCGCGACCCTGCTCGACGGTTCCGCGCTCGCCCTGCTGTTCGCCGCGTGCACGCTGATCGGGGTCGCGGTGGCGACCCTGCGCCCCCGCTACGGGATCGCCGGAACCATGGCCATGCTGGCGGCGGGTCAGTCCATCGGCCATGCGGCACTGTCGATGTCGCCGGGCCACCACCATCACAGCTCCTCGCCGTCGATGCTGCTGGCCCACCTGGTCGCAATTCCGGTGGGCGCGCTCGTGATTCGCGCCGCCGAGGCCGGCATGCGCCGGGCCATCACCAGCGTGCGGCGGTTCATCCTCGCGCTGGGTTCGATCCTGCGGCCGTCCGCGCCGCGCCTGCGCCCGTGCCGCGCCGACGATCGCGCCGAGGCGCGTCGCCTGCTCGTCAGTCCGGGGATCGGGCGTCGTGGCCCACCGCGGGCCGGCGCACCGTTCTCACACCTCGCTCCGGCATAGATCCGCGACGCCTCCTCCCGGCGCAGTGGCCGAATCAGGCCTGCGCCGAACGGGTGTCGCCGTGAACCGGTCCGGGGTGACCTCCCTTCCCCCTGACACACGGAGTCCATTTCCCATGTCCCAGATGCCCTCCTGCCACAGCTTCCGCCTGCGCACCGGCGGATTCGCGCGCCGGGTCGGCGCGGCCGCCGCCGTCGCGACCCTGGCGCTGCTGCCCGTCGCCTGCTCCTCCTCGCAGACCGCCTCGGACGCCACCGGCAAGGCCGCCGACCGGATCACCCTGACCGATCAGTGGATCAAGGCCGCCGACAGCGGCATGTCCGCCGCCTTCGGCACCCTCGCCAACACCTCCGACCAGCCGATCAACCTGGTCGCGGCCACCAGCCCGGCCTCGGCCACCGTGGAGATCCACGAGGTCGTCCCCGACGCGGCCGGAGAGAAGACCATGCGGCCCAAGGCCGGTGGCATCGTCATCCCCGCCCACGGCAGCGCGACCCTCGAGCCCGGCGGCGACCACCTCATGTTCATGGGGTTGAAGGCCCCGCTGCGCACCGGCGCGGACACCCCCATCACGCTCACCTTCTCCGACGGCTCCAGCACCACCGTCACCGCGCAGGTGCGTGACTTCGCGGGCGGCAAGGAGAACTACCAGCCCTCCGGCGACAACGCCGCCCACGGTGGCTGACCGGCCGCAACCGCACCCCCGCCTGTCCCGCCGGCGACTACTCGGCGGCGGCGCCGTGGCGGGCGCCGCGGTGACAATTGCCGGCTCCGCCGGCGCCGGATGGGGTGCGGCCACACTCACCCACCGCGACCACGATCGCGATCCCGGACTGGACACGGTCGCGTTCCACGGCCCGCATCAGGCCGGCATCGCGACGGATCCGCCGCTGCACGCGGCCTTCGTCGCCTTCGACCTGGTGGCGGGTGCACAGCGCGAGGACATCATCGGGCTGTTGAAGATCTGGACCGACGACGCCTCGCGCCTGACCCAGGGCCGACCGGCGCTCGCCGACACCGAGCCGGAACTGGCCGCCCGGCCCGCCCGGCTCACCGTCACCGTCGGATTCGGGCCGCGGTTGTTCACCGTCGCCGGACTCGAGGACCAGCGGCCGCACTGGCTGAAACCGTTGCCGCCCTTCACCATCGACAAGCTCGATGCCGCCTGGTGCGGGGGTGATCTGCTGCTGCAGCTCTGCGCCGACGAGGCCACCACGGTCTCGCACGCGGTCCGGGCGCTGTCCAAGCATGTGAAATCGCTGGTCACGGTGAAGTGGGTGCAGCGCGGGTTCCGCAATGCCGCCCGCGGCCGGACCATGCGCAATCTCATGGGCTCGGTGGACGGCACGGTCAACATCGCGCCCGGCACCACCGATTTCGATCGCCTCGTGTGGGACGACGGATCGGTGCGGCCGTGGCTGGCCGGGGGCACCTCGATGGTGTTGCGGCGCATCGCCATGAACCTCGAGACCTGGGACGAACTCGACGCCGACGGGCGCGCCATCACCGTCGGCCGCACCGTCGAGCACGGGGCGCCGCTGTCGGGCACCCGGGAATTCGACGAACCCGACTTCGCGGCCGTGGACCAGTACGGCATCCCGAAGATCCCGCCGTCCTCCCACATCGCCCGCGCCCACCACGCCCACGACGGGGAGCGGTTCCTGCGCCGCGGCTACAACTACGACGACGCGCCCGCCCCCGGGCACGTCTCCAACTCGGGTCTGCTGTTCGCGTCCTTCCAGCGCGACATCGACGCCCAGTACCTGCCGGTGCAGCAGCGACTGGCCGACTTCGACGCCCTCAACCAATGGACCACACCGGTCGGCTCGGCGGTCTTCGCCGTCCCGCCCGGCGTGCCCGGCCCGGGCGGCTACCTCGGACAGCAGCTGTTCGACCACGTCGACGCCCAACGATGATCCGGACCGGTCGGACCGCACACGGGGCGGTCCGACCGGACCCCGGCCCCGGACTCTAGGGTGGGCTGCCATGACCGTCTTGCGATCGATCGTGCTCTTCGGGCTGGCCGCCGTCGCCGAAATCGGTGGCGCGTGGCTGATCTGGCAGGGAGTGCGCGAGCACCGCGGCTGGCTGTGGCTGGGGGCGGGGGTGGTGGCGCTCGGCTGCTACGGGTTCGTCGCCACCCTGCAGCCCGACGCCCACTTCGGGCGCATCCTCGCCGCCTACGGTGGCGTCTTCGTGGCGGGGTCGCTGCTGTGGGGCATGGCGCTCGACGGCTTCCGGCCCGACCGCTGGGACGTGATCGGCGCACTGGTGTGCCTGGCCGGGGTCGGGCTCATCATGTACGCACCGCGCTCGGCGTGAGATACGCGGGCGCCAGACACGCGGTGGCATTGCTCCACGTGAAACCGGCTGCGCCCGAACCGCATTCACGCACGCCACGCATCGCCGCCGGATCGCGCCGACGTGCAGTCGATGCAGAATTGCCGGGCGCGAACGGATTACGCATTCCCGCCGGTCACGGCGATGGTCAGCGGCCGGCCCCGAGCAGGCCGTCGATGATCGCGCGCGCGGTGGGCAGCGCCGTGTCGTCACCCATCCGCGCGGCCGTATTCGCGGCCGCCACAACCGCATCCAACTGGAACGCGACGGCGTGCGGGTCCAGCCCGGCCAGGTAGCCCTGCTCCTGAGCGCGGCCGATCTCCTTCTCCAGCACCGCGAACCAGTCGTCGCGGTCGGCCGCCAGGGCGTCGCGCACCGGGCCCGGGCGGCTGTCGAACTCGGGCACGCTCGCGCCCCGGAAGCAGCCGCCGGGTAGCAGCGGCTCACCCACGTAGTCGAACCAGTGGTCGATGATCGCCCGCAGTCGCGGCATGCCACGGTCCGCGCTCAGGGCGGGACGGACGACGTGCTCGATGAACACCTCGCGCGCCGACTGCACGGCGGCCAGCTGCAGGTTCTCCTTGGTGCCGAACAATGTCGCCACCCCCGACTTGCTGACCCCCAGATCCCCGGCGAGCCGGCCCAGACTGAGCCCGGTCAATCCCTCGACCGAGGCCACATCGGCGGCGTGACGGGCGATGGTCGCGCGGGCCCGCGCCCCCTTGAGCCGCCGCTGATCGGAAATCTCCTGCTCGGAAGGCTGCACCGGTTCATCCACCTCTTCATCTTCGCACCAACTGTTGCTTTTACGCACGATCGGTCGTACTTTTCATAAATACGAACGATCGTGCGTACTGTTTTGATCCCGCTCCGACACCCTTCCGTGGAGAGCCCGTCATGACCGACATCAGCCAGCGTCAGCCCGCAGCACCCGATACCTCCCCGCCGAGCACCGAAGCTCGCGCCGGCCGATCCTCCTCGGCCACAACGTCCTCCGACCGCCCGGCCCGCCTCGCCCTGCTCGTCGCCTCCGGCGCGGCGTTCGTGTCCTTCCTGGACCTGTCGGTGGTCAACATCGCCTTTCCCGCCATCACCCGCGACTACCCCGGCACCGCCGCCACCACCCTGACCTGGGTGGTGAGCGGTTACGCTGTCGCCTTCGCCGCCCTGCTCACCCCCGCCGGCCGGCTGGCCGACGTCCTCGGCCGCGGCCGCGTGTTCCTCACCGCCCTGGCCGGATTCGCGCTCACCTCGCTGCTGTGCGCGCTCGCGCCGGGAGCGGACTGGCTCATCGCCGGCCGCTTCCTGCAGGGCGCCACCGCGGCCTTCCTCATCCCGGCCGGACTCGGCCTGGTCCTGAGCGTCACCCCGCCCGCCCGCATCGGCGTCGCCATGGCCGCCTGGACCGCGGCCGGTGGATTCGCCGCCACCGTCGGCCCGGCCGTGGGCGGCGCGCTGGTCGACTGGTTCGGCTGGCGTTCGGTCTTCGTCATCAACGTGCCGATCGCGGCACTGCTCATCGCCACCGGGCTGCGGCTGGCGCGCGGCGATCAGCGGCACGCGCAGGGGCTGCCCGATCCGATCGGCACCGTCGCCACCGGACTCGGCATCGGCGCGGTCGTGGCCGCGGTCACCCAGGGACAGCAATGGGGGTGGGGCGCTTGGCAAACCCTCGTCACCGGTCTCGGCGGGCTCGTACTGCTGGGCCTCGCACTGTGGCGGTCGCGGACGCATCCGCGCCCCGCCATCGCGGTCGGGCTGTGGCGCAGCCACCACTACGCGCTGGTCAACGCCGTCGCCTTCGTCTTCGGCGCGACCATGTTCGCGTGGCTGCTGGCCGGACCGCTGTGGCTGGACACGATGTGGCACTACTCGGTGCTGCAGTCGGCGGCCGCCATGACCGTCGGCGCGATCGCCTCCATGGTCACCGCGGTGCCGGCCGGGCGCGCGCCGGTGCCGTGGCAGCGGTGGCTGGGCGTGCTCGGCGCCCTCATGTTCGCCGCGTCCACCCTCTACATGAGCACCGGCAGCTGGGACGCCACCCCGGCGCTGTGGACAGCGTGGGTGCCGGCCGGACTGCTCGGTGGCGGCGGCATCGGCCTGCTCATCACCGTGCTCGGCACCGCCGCCGCGCGATCGCTGCCGCCGCACCGGTTCGCGGCCGGGGTCGGCATGAACCTCACCGCCCGCCAAGCCGGCGGCGCGCTCGGGGTGGCCATGCTCGCCGCGGTGTTCGCCGCCCACCCGGCCCAGCCGCTCACCGCCTTCCACACCCTGTTCGCCGTCTGCGCCGGAATCGCTTTCGCCGCAGCCGTTCTCGCCGCCCTGCCGATCCGAGCCGAGGAGCCCCGGCCATGACCGCCCATATCGAAGCCACCGATCCGTTCACCCTGTCCGATCCGGCAGCCGCCGCGATCCTGCGCGACGTGCCGTTCCGGCGGTTCGCCGTCATCGGCGACTCCACCGCCGCCGGCACCGGCGACCCCCGGCCCGGCTACGACACCGTGCCCTGGGCCGACCGCGTGGCGCGCTGGCTGCTGGCCGCCCACCCGAGCGCCGACTACCTCAACACCGGCGTCCCGGGCGCGGTCGTCGCCGACGTCACCGCCGGGCAACTGCCCGCGCTCGAGGCATTCCGCCCGGACCTGGTGCACGTCACCTGCGGCGGCAACGACCTGTTCCTGCGCAATGCCCGGCTGCCCGAAGTGGAGGCCGCCCTCGACCAGCTGTGCACCCGGGTGGCCGTCACCGGCGCGCGGCTGTCGCTGTTCACCCTGGCCGATTCCTTCATCGGGCGCATGGCTCCCCTGCGCCCGCTGTTCGCCGGATTCGCCGACGCCGTGCGCCGCGTCGCCGAGCGCCACGACGCCATCCTCACCGAATTCTGGGACCACCCCGCGCGACTGCGCCCGGACTGGCTCTCGGCCGATCTCATCCACCTGACCATGGCCGGGCACGCGGTGGTCGCCGCCGAGATCGCCAAGAACCTGGCCCGCCACACCGCCCGCGAACTCCCGCCCGAACTCGTCCGGCACCCCTGAGCCCGGCCCGGAAACGCCCGATGCCGCACACGGTGCAGTCATGCACCCTGTGCGGCATCGCCTTTCACGCACGAAGACGCTATGCGGTTGTCGCGCTCACGGTTTCGCGCTCGCTCACTTCCACAGCGCCGCGATGAAGACGTTCAGGATCGCCAGCCCGCCGGCCGCGTGGGTCATCCACGCCACCTCCTTGCCGCGCTTGGCATCCGCGCGACCCATTTCGGCGAAGGCCGCAACCAGCACCGCCACCACGAGTTTGGTGATCATCTTCGCCATATCGGGGTCCTTGCCCAGCGAATGGATCGACTCGGCCATGCCGAGCAGGATCACTCCGGTGAGGATCTGCACACGCGCGCCCCACACCATCAGCTCCGACACCCGCGGCTGGGAGGCGACATACCCGCCGACCACCGCCGCCATACCGAGCAGATGAGCCGTGACCATGAGGTTGTAGACGACCGTCATGACTGCACACGGTAATCCATCCACCCGCGACAACGACAGCCGGTAGTAACAGCGGTTTTCCGCCATCGTGTGGACCGGTCCCCAGGGTTTCACCCCCGTGCGGGCCGGGTAGTCCTCACGCAATGGTCCCCGCACGTCCGGTGGCGGACCGCAGCGTCGTGGGCAGCGTGGCCGGCTAGGAGAATTCAGGTGGCGGTTGTACTAGTGCTGCGAGCACGCGGATTGGGTGATCTCCTCACCGCTGTCCCCGCGTTGCGCGCCCTGCGCCGGGCCCGGCCCGGCGACCACATCGCACTGGCAGCACCTCATCGCCTGAAACCCATCGTCGACCTCATCGCCTCCGTCGACGAAATGGTCCCCATCCACGACACCGTCGGACTGCGCTGGGACGGCGAATCACCGGCCCTGGCCGTCAACCTCGACGGCACCGAAGGCATCGCGGAACTCTCCCGCACCAAGCCGGAACGCATTCTCACCTACCGCAATCCGGCCTTCCCCGACCTGCCCGGCCCGGAATGGCAGCCCGAGATGCACGACGTGGACCGCTGGTGCCATCTGCTCGAATTCGACGGCATCGCCGCCGACCGCCGCAACCTCGGCCTGGTGCCGCCGGTGGCGAGCACCAGTCACCGCAACGCCGTGGTCGTGCACATCGGCGCGGGCGCGACCGCCCGGCGCTGGCCGGCCGACCGGTTCGCCGCCGTGGTCCGGCATCTGCTGGTCCAGGATCGCGATGTCGTAGTGACCGGTGACGAATCCGAACGCGAGACCGCGCTCGGCGTCGCCACCCGCGCAGGACTCTCATCGGCGCGAGTCCTCGCGGGCCAGCAGAACCTCATCGAACTGGCCGCCACCGTCGCCGAGGCCGCCCTCGTGGTGTGCGGCGACACCGGCGTCGCCCACCTGGCCACCGCCTTCGGCACCCGCACCGTGCTGCTCTTCGGCCCCAACCCGCCCAGCCGCAGCGGCCCGCCCCCGCACCTGCTCGGCCGGCACGCCGTGCTCTGGGCCGGGCAGACCGGCGACCCGGACGCCGACGACATCGACCCGGGGCTGCTGAAAATCGGTGTGCCCGAGGTCGTCAACGCCGTCGACAAGCAACTGCGCAAACGCCCTTGGCCCGGCACCGGATTGGACCGCCGCGCCCAGCAGACCTTCCGGCGGGTGGGGTGAATCCCGTCCTCGGAGCTCTGCGGGGCTTCGCCCGGCAAACCCGCTGAGATCGCGCCCGCCGTCATTCCCGCGATTCGGACGGCCGTGCGTTCCCGCGCAACCGAGGACGGCTGTTGCGTTGTGTCGCACTGAGAGTCAGCGCCGCCATCACCAGCGCGATGCCCGCGAGTTCGGGAACAGCGGGCCGCTGGGCCAGCGCGAGCGCGCCGATGACGGCCGCGGTGGCCGGGAGCAGAGCCAGCAGCAAGGCGAAACGGGCGCGGCCGACCGTGCGCAGGACCAGCTGGTCGAGGGCGTAGGGGACGGCACTGGACAGCACGCCGACACCGACACCCAGCAGCCAGGTGCCCGGGTCCGCGAAAACGGCTGGGGCGAGTACACATTGGCGCGTCACCAGGATCGGGGCCAGCAGGAGTGCGGCGGCGGCCATACCGACGGCCAGGGCGTCCAGGCCCGAACCCGCGTCGGCGACCCGCTTGCCCAGCAGGATGTAGCCCGCCCACAGCGCGGCCGCCAGCAAGGCGAACGCGACACCGGCCGGCCGGGCATCGGGGGAGACGCCCGCCAGCAGGAAGACACCGGCGACCACCAGGGCGACGGCGAGGAGATCGCGGGGCCGGCGCGATCCGAGAGTGGCCACCGCGACCGGTCCCAGGAATTCGATGGCGACCGCAGTGCCGAGCGGGATCCGCGCGATCGCCTCGTAGAAGACGATATTCATGCCCAGGGTCACCACGCCGAACCCGGCAGCCACCCCGATCGAGCGGCGGGTCCAGCGCCGGCGCCAGGGCCGCCGCCACGCCAGCAGGGCGACACCCGCGGCCGCCGCACGCAGCCAGGCCACGGTCGCCGGTTCGACCGTGCCGAACAGATGGACGCCGATCGCCGCACCGAGATACTGCGAGACGCCACCCGCAATGAAGATCAGCGGCACCGACCAGCCGGGTAACACTGTCCGGCGCGGACTCTCGACAACGACGGACGTACCCACCCCGCCACCGTAACGCCCGGCCGCCGCGCAGGGCCGCGCCGAAGCCGGCCGCGGCCGGGGATTCAGCTGGGGACGGGATCGACGCGGCCGCGCCCGGAGTCTCAGCGAACCAGCCGTACGCGGCCCTGCTGCCTACCGCCCGTTTCCCGACACCGGTCCGCTCCCGCAGCCTCGCGTCCACTCCCGCGATCCCGGCCCAGTCCCGCCGCGTTCGGCCTGCCGGCAGGTTCGCGCTACTCGGAGGGGGGTTCGGTCTGCGCGCTGGACAACGCCGCGGAGTAGGCGGCCAGGGCGCTGGGCCAGAACTGTTCGAGATAGTCACGCGCATCGGCCAGCCCGCGCGGGTCCAGGGAGTAGAGACGGCGGTTGCCCTGCGGCCGCATCATCACCAGGCGCGCCTCACGCAGCACCTTCAGATGCTGGGAGATTGCCGAACTGGTGACACCCAGGGCCTCAGCGAGTTCACCCACCGATTTCGGACCCTGCGGGAGAGTTTCGAACACCGCTCGGCGAGTACCGTCGGCGAGCGCGCTCAACACCCGCACTCCATTAGTGACCACTTAAGCAGAGTGCCCGTGCCGCCCTCCCGGGGTCAATTCGCCGGCAAACCCCCGAGGCCGACGTCATCCACGAATTACCTGCGTGTCGTTACCGTCTCGTAATACACGAACTGGACTTTCGGTGCACTGTGACGGTCGCAACTCGGCTTCTGAACGACACCCGGATTCTCGTACGGTCGAGCAATGCCCGTAACCGTTCCGTTATCTCGTCTGCATGGAACCGGCCGGTACCGCTCGGTCGCGACCCGTGCCGCGGCCGTCACCGCCGTCGTCGGCGCCACCCTGACCGCGCTGGCCGCCACCGACCCGCACGCCACACACGAGCTCACGGGCGACTCTGTGGCAAACGCCGCCCAGGTCGACGGCACCTTCACCGCCTTCACCCCGCGCGAGGCGCAGATGCCGCAGGTGGTGCCGCAGCCGGTTATCGACTTCCTCAACGGCCTGCACGCCGAGCAGGCCCGCCCCAAGACCGTGCGCCCGGTCGCCGGTCCGCTCACCTCCGGCTTCGGCATCCGCTGGGGCGCCATGCACGCCGGTATCGACTTCGGCGAGGGCTTCGGCGCGCCGATCCACGCCATCACCGACGGCAGCGTCATCGAGGCGGGCCCCGCCTCCGGGTTCGGTCTGTGGGTGCGGGTGCTGCAGGACGACGGCACCATCGGCGTCTACGGCCACATGCAGGACATCCTGGTCCAGGTGGGCCAGCAGCTGCGTGCCGGCGACGTACTCGCCACGGTCGGCAGCCGCGGCTACTCCACCGGACCGCACCTGCACTACGAGGTGCACACCGGTGGCGGCGCGCCCGTCGATCCGCTGCCCTACCTGGCCGGGCGCGGCATGGACGTCAGCATCCCCGTCGACTGACCCCACCGCTCATCCGGGCGCCCGCTGCAGGGTGCACGGATCGGTTGCGCGACAACGGCGTTCGCGACCCACGCAGCACAGCTCCGGCTCACACCGCCGGGGCTGTTCTCATACCCCGGTACTACGTGCCCACCCCACCGGCGGGGGACGTGGCGGGCGGCCGCACGGACCTAGCGTCACCGTCATGACCACGCTCGATCGTCCGCCGCTCGCGCCGTTCACCCCTGCCATCCCCGCTCGCCGGCTGCACCGCCCCCTGCTCGTCACCACCGCGGCCATGGCGGCCCTGGCCGTGTTCTCCCTGGGCGCCATGGCCTTCGACGACCGCATGCTGCTGGGCGAATCGGTGTGGCTCAAACCGCTCAAGTTCGCCATCGCCATGGTCCTCTACTGCGGCACCCTGGCCTGGCTGGTGTCGTTCCCGCACCGCGGGCAGCGGCTGACCTGGTGGATGGGCGCCGTCTTCGCCGCCACCGCCATCGTGGACGTCGGCTTCGTGGTGGTGCAGGCCGCGCGCGGCACCTTCAGCCACTTCAACACCCAGCACGACGCGGTCAACACCATCGGCCAGTGGGTGTTCATGACCGGCGTGCCCGGACTGCTCCTGGCGAATCTGGTGATCGCGGTGACCCTTTCGTGGCAGCGCGTCACCGACCGGCCCACCTCGCTGGCCATCCGCGCGGGCCTGGGCATCGCGGTGTTCGGCATGGCGCTGGGCTACACCATGGGCTTCAGCGGCCAGCAGCAGACCACCGACGCCTACGGGCACCCGGTCCGGCTGGGCGCGGGACACACCTTCGTCAGCGGGCAGCCCGCCGTCCGCGACGGTGTCGAGGGCATGCCGATCACGCACTGGAGCACCGCGGGCGGCGACATGCGGATCGCGCATTTCGCGGGCCTGCACGGCATTCAGCTGCTCCTCGTGGCGGCCATCGTGCTGGCCCGCCTCGCCCCGGCCGTGACATGGCTGCGCACCGAGCGCACCCGCACCCGGCTGATCGGGGTGCTGGCGCTCGGCTACACCGCTCTGGTGGCGCTGCTGATGTGGCAGGCGTTGCGCGGACAGCCGGTGACCCGGCCCGACGGTGAAACCCTCACCGCCCTCGGCCTTGTCGCCGCCGTCACCGCGCTCGGCATCGGCATCGTCTACGCACTGCGCGTGCGCGCCCTGCCCGCCGGCCGCCACGCCGCGGTCAGCGCAGCCGTTCCGCCTCGCGCGTCAACGCCACCAATGTCGCGGTGAGATCGGCGAGTTCGATCATCTCGGCGCCCTCCGCGACCGCCGTGGCCACGTCCTCGGCGGCGCAGCGGGCCGCGAACCAGCGATCGGACAGGTCCGAGACCTCCTGGGCACTGAGCACCACCGAATCCTCGGGAATGCCGGTGCCCTTCACGCTGTTTCGATGTTCGTACGCCCGCTGGCGACACGATTGCCGGCAGTACCGCCGGCGGCGTCCGATCTCCGATTCGGCGATCTCCCGCCCGCACCATTGGCAGCAGGACAGCACGCGTCGAGACATGGTCCGTCACATTAGCGGTTTGCGGCCGCGACCGGGCGGAAGGGCACGCCGCGGCGGAGTGGGCGCGCCGGACGAGTAGGATGGCAGGGTTCTCCCACGGGAACCGACACGTGCGCGGCTGCGTTGACAGTAGGTAGCGCAGCTGCAGAAACACTGATGTAGAACATTGCCGACAGGCGAGAAGGGACCGCACTCATGGCAGATCGCGTACTCCGGGGGTCTCGGCTCGGAGCGGTGAGCTACGAGACCGACCGCGACCACGACCTGGCGCCGCGTCGGATGGCGCGGTACCGCACCGACAACGGCGAGGAATTCGACGTTCCCTTCGCCGACGACGCCGAAATCCCGCCGACCTGGCTGTGCCGCAACGGCCAGGAGGGCATCCTGCTCGAGGGCACCACTCAGGAGCCCAAGAAGGTCAAGCCGCCCCGCACCCACTGGGACATGCTGCTGGAGCGTCGCAGCAAGGAGGAGCTCGAAGAGCTCCTGCAGGAGCGCATGGAGCTGCTCAAGACCCGCCGCCGCGGCTGAGCACCGCGACAAAACGGGAAGGGCCCCGCACCACACCGGTGCGGGGCCCTTCCCGTGCCGGGGTCAGCCCGGTGGGCCGTAGTGAGCGGCAAGGGTGGCGTCGAAGAGGGAGTGGTCGGCGCGCTGCCGGCGCCGGCTCAGTGACTGGCCACCTTCCGGTACTGCAGCAGGGCGATCGGCACCGAGATCGCCAGGATGGCCAGCGAACAGTAGACGGAGTACGCGACGCAGTGGTCGGCAGGCCAGCCGGTGGCCGGTGTGAACGACGGCGGGGAGCCGTTGTCGAAGAGCTTGCGCCCGGCCGCCGACACCGCGGTGATCGGATTCCAGGCGGCGACGGTGCGCAGCGGACCGGGCAGCGTCTCCCCGGAGATGAAGGCCGAAGAGATGAAGGTCAGCGGGAAAAGCCAGATGAGACCGGCGCTCTGGGCCACCTCGACGCTGGGCGACATGAGCCCGGTGATCGCCCCGACCCACGACATGGCGAACGCGAACAGCAGGATCACCCCGAACGCCAGCACCGCGTCGATGATCGACCCGTTGATCCGCCAGCCGACCACATACCCGCAGACCACCATGACCGCCAGCGCCAGGATGTTGACCACCAGGTCCGACAGGGTGCGGCCCATCAGCACCGCCAGCCGCGACATGGGCAGCGTCCGCATCCGGTCGATGATGCCCTTGTGCAGGTCGTTGGCCAGGCCGACGGTGGTGAACGCAGCATTGAAAGCGACTGTCTGCGTGAAGATTCCGGCGAGCAGGAACTCCCGGTACTGGCTGCCGCCCAGGGACGCGCCGAAGATGTAGGCGAACAGGAACACGAACATCAGCGGCTGGATGGTGGCGGTCACCAGCAGGGTGGGCACCCGCAGGATGGTCAGCAGGTTGCGGTAGGCCACGATCGCCGAGTCGCGCACCACCCGGGGTAGCAGCAGGAGAGGACCCTCGATGCGGGGGCGGCCCTGTTCCTCCTCGGGTGGCGCGGGAGCTTCCGGTTCGGCGGGGAGGGTCGTCACGACAGGATCTCCTCTTGGACAGACTCGGGGGCGGGGACGTCCGGCTTGCGTTCGCCGGATTTGCCGGTGAGGGAAAGGAATACGTCGTCGAGGGTGGGCCGGTCCACGACGGCGTCGACCACGTGTACCCCGGCGTCGTCGAGGCGGCGCAGCGCCTCCACCATGGTGCGGCTGCCGTCGCCGACCACCACGGTGACCGTGTCGGCGCCCTCCTCGAATTCGGCTTCGCCGATACCCACCTCACCCAGCACCTGCTGTGCGGGGGCGGGATCCTGGCCGGGCGCGAGGGTGACGGTGAGCTTGTCGCCGCCGATGGAGGTCTTCAGCTCGTCGGCCGAGCCGCGGGCGATGACCCGCCCGCGGTCGATGACGGTGATGCGGTCGGCGAGGAGGTCGGCCTCCTCCAGGTACTGGGTGGTGAGCAGCACGGTGGTGCCGTCGTCGACGAGTTCGCCGATGACACGCCACATGTCGAGGCGACCGCGCGGATCCAGGCCGGTGGTCGGCTCGTCCAGCACGACCACCGGGGGCCGGCACACCAGCGCCCCCGCCAGGTCCAGCCGGCGGGCCATACCGCCGGAGTAGGTGCCCGCCCGCCGCCCGGCCGCGTGGTCGAGGCCGAGGGCGGTGAGCAGTTCGGTGGCGCGTTCGGCGGCCCGCTTGTGGTTCATGCCGTACAGCCGGGCCACCATGCGCAGGTTCTCGAATCCGGACAGGTTGGCGTCGATGGCCGCGTACTGGCCCGACAGGCCGATCCGGGTGCGAACGCGGGCCGGATGCTTCAGCACGTCCACTCCCGCGACGTGCACCGAGCCCGCGCTCGGGCGTAGCAGGGTGGTGACGATGCGGACCGTGGTGGTCTTGCCCGCGCCGTTGGGCCCGAGCAGGCCCATCACCGTGCCGGACGGTATCTCGAGATCGATACCGTCCAGCACCCGTACCTTGCCGTAATACTTCACCAGCCCTTCAACTTCCACGGCCAGACTCATCGCATACCCTCCCGCCGGGCTCGGATGGCTGCCAGCTGATCCCGCAACACCGGCCCGATGACGGCGAGGGATTCGGGCGTTGTCATGCCGGCGTGCGTGCAGCGCACCAGCTGGTCGTGCACCGCACCGGTGACGTAGGGCTGCCAGGCCGCGGCACAGCGGTCCGGGTCGGCCCGGTTGATCTCGTCGTCGGCGGCGGTGAAGAACAGCAGATCACCGTCGAAGACGCGGGGCCGGAACCCGTGCGCCTGCGCCGCGCCGTTCTCGTATCCGGTGTAGAGCCGTTCCAGGTGCTCGACGGTGAGCGCCGCGAACGGCCCGGATCGCCCGCGGAGCAGTTCGGCCGCCTCGGTGAGCGTCAGGCGCGAATCGATGTCGGCGTCACCGCCGAGCAGGTCGGAACCGAATTCGGCGACCACGGCCGCTACCGACGGCACCGCCTCCTCGAGCCACCGATCCGACAGCTGGTAGCTGTCCATCATGGCCAGCAACGCGACCTCGTCACCGGCCTCCTGCAGCTGCACGGCAATCTCGTGGGCGATGAGCCCGCCCAGCGACCAACCCAGCACCTGGTAGGGGCCGGTGGGCTGCACCGACTTCATGTGCGCCACATAGTGTTTCGCGGCCTCGGCGATGGTGCGGTGACTGTCCTCCCCGGCCACGTGCGGGGCCTGCAGGCCGTACACGGGCCGATCCTGCGGCAGATGCGACAGCAGCCCGGCGAAGCACCAGGACAGGCCGATGGCCGGATGCACGCAGAACAGCGGCGGCACACCGGAATCGGCGACCGCCCGCAGCGGCAGCACCGCGCCCAGGGCCGCGGTCAGCGCGGCGCCCGCGTCACCCTCGGCGGCGGCGAGCCGCCCGGCGATGCCGGCCGGGGTGGACTCGCCGAACATGGCCTGCACCGGGAGGTCGATGCCGCCCGCCCGCAGCTGGGCCACCACCTTGGTGGCCAGCAGCGAGTTGCCGCCGAGCTCGAAGAACCCGTCGTCGGCGCCGACCTGTTCGACGCCCAGCACGTCGGCGAAGGCGGCGCACAGCGCCTCCTCCAGCGGGGTCGCGGGGGCCCGGTAGCCCTCGCGGGCCGCGAACACCGGTTCCGGCAACGCCTTCCGGTCGAGCTTGCCGACCGGGGACAGCGGCACCCGGTCCAGCAGCATGATCGACTGCGGGACCATGTAGTTGGGCACCAGCTCGGCCACGTGCGCGGTCAGCTCGGCGGTGGTGGGCGCGGTTCCGGTGCGCGGCTTCACATACGACACCAGCGCGGTGGACCCGGCCGGGGTGCGGTGCCCGATGGTGGTGGCGAACTCCACCTCCGGGTGCTTGGCCAGCGCCGCGTCGATCTCGCCCAGCTCGATGCGGAAGCCGCGGATCTTGACCTGGTGGTCGGTGCGGCCGACATACTCCAGATCCCTTGCGCCGCCCTCGCTTTCGAGCCAGCGGACCAGGTCTCCGGTGCGGTACATGCGCTCACCGGGCTTGCCGAACGGGTTGGCCACGAAGCGCTGTGCGGTCAGGCCCGGGCGGCGCAGGTAACCGCGCGCCAGCGCCGCGCCGGCCAGGTGCAGTTCACCGGTGACCCCGGCCGGGGCCGGGTGCAGGCGCGCGTCGAGCACGCTCGCGCCGACCCCGCGGATGGGCCCGCCGATGGTGATCTGCCCGCCGGGCGTCATGGGGTGCGAGATCACCGTGACGATGGTGGTCTCCGTCGGCCCGTACACGTTGTAGAGCCTGCGGCCCGGGGCCCACCGGCTGACCAGGTCCGGTGGCAGCGCCTCGCCGCCGACCAGTACATGCCGCAGTGCGGTCACGCCGGCCGGATCGACGGTGCCCAGCGCCGAGGTGGTGATGAAGGCGTGGGTGATGCCCTCCTCGATGAACACCTGGCCCAGTTCCTGCCCGCCGACCACACCCTGCGGGCTGATCACCAGGGTGGCGGCCCCGCCGAGAGCGAGCAGCAGGTCCAGCATGGCCGCGTCGAAACTCGGTGTGGCGAAGTGCAGGACCCGGCAATCGGGGCCGACGTCGAAGCGCTGCGCGGTCTCGGCCGCGAAGTTGGACAGGCCGCCGTGGGTGACGACCACGCCCTTGGGGATGCCGGTGGAGCCGGAGGTGTAGATGACGTAGGCCGGGTTGTGCATGCGCAGCGGCACGATGCGTTCGGCGTCGCGGATCGGCGCATCGGAACTGGCGAGCACCCGCCGCCGGAACGACGGCGCGTCCAGCATCGTCCAGTTGGCCGCGTCGGGCATGCGCTCCCGATAGCCGGACAGCGTGATGCCCACGGCCGCACCGGAATCCAGCAGCATGTGGCTGATGCGCTGCTCCGGGTAGTTCGGGTCGACGGGCACGAACGCGCCACCGGCCTTGGCGATGGCCAGCATCACCGCCACCGATTCGGCCGAACGCGGAATCCCCATGGCGACCAGGGTTTCCGGGCCCACCCCGTAGCCGATGAGCACCCGGGCCAGCCGGTTGGTCCAGCGGTCCAGAGCGTCGTAGGAGATCTGGGTGCCGTTCGAGCGGACCGCGATGCCCGACCGATTGAGGTTGACCGCTGCCTCGAACACCTCCGGGAAGGTGATGGGCAGGCCGGGCTCGGTGCCGCGGACCGGCGCCAGCGCCGACCATTCGGCCGAGTCCAGCACGTCCAGATCGCCCACGGCGGTGGCCGGATGCGCGGCGGCCGCAGCCAGCAGGCGCACGAACCGCTGTGCCAGCCGCTGCGCGGTCGCCGCCTCGAACAGGTCGGAGGCGTAGTTCACCGACACCGTGATGCCGTCGGGTTCGCGGCGCGGCGTCCAGGATTCGGTGAGGGTGAACTGCAGATCGAATTTGGCGATGCCCGGGTCGGCGTCGTCGGCCTCGATGCGCATGGCCGGCAGCTCCAGCACCCGGGCGGGCTGGTTCTGCACCGACAGCATGACCTGGAACATCGGGTGATGCGCCTGGGAGCGCACCGGATTCAGCACCTCGACCAGGCGCTCGAACGGCACGTCGGCGTGGGCGAAGGCTTCCAGATCGGTGTCGCGGACCGCGCGCAGCAGGTCGCCGAACGCGGCGCCGCCGTCGATGCGGGTGCGCAACACCAGGGTTCCGACGAACATGCCGACCAGGCGGTCCAGCGCCGGATGTCCGCGTCCCGCAATGGGTGTGCCGACCGTGATGTCGTCGTCGTGCGTCAGGCGATGCAGTAGTGCGACGAGTGCCGCGTGCAGCACCATGAACATGGTGACACCGTGTTCGGCTGCCAGCGCCTGCAATTCGCGGTGGGTGAAGGCGTCGAGCTTGCACTCCACCGTGCCACCCCGGTAGGTCGGCACCGGCGGCCGCGGCCGGTCGGCGGGAACGGAGAGCCGTTCGGGGATGCCGTCGAGGGCGCGCCGCCAGTAGTCGAGCTGGCGGCTGATCACAGAGTCCGGATCGTCCTCGCGGCCCAGCACATCCTGCTGCCACAGCGTGTAATCGGCGTACTGGATGGGCAGTTCGGGCCATTCCGGGGCCTGCTTGCCGGTGTGCGCCCGGTAGGCGGCGGCCACATCGGCGGCCAGCGGCTGCAGCGACCAGCCGTCCATGGCGATGTGGTGCACGACCAGCACCAGCACATGTTCGGTCTTGCTGCCGGTCAGGCGCAACAGGGCCGCGCGCACCGGCACGCTGGTGGCCAGGTCGAAACCGCCGGCGGTGACACGGCGGATCTCGCCGGGCACCTCGTCCGCGGCGACCGTCCGCACCGGCAGGCCGACGGCGCCCTCGCCCGGCTCCAGGATCCGCTGGCAGGGTTCGCCGTCGATCTCCGGGAAGACGGTGCGCAGGGTCTCGTGACGGTCCTGCACGGCGTGCAGGGCCGCGCGCAGCGCCGGGATGTCCAGCTCACCGTGCAGGCGCAGGGCGACCGGAACGTTGTAGGCGCCCAGCGCTTCTCCGTGTTCGCCGGCGTTGAATTTCTCCAGGAACCACAGCCGCCGCTGGGCCGCGGAGAGCGGGATCCGCGCGGGGCGGGTGCGCCGGCGCGGTTCCGGCCGCAGATCCGCCGAGGAGGATCCGGCGTCCAGGGCCGCGGCGAGTCCGGCCACGGTGGGCGCGGCGAAGACCGACCGCACCTCCAGCCGCACCCCGGTGACGGTGGCCAGCCGGGCCACCAATTGGGTGGCCAGCAGCGAGTTTCCGCCGACCTCGAAGAAGCTGTCGTCCGCGCCCAGGGCCTCGGCGCCGACCAGCTCCCCCATCACCTCGGCGACCAGGCGTTCGGTGTCGGTCTCCGGTTCCCGCGAGACCCCGGCGACGACGGCCGTGGGTTGCGGCAGCGCGTCGCGGTCGAGCTTGCCGACCGGGGTGAGCGGAATGTGGTCGAGCAGGGCGAGGGCGCTGGGCACCATGTGCGCCGGCAGGTGCTCGGCGCAGTGCGCGCGCAGCTCCTCGGGATCGGGTGCGGCGGCGAGGTCCACGGGCAGCACGAACGACACGATGCGGCGCGCACCCGCGATCTCGCGAACCTCGGTGTGGGAGAAGCGGATTGCGCGGTGGGCGGTGAGCACGCCGTCGATCTCGCCCAGCTCGATGCGGAAACCGCGCAGCTTCACCTGGTGGTCGCTGCGGCCCAGGTAGACGATGTCACCGTCGCCGGTCCAGCGCACCACATCGCCGGTGCGGTAGAGGCGCGAGCCCTCCGGGCCGTACGGATCCGCGACGAACCGGGCGGCGGTGAGATCGAACCGCTCGAAATAGCCGCGCGCACAACCCTGTCCGCCGATGTACAGCTCGCCGGGCACGCCGACCGGGACCGGGCGCAGGCGCTCGTCCAGGACCACGGCGCGGGCGCCGCGGACCAGGTTGCCGATGGTGATGGGCTCGCCGACCCGCAGCGGCGAGGAGATGGTGACCACGATGGTGGTCTCCGTCGGGCCGTACACGTTGAACATCAGGCGGCCGGGGGCCCAGCGCGCCACCAGTTCCGGTCCCAGGGCCTCGCCGCCGACCATGATCGCGCGCAGGTGCGGCAGCGGCCAGCGGTCCCGGTCGATGGTCGCCAGCGCGGCCGGGGTCATGAAGGTGTGGCTGACCCGTTCGCGTTCCATGAGCGCGGCCAGTTCGTCGCCGCCGTACACGTCGGGCGGGACGATGACCATGGTCGCGCCCGCGCAGATCGCGAACAGCAGGTCGTAGACGGAGGCGTCGAAGCTCGGAGACGAGAAGTGCATGATCCGCGAGTCCCGGTCGACCCGCGCGCGCTCGCGGACCTCGTCGGCGAAATTGGATAGGCCGCCGTGGGTGACGGCCACGCCCTTGGGTTTTCCGGTCGAGCCGGAGGTGTAGATGAGGTACGCCAGATCCGTGGTCCACAGGGTGCCGGTGCGCTCGGCATCGGTGATCGGCCCGTCGTCGAGGACCTCGAGCTCGTCGAGCAGTACGGCATCGTCGAGCAGCAGCCACTCCACGCTGTCGCCGCCGCCGGCGGCGTGGAGCCGGTCGGCGTGCTCGCTCATGCTGACACCCACCCGGCAGCCGGAGTCGGCGAGCATGTGCTGCACCCGGTCCGCCGGATAGTTGGGGTCCACCGGCACGAACGCCGCACCGCACTTGGTGACGGCCAGCGCCGTCAGCACCGACTCCACCGACCGGGTCAGGCCCAGCGCCACCCGGTCACCCGGGCCCAGGCCGCGGTGGATCAGGGCCCGCGCCAAGCGGTTCGAATACACGTCGGATTCCAGGTAGGTGAGCTCGGTGCCGTCGAGTCGCAGGAACACCCGGTCGGCGTGGAGGTGCGCGGTGGCCGCGAAGTAGGCGGCCAGGCTGCACTGCGGCTCTGGCGCGGGGCCCCAGGCCGGAGTGAGCATGTCGTGCTCGAGTTCGGTGCGCGCGTCGATGTCACGCACGCGCACGTGCGCGTCGGTGGTGACGGCGCCGAACACCTTCACCAGGCGCTCGGCCAGCAGGCCTACCGTCGACTGGTCGAAAAGCTCGGCGGCGTAGACGAATTCGAAGGCCCGCTGGTCCTCGCCCGCGCCGGGCAGCACCCGCAGCTCCAGATCGAACTTGGCCAGCGCGATATCGAGTTCCTCGGCCTGCAGCGACAATCCGGGCAGCCGCAGCGCGGGCAGCGGGGTGTCCTGCACGGTCAGCGCGACCTGCAGCAGCGGGCTCGCGCCGTAGCGGCGCTGCCCCGTGTCCGCGGACTGCAATTCCTCCACGACCCGCTCGTAGGGCACCTCGGCGTGCGCCATGGCGGCCAGTTCGGTGTCGCGGTCGGCCTGCAGCAGTTCGGCGAAGCTGCGGTCGGGGTCCACATCCGAGCGCAGGATCAGCGTGTTGACGAACATGCCGACCAGATCGTCGAGGCGGGTGTCGGTGCGCCCGGCCACCGGGGTGCCGACGATCACGTCGCGGCCGCCGGTGACCACGCGCAGCAGCACGGCCAGCGTGGAGCGCAGCACCATGAACAGGCTGACGCCGTGTGCCCGGGCGACCTCGGCGAGCCTGCGCTGCAGGACTTCGGGCACCTCGAACCGCACCGATCCGGCCCGCTGGGTGGGTTCGGCCGGGCGGGGCCGGTCGTAGGGTAGTGGCAGTTCCCCGGGCAGCTCGGCCAGCGCGGTACGCCAGTAGGCCAGCTGGGTGGCGGCGGCGCTCTCGGCGTCGTCCTCCGTGCCGAGAATCTCGCGCTGCCACAGGCTGAAGTCGGCGTACTGGACCGGCAGCGGCGTCCAGGTGGGCGCCGCGCCGCCGTGGCGGGCGGCGTAGGCAATGGCCAGGTCCCGGGTCAGCGGGCCCAGCGACCAGCCGTCGGCGGCGATGTGGTGCAGCGCGATGCCGAGCAGGTGCCGGCGGGTTCCGGTGCGCAGCAAGGTCATCCGCAGCGGGATCTCGCGGGTCAGGTCGAAGCCGCGGCGCGCCAGCGAGCGCAGGGCGTGGCGCGCGCCGACCTCGTCGGTCTCGACCACGTCCAGCACCGGCAGGCACCGTGCGGTGTCCAGCACGACCTGGTAGGCGCCCTGGGCGTCCTCCGGGAAGACGGTGCGCAGCACCTCGTGCCGCTCCGCCACGTCCGCCAGCGCCGCCCGCAACGCGTCGATGTCCGGATCGCCATCGATCCGCAGCACGAATGCGATGTTGTAAGCGCTGGATTCGGGGGAATATCTGTTGAGGAACCACAGTCGCTGCTGCGGCAACGACAGTGGCACGCGCTCCGGGCGCGGCGTATGCACAGCCAGCGCTACACGCTCGGCCCGGGGCGCTTCCGCCAGCCGTGCGGCCACCCCGGCCACCGTCGGCAGCTCGAAGATCTCGCGCACCGGCAGCTCCACCCCGAACTCACTGTGCAGGGCCGTGGTCAGGCGGGTGGCCAGCAGCGAGTTGCCACCGATCTCGAAGAAGTTGTCGTCCGCACCCGGCGTGAGTCCGCCCAGCACACTGCCGAAGACCAGCGCGACCTGTTGCTCCAGTTCGGTTTCCGGGGCGCGGGTGGGCGCGGCGGCCACGAACTCCGGTGCGGGCAGCGCCTTGCGGTCCAGCTTGCCGGTCGGGGAGACCGGTACGGCGTCGAGCACGGTGAGCGCCGCGGGCACCATGTAACCCGGCAGCCGTCCGCGTGCGGTCTCGAGCACCGCGGCCGGGTCGATGTCGGTATCGGCGGTGAGATAGGCCACCAGACGCGGGATTCCGCGCTCGTCGTGGTGAACGACGGTGAGCGCGAAGGTGACTCCCGGATGCGAGGCCAGCACGTGGTCGATCTCGCGCAGTTCGATGCGGAAGCCGCGGATCTTGATCTGGTCGTCGGCCCGGCCCAGGAAGCGCAGCTGTCCCGCCCGGTCGGCGACCACGAGATCGCCGGTGCGGTACATGCGTTCGCCGCGCCGACCGTGCGGGTTGGCCGGGAATTGTTGCGCGGTCAGGCCGTGCCGGCCCAGGTAGCCGCGGGCCAGGCCGGGACCGGACACGTACAGCTCGCCCGCCACGCCCGGCGGCACCGGGTGCAGGCGGCCGTCGAGCACGAACAGCCGCATACCGCGCACGGGCCCGCCGATCGGCACCGGCTGCCCCGCGAGCATGGGCCCGGTGGCGGTGGCGGCGACGGTGGCCTCGGAGGGGCCGTACATGTTGTGCATGCGCCGCGCCGGACGGCCGGGCCGGGAATCCGGTGCGGTCCAGACCTCGACGAGGTCCTCGGGGCAGGCCTCGCCGCCGACGATGACGGCCTCCAGCTCCGGCAGGTCGTCGGCGGGCACGGTGGCCAGGGCCGCGGGCGTGACGAAGGCGTGCGTCACGTGCTCTTCGCGCAGGATGCGCGCCAGCTCGGCGCCGCCGAAGACGCCCGCGGGCACCACCACGATGGTGGCCCCGGCCGCGAAACCGAGCAGCAGCTCCAGCACCGACGCATCGAAGCTGGGCGACGAGAAGTGCAGGGTGCGAGCCGAATCGGTGACCTTGAACAGGTGCATCTGCTCGTGCGCCAGCGAGGCGATGCCCGCATTGGTGACCACCACGGCCTTGGGCTTGCCGGTGGAACCGGAGGTGTAGATCAGGTAGGCCGGGCCGCCGATGCGCAGCGGGTGGTGCCGGTCCGCGTCGGTGACCGGGGTGCCGGGCAACTGCGCGCACTCCTGCGTGAGCTGCTCGGAGCCGAGCAGCAGCCAGTCGACGTAGCTCTTGCGATGGCGGCCCCGATTGCCGGGCCAGGTGGTCGGCATGTTCGCGCGCCGTTCGGCATTGGTGATGCCGAGCATGGCGCCGGAATCGGCGAGCATGTGGGCGATGCGGTCGGCCGGATAGTCGGGGTCGACGGGCACGTACGCGGCACCGGTCTTGGCCACCGCCCACACCGCGAGGATGCTCTCCAGGCTGCGCGGCAGCGCGATCGCCACCACCACCTCCGGGCCCGCGCCGTGCTCGATCAGCACCCGCGCCAGGCGGTTCGAGCGTTCGTCGAGCTCCCGGTAGGTGGTGTCGACGCCGAGGTAGCGGACCGCGACCGCGTCGGGCACCCGCTCGGCGGTGTCGCTGAGCAGTCGGGCCAGGGTGATGCTGGGCACGGCGGGGGAACCCACGATGGGCACCAGCTTCGCGATCTCCCGGACGTCCAGCAGCGGCAGGTCGCCGACCGGGGTGGACGGGTCGGCGACCGCGGCGGCCAGGAGCGCGCCGAAGCGCCGCGCGATGGCCTCCACCGTGGTCCGGTCGAAAACGTCGGCGGCATAACCGAATTCGGCGGTGAATCCGGCGTCCTCGGCGGAGATGCCGGCCGGTTCCTGGACGGTCAGCTGCAGGTCGAACTTGGCGACGTCGGTGGCCAGGGGCACCACCTCGGCCTGCACGCCGGGCAGGTCGACGTCCAGCTCGGGGTTGCTGTCGTAGGACAGCATCACCTGGAACAGGGGGTGGCGCGCGGCGGAGCGCTCGGGATTGACCACCTCGACGAGCCGCTCGAACGGCACGTCGGCATTGGCGAAGGCATTGAGGTCGGTTTCGCGGACCTCGGCGAGCATGCGGTCGAACCCGGCGGCCGGGTCCACCCGGGTGCGCAGCACGAGGGTGTTGACGAACATGCCGACCAGATCGTCGAGCGCCGGATCGCTGCGCCCGGCGATCGGCGTGCCGATCACGATGTCGGTGGTGTTGCACAAGCGCGCGAGCACCGCGGCCAGCGCGGCGTGCAGGACCATGAAGGTGCTGACCCCGCGTGCGGCGGCCACGCCGGCCAGGGCCCGGCGGGTCTGCGCGGAGATGTCGAACTCGACGGTGCCGCCGGCGGTGCTGCGGTGCCGCGGGCGGGGGCGGTCCAGTGGCAGGTCCAGCTGGTCGGGCAGGTCGGCGAGCGCGGCGCGCCAGAAGGCGAGCTGCCGGGCCAGGGCGCTGGCCGGGTCGGCCTCGTCGCCGAGCAGTTCCCGTTGCCACAGTGCGAAATCCGCGTACTGCACCGGCAGCGGCGTCCACCGCGGCGCCGCGCCCTGGGCGCGGGCGGCGACCGCGGTGATGATATCGCGGCTCAGCGGGGCGATGGACCAGCCGTCGCCGCTGATGTGGTGCAGCACCACCAGGAACAGGTGGGTGTCGGGCCCGATGGCGTACAGCGCCACCCGGACCGGGGCCTGGCTGCGCAGATCGAAACCGTAGCCGGCGAATTCGCTCGCCAGCGCGACCGCGTCCTCGCCGGTGGCGTCGATGGGATCGAGGGTGAGCGGGATCTCCGAGGCCGGGTGCACCAGCTGGCAGGGCCCGTCGGGGGTGTCGGGGAAGGTGGTGCGCAGGCTCTCGTGCCGTTCCAGCACATCCACCAGACCGGCCCGCAGCGCCGGAATATCCAGGGGCCCGGTCAGTTTCACCGCGAAGGCCATGTTGTAGGCCGCCGCGTGCTCGGCGAACCGGTTGAGGATCCACAGCCGCTGCTGGGCCAGCGACAGCGGAAGCTGTTGCGGCCGTTGCCCGGCCACCAGTTTCGGGGAGGTGTTCTCCGGCTCCGCGGCCGAGAGCCGGGTGGCCAGTGTGGTGATGGTGGACGTTTCGAACAGATCGCGGATGGTGAGCGACGCGCCGAGGGCCGCGTTCACGCGCGCGACCGCCCGGGCGGCGGTCAGCGAGTTGCCGCCCAGGTCGAAGAAGCTGTCCTCGATGTCGAATTCGTCGGTGCCGAGCACCTCGGCGAAGATGCCGGTGAGCTGGTGTTCCATGGCGGTGCGCGGGGCGGCGACGGGCCGGGCCGGGCGGCGGGCGCCCGCATCGGGTGCGGGCAGCGCCTTGCGGTCCACCTTGCCGTTCGCGCTGAGCGGTAGTTCGTCCAGCACCATGAGATACGACGGCACCATGTAGCTGGGCAGGGTCCGGCGCAACGTGGCGGTGAGGTCGGACGGGTCGAGGTCGCCGGCGCCGGGGGCGGGCACGACGTAGGCGATGAGCTCGTCCCCGCTGCGGCCGCGACGGGCCACGCACACGGCGCGCGCGACCCTGGCGTCGGCCAGCAGGACGGCCTCGATCTCGCCGAGTTCGATGCGCAGGCCGCGCACCTTGATCTGGAAGTCGCTGCGGCCCAGGTATTCCAGGACGCCGCCGGTGCCGGTGCCACGCCAGCGCACCAGGTCGCCGGTGCGGTACATGCGGGCGCCGGGGGTGAACGGGTTGGCCACGAAACGGTCGGCGGTGAGGGCGCCACGACCCACATAACCCCGGGCCAGCTGCACGCCGGCCAGGTACAGCTCGCCCACCACGCCCGGGGCGACCGGCTGGAGCCGGGCGTCGAGCACATAGGTGCGGGTGTTCCAGATGGGCGAGCCGATCGGGACGTCGGTGCTGCCCGGAGTGCAGTGCCAGGCGGTGACGTCGACGGCGGCCTCGGTCGGGCCGTACAGGTTGTGCAGCTGCGGCGCGCCGGCGGCGCCGCCGAGGGCGGCGTGGAAATCGGCGACGGTGGCGGCGGGCAGCGCCTCACCCGAGCAGAAGACCCGCGACAGTCCGGTGCAGCCCCGCACATCGGTGTCGGTGAGGAACACCGACAGCATGGACGGCACGAAATGCGCTGTGGTGACGCCCTTCTCGGCGATGATGCGGGCCAGATACGCGGGATCGCGGTGCCCGTCGGGGGCGGCGATGACCAGGCGGGCCCCGATCTGCAAGGGCCAGAAGAACTCCCACACCGAGACGTCGAAGGTGGCGGGGGTCTTCTGCAGCACCACGTCGGAGGAGTCGAGCGGGTAGGCATCCTGCATCCAGCGCAGCCGGTTCACGATGGCGGCGTGGGTGACGCCGACGCCCTTGGGCGTGCCGGTGGAACCGGAGGTGAAGATGACGTACGCGAGGTGGTCGGGACGCAGCGGCGCGGTCCGATCGGTATCGGTGACCGGGTGGCCGGGGTGCCGCGACACATCCGCGGTGTCGATGTCGAATTGCGGTGCGGTGCCGGGCATGTCGAGCCTGTCGCGCGACGCGGTGAGCACGCACAGCGGCCGGGCCTGGTCGAGGATGGCCTCGATGCGGTCGGCCGGGTGGTCCGGGTCGATGGGCAGGTAGGCGGCGCCCGCCTTGACGATGGCGTACATGCCGACCAGCAGGTCGAGGCTGCGCCGGACGGCCAGGCCGACCAGGGTGTCGGGTCCCGCGCCGCGCGCGATGAGTTCGCGGGCCAGCCGGTTGGTGCGCTCGTCGAAGGCGGCGTAGGTGAGGGTCTCGCCCTCGAAGTCGAGCGCGACCTGATCGGCGGAGGCGGCGGCCCGGTCGGCGAACAGCCCGGCCAGGGTGCCCTCCTGGCGGGCCACCTGGGTCGAATTCCATTCGTGCAGCACGCGTTCGCGTTCCGGATCGGTGAGCACCGGCATGTCGGCGACCGGCGTCTCCGGGTCGGCGGACACGAAACGGGCCAGGTAATCCAGCAGCCGGTCGTGGTGCGCGGCGAGTTCGGTATCGCTGTAGAGGCGCGGGTTGGCCTCGAAGTCGATGTGGATGCGATCGCCGAGACCGTTGTACAGGTTGATCGACAGGTCCTCGACCGGGCCGGTGGACAGCACGTTGATGGCGCCCATCAGGCTGCCGAACTTCAGCTCGTTGTGGAAGAGCATGAGGTTGACCATGGGGCCGAAGAAACCGCGGGCGTCGCGCGAATAACCGCAGTCGCGTCGGATGTCGTCGCTGCGATAGCGCTGGTGGCGCAGGGCACCGGTGATCTGTAGCTCGACCGCGCGCACGGTGTCGGCGACGGTGTGGGTGTCGGTGAACTGCACGCGGATGGGCACCACGTTCGAGACCACACCGCTGGAGCGGCGCAGCGCCACGGTGGTGCGCGCGGACACGGGCAGGCTCAGCACCACGTCCTGGGTGCCGGTGACGGCCCGCACGTAACCGGCCAGGGCGGCCACGAACAGCGCGGAGCTGTTGGAGCCGAACGCGGTCGCGGCGGCCTCGACGGCGGCCTGGGCGTCATCGGCGAGCACGGCGTTCGCGCTACGGCGGCCGGCGTCGGACACCGCGGGCAGCATTCCGTTGCTGGACAGGGTGATCGGCTCGCCGGCGCCGTCGAGCTGCTGACGCCAGTAGTCGCTGTCGGTGACGAAGCGGCTGGTCTCCCGGTAGCGGTTCTCGTCGGAGTAGATGCTGGCCAGCGGGGTGGCCCGGGAGTCGGCCGGCTCGTCGTGGGCTTCGAGGGCCGTATAGATCTCGGCGGCGCGGGTGGTGGCGTTCATGGCGCCGTAGCCGTCGATGACGATGTGGTGGCCGCGGCTGTACCAGATCCAGTCCGAGTCGCCGACCTGCAGCACCACATTGGTGGTGAGCGGGTCACGTTCGATGTCGATGGGCGAGCTGGCGTGCTCGTTCATCCAGGCGCGGGCCGCGGCGCGCGGGTCGGTCTCGGCGCGCAGGTCGTAGCGGGCCCAGCCGGGCCGCCGGTGGTAGTCCACCAGCTGGTGCGGCACCCCGTCGATCTCGAGCAGGCGCACGTGGCCGACTTGGCTCTCGGCGCCGTAGCGCTCGATGGCGTACAGCAGGCGGCCGACGTCCAGGTCGCCGTGAATCTCGACGTATTGCGCGATGGTGAGGGGGATGTCGGGCCGGATGCGCTGGGCGTACCAGAGAGCCGACTGCGCGGGAGAGAGCGTGAAAGGTTGAGCCGAGAATTCACCAGAAGAACATTGGTCGACACGGTCGGTGGCCAATGAACTCATCAAAAAACTCCGTTCTGCCGCTGTAGACGCAACTCCCCGAGCCCCGAAAATCGATCACGGTCCGCCCCGATGGCCCGGCGATCGCGCGCATGCGCGAGCCGTAGGACGTGATCCACGTCCTATGATTCGGAGCATCCCGCCGAGCGGATCGGTGGTGATCTCGAGTTGTCCGCAACGAACGGGCGTTGACGGCGCGAAGATTAAGTTCAGTTACCTCATGGCAAACCTCGCTAGGATCGCTTAACTCGCCTAAGGAAACCGCACGACCACAGACAGACCGGAGACTCCAACAAGCCATGGCAACGAAGTGGCGAAACTGCCTCGCCGACGCGGGACGGCCCTCTCACACGTGCCCGCGGGTAATACGCCGGAAAAAGCCTCCGGGATCAGATCCGGTCGATCGGAGTCACGCGCGCGGTGCCCGATGCCGGATCAGCGCTGCCGCAGTGGCAGCAGCGGCCAGGATACACACGATCGCCTCGGGCGCGGCGCCGAAACGAGTGGCAAATGTCGTATTGTTCCGCAACGGCAACGTCGCTACCAGCGCCGCAGGTTCGAATTGCGGTGTCTGCTGCCGGATCACGCCGTCGGCGGTGATCATGGCGCTGACGCCGGTGGTCACCGAGACCACCACCGCGCGCCCGTGTTCCACCGCGCGCACCCGCGACATGGCCAGCTGCTGATAGGTCATCTCGCTGCGGCCAAAGGTGGCGTTGTTGGACGGGACCGCAAGCAGCTGCGCGCCGGCGCGCACGGACTCCTCGAAGGCGCGATCGAAGACCACCTCGTAGCAGGTGGCCACGCCGATGGCCACCGGGGCGCCGCCGCTGAACGGCTGGGCGTGCACCACGCCGTCGCCCGTACCGGGGACGAAATAGCCTGCGCGGTCCGCGTATTCGGAGAAATGCCGAAAGAAGTTGCGGTACGGGAGGTATTCGCCGAAGGGCTGGATGATCTTCTTGTCGTGCCGCTCCCCCGGTCCGGCGTCGCCGTTCCACACGATGACCGAGTTGGTGGTGGTGCGGTCGTCGTTGACGAGCACCGCGCCGACCAGGATGGGGGCCTTCACATCCTTGGACGCCTGCGAGATCTCCTGGGCCGCATCGGCATTGCGCAGCGGATCGATATCGGAGGAGTTCTCCGGCCAGATCACCACGTCCGGTTGCGGGGCCCGGCCGGCCGCGATGTCGCGGGCCAGTTCCTCGGTGCGCTTGACGTGATTGTCGAGAACCGCGCGGCGCTGGGCATTGAAGTCCAGGCCCAGGCGCGGCACGCTGCCCTGGATGGCGGCGACCGTGATCGGCCGGTTGCCGTCCTCCGGGCCGGGCAGCGCGGTCCGGAGGATCACTCCGGTGAGGGGAACTATAGCCACAAGCATTGCCGCAGCAACAATCCGGTTCCAGGATGTGGGACGGATAGCCCCCGATCTGGGAGAATCCGAGGCGACCGCGGCCGGCCCGACGCCCTCCTCCGCACCCGATGCGAAGCGGCGCAGCAAACTCGCCGCAAGCCACGCCAGCCCGGTGCCGGTGAGCGCCACCGCGAAGCTCACCAGCGGCGCGCCGCCCACCATCGCGAAGGGCAGATACCACCCGTCGGCCTGACCGAAAGCCAGTTTCCCCCAAGGGAACCCGCCGAACGGAAAGCTGGCCCGCGCCCACTCGGTCAGCGACCACACGGTCGCCACCCACAGCGGCCATCCGGGCAGCGTCGCCACCCACCGCGTCAGCAGCCCGAACAAACCGACATACAGGGCGCAGACGGTCGACAGGGCGAGCCACGGCACCGGACCGACATAGATCCCGGTCCACGGCAGCAGCGGCAGGAAGAACGCCAGCCCGGCCACGAACCCGAATCCGAATCCTCCACGCGCCCGGCAGGTTCCGCGCACGGCGAGGGTCAGCACGGCGATCCCGACCGGAGCCAGGTACCACAGCGTCCGGGGCGGGAAGCTCGCGTACAGCAGCAGCCCGGCCACCGCCGCGGCCAGCAACCGCGTCACTTGCGGCCGTGCCGTCGCTACCGCGATCGCCCGCGCCGCCGCCCCCGGCCGGGACTCCGGCGCGGACGCGACCCCGGCCCGCGTGACCGTCGAAATGCCGTCGCCCTCATCGCCTTCCGATGCCGCGCCGAGGGCGAGATCTCCGTCACGCTCGGCCCCTGCGGTCGCCACCGGATCCGGGCCCTCGTCGGCGGTCCCGGAGCCAGTGTCCGCATCGCTGGCCGATCGTCCCGATCCGGTAGCTGCTTCCGCGCCGGAACCGTCGGTCTCGCGAGGTCCGGGATCCGGCGTGGCCGGTCCGGTGGAAGCCGGTGCGGCGGTGCGGTTCTCGGAGTCGGGCTCAGGCTTCATGAATGGTGACTCCGCGGTGCACGGTGCGCAGGCAGCGCGGCAGGGTGGCGTCCGGGGTGAGGGGCGGGAGGCCGGGGACGCGGGAGCGGGGGTCGGTGGACCAGCGCTGCACGGTATCCGCGGCGGCCGCGACGACGAGCTCGCGGGCGTCCCAGATGGCATAGGAGGCCGGGGCGCCCGGGACGAGAGTGCCGGCGACACCGTCGCGGACGCCGCCCGCACGCCAGGCGCCGCGGGTGGCCGCGGCGAAGGCGGCCCGCGGCGAGATCTGATGGCCCGGGGTGCGATGGTTGACCGCGGCGCGGATGGCCTCCCACGGGTTCAGGGCGGTGACCGGCGCGTCGGAGCCGATGGCGAGCGAGATACCCGCGGCGGCCATGGCGGCGAACGGGTTGAGGGTGGCGGCGCGTCCGGCGCCGAGGCGGGTGGCGTACATGCCGTCCGGGCCGCCCCAGGCGGCGTCGAATCCCGGTTGGACACTGGCGATCACGCCCCAGGCGGCGAGTTTGCCGATCTGGTCGGCGGTCATCATCTCGGCGTGCTCGAGGCGGTGCCCGCGGGAGGCGACGGCCGGGCCGCCGAGTTCGCCCACGACCCGCTCGAATCCGGCGACGACCGCGTCCATGGCGGCGTCGCCGATGACGTGGAAGCCGGTCTGGATGCCGGCCTCGGTGCACGCGAGCACGTGCGCGGCGATGGCCTCGGTGTCTAGGTAGGAGGTGCCGGTGGTGTCGCGGTCGGCATAGGGTTCGCGCAGCCACGCGGTGTGCGAGCCGAGCGCCCCGTCCACGAACAGGTCGCCGCCGAGGGCGTGCACGCCGAGTTCCTTGACCAGGGTGCGGGCTTCGTCGGCGGTGCGCACGGCCTGTCCCCAGTAGGCGCGCACCTCGACGCCGTGCCCGAATTCGAGGAGTTCCCGCACGTCGTCGGCGCCGGAGATCTCGGGTCCCGCGCATTCGTGCACGGCCACAACGCCATTGGCGGCCGCCGCGTCCAGCGCGACCTGCCGGGCGGCATCCCGCTGTGCCCGGTTCAGCGCACCCAGCGCGGCCGCACGCACGCGATGGTGGGCGTCCGCGCGCAGCGGCTCACCGCGGGTGAACCCGGTCGCTTCGGTGATTCCGGGTACCGCGTCCAGCAGCGCGGTGGAGGCCACCGCCGAATGTGCGTCCACGCGAGCCAGATACACCTGGCGTCCCGGCGCTGCGGCGTCGATCTCCTCGCACGCCGGCGGCCGTCCACCCGCCCAGGTGGTCTCGTCCCAGCCCTCGCCGAGGATCACCCCGTCCGGGTGCGCGGCGGCGAACTCCCGCACCAGCTGCAGGCATTCCTCCAGCGAACGGGCCTGTGCCAGATCGAGTCCCGTCAGCGTCAGCCCCAGCCCGGTCACGTGCACGTGCGGGTCCACGAACCCGGGGGCCACGAACGCCCCGTCCAGCTCGATGATCTCGGCGTCCGGATGCAATGCCCGCCCCGGCTTGTCCAGCCCCACCCACACCACGGTCCCGTCACTGACGGCCATGGCCGTCGCGTCAGGATTGCTCGAACTGTAGATACGACCGCCGACAAGCAACTGGGTACTCACGGGTCTCCAGTCTGCCCGACGCGCCTGCCACGCTCACAACCGCACTGCGCACCAAAGACCGCCACACCGGTAGCACCCTAGTGCTACCGTGGTCGCATGAAGATCTCCGTGTCGCTCCCCGATGATCGCGTCACCGAGCTGATCAAGGAACAGCCGAACGTATCGGATTTCCTCTATCGCGCCGCTCGCCGCATGCTCGTGGCCGAGGAACTCGCCGCGCTCACGCCCGATACCGAGGCCGATGCATTCGCCGAGGCGTCCGAAGCGGCGTCGCTCGAGGCGTGGGCCGCCGATGAGTGACGTCCCCGGCATCCAGGGTGAGATCTGGAAGTTACGCGGCGTCCGCGACATCGTGCATACCGTCGTCGTCCTCGACTCGGTGCCACACGTCGTCCGGGGCGGCCTCATCGCGGTGGCGATGGTGATATCCACGCGCGAGGCTCCCAATCCCCGTGCGCTCCTGACCGTTCCGATCGCAGGCACCGATCAGGCGGTAGCTGTTTTCCGGCTTGGCACGTTCAGCGCGTCCTTGTTCCTCGAAAAGATCGGGAAGCTCGACTCCGCGACCCTCGAGAATGTGCGAATGGCGCTGCGAGCTCGGTTCGATCTCTAGCCGTTCGGCAACGAACTGCCGGAGATCGCGAACGCCTGGCTGTGGGATCACCTGCTGCCGCTGGCCGGGCCCGCGGACGGCCCGTTCCTCGAGGGCTGGATCTGATCGGCGCCGGTTTCACCCACATCGTGCTCGGCCTGCGCGCGCCGTATCCCGACAAGGTGGCCAGCCGGCTGGTCGAGAACGTCATCACCCCGGTGCGCGACCGGCTCTGACGCCGGGACACACCGGGGTGAGGGACAGCGCTGTGGGTCAGCGGGGGTCGATCATCTTGTACCCGTTGCCCTGGCCGTCGTCGTAGTACTCGGTCACGACGGTGGCGTCGATGACCTCGCCGTCGGGGTCGATGACGACATTGCGGTAGCCGTAGGGGCCGACCGCGGTGGCGACGCGGCTCAGGCGGCGGGCGGCGAAGGCGGCCACGACCGGGCGGAACAGGAAACGGGTGACGGGCAGCAGGGCCAGCAGGCCCAGCGCGGTGGTGAGCAGGCCGGGCACGAACATGAGGACCGCGCCGACCGCGACCAGGGCGCCGTCGGCGACGGCGGTGCTGGGTTCGAGTTCACCGCGGGCCGCACGGCGGAAGCTCTGGAACACGCGCCGGCCCTGCGAGCGCACCAGCACCAGACCCACGGCCGAGCCCGCCAGCAGCAGCAGGATGGTCGGGAACACGCCGATGAAGTGGCCGACCACGACGAGGGTGGCGATCTCGGCGACGAACCAGGCGAGGAACAACAGGGCAGGCATCGGGCGATCCTTTCGATCGATCTACCCGTGCAACGCGCGACGGCGCGGTTTTTCTCCCGGATGCGTCGCCGGTCACATCCGCTAGGCGCTGCCCGGCCGCACCAGCCCGGTCTCGTAGGCCAGCACCACGGCCTGAACCCGGTCGCGCAGGCCGAGTTTGGTGAGCACCCGGCCGACGTGGGTCTTCACCGTGGCCTCGGACAGGAACAGCGCGCCGGCGATCTCGGCGTTGGAGCGCCCGGCGGCGATGTGTTCGAGGACCTCGCGTTCGCGGGCGGTGAGCACGTCGAGGACGCGGGGATCGCGCCCGGCGGCCGGGTCCTCGGCGATGAGGCGGGCCAGCAGCCGCTTGGTCACCTTGGGCGAGACCACCGCATCCCCGGCGGCGACACTGCGAATCGCGGAGATCAGATCTTCCGGAGGCGTGTCCTTGAGCAGGAATCCGCTGGCCCCGGCGCGCAGCGCGCCCAGGGCGTGCTCGTCGAGATCGAAGGTGGTCATCACCAGAACCCGGCTCCCGCACCCGGATTCGATGATCCGGGCCGTCGCGGTCACCCCGTCGGTCACCGGCATCCGCACATCCATCAGCACCACATCGGGCCGCAGCTCCCCCGCCCGCGCGATGGCGGTGGCCCCGTTGTCGGCCTCTCCCACCACCTCGAGGTCGGGGTGCGCACCGAGCACCATCCGCAGTCCGGCCCGCATGAGCTCCTGGTCATCGACAACGAGAACGGTGATCGGCACCCCCACAACCTATCCGGCCGCCCGGTGCGGTGGTGTGCGCGGGCCGGGGCCGATCGCGGGACGCTCTGGTCGTCGCAGGTGGGAGCCGGTCAGTCGGGGGCGTCGCGGTCGAGGGGGATGGTGGCGCGGACGGTCCAGCCGCCGTGGGGATTTCGGCCCGCGGTGAGGGCGCCGCCGAGGACGGCGATGCGTTCGCGCATGCCGACGAGGCCGAGGCCGCTGCCGGGGATGCGGGCCGGGGGCGGGAGAATGGTGAGTGTGGTTGGGGCGCTGGGGGATCCGCAGCCGCCGGGGGTGGTCGCGGGCTCGACGGGGGCGCCGCCGGAGTCGGTGATGTCGAGCAGGACGTCGGCGGCGCGGCGGGTGACGCGGACGTCGGCGTGCGGGTCGGGGCCGGCGTGGCGGAGGGTGTTGGTGAGCGATTCCTGGACGATGCGGTGGATGCCGAGGCTGACCTCGGGGGTGACGGTGTCGAGTTCGCCGCTGAGTTCGAGGGAGACGTCCAGGCCCGCGCTGCGCATCATGTCGACGACCTTGGCGATGCCGGCGGTGCCGTGCTGCGGAAGTTCTTCGGGCGCATGCTCGGTGCGCAGCAGTTCGACGGTGCGGCGCAGTTCGCGCAGGGCGTCGCGGCCGGTGCCGGCGATGGTGGTGAGTGCCTGTTCGGCGGTGTCCGGGTCGTGACGCAGGGCGTAGCGGGCGCCGTCGGCCTGCACGATGATGACGCTGACCGCGTGCGCGACCACGTCGTGCAGTTCGCGGGCTATGCGGGTGCGTTCGGCGGCGACGGCGTCGTGGGCGCGGCGTTCGCGGTCGTAGTCGGCGACGGCGAGGCGGGCGGCGACCTCGGCGTCGTAGGCGTGGCGGGCGCCGACGAATTCGGCCAGCGTCCAGCACAGTGCGTAATAGAGGGCGGTGAAGGCGATGTCGGTGCCCGACGGTTTGCCGATGGCGGCCGCCGAGATGAGGCTGTCGAGCAGCAGGATGCCCAGGTAGAGCAGACCTTGGCGGCGGCCGACATACGCGACCAGGGTGTAGAGCATGATGCCCAGCCCGAGCAGCGCCGGATGCACGGAGGTGTCGCCGACCGCCCCGTGTACCAGTGAGGCCGCGATCGACAGCAGCACCACCGCGAGCGCCGCGGCGCGGGTGTGGGTGCGGCGGAACACGATCGGCAGCGGCAGCAGCACACTGAAGACCAGGTAGGTCGGCTTGTACTGACTGTTGCTCAGGGCGAGCACATCGATGGTGAGCAGCAGCAACGCCACCACGGAATCGGTGATCAGCGGCTTGCCGCGCAGCCACAAACTGAACCGGCGCACCCGTCCACCCTACGGTCGTGCCCGCGGGCGGCCTCGGGTCGGCGTGCCCCGGGCACTCAACCGTTTGATCTTGCTCCGGGGTTTCTGGTTGGGTCGCCCTGTGAGTCTTGCGGACTGGGCGGTCTTGCTGACCGCGGCGACGGCGGCCGGATGGGTCGATGCGGTGGTCGGCGGCGGGGGCCTGATCGTGCTGCCCACCCTGTTCGTGGTGCTGCCCGGCCTGGCCCCGCAGACGGCCCTGGGCACCAACAAGATCGCCGCGTTCTCCGGCACCAGCGCCGCGGTCCTCACCTTCGCCCGCCGGGTGCCGATGCGCTGGAAGGCCCTGATCCCGGGCGCGGTCATCGCCGCGATCGCGGCCGCCTGCGGTTCCGCGGCGGTGGCGCTGATCGACAAGAAATACTTCGTTCCGATCGTGATGGTCGTGCTGGTGGGCGTGGCGATCTTCGTGACCCTGCGGCCCTCGGTCGGCGTCACCATGGCCACCCACCCGCCGACCCGCCGCAAGACGATCCTGGTGGTCGCCCTGGCCGCGGGCCTGATCGGGCTCTACGACGGCATTCTCGGCCCCGGCACCGGGACCTTCCTGATCATCACCTTCGCCACCCTGCTCGGCACCGAGTTCGTGCGCGCCGCCGCCATGGCGAAGGTCATCAACTGCGGCTCCAACCTGGGCTCGCTGCTGTTCCTGGCGAGCACCGGCCACGTGCTGTGGGCGCTGGGCCTGTCCATGGCGGTGGCGAATGTGGCCGGGTCCGTGGTCGGTTCACGCATGGCGCTGGCCAAGGGCGCGGGCTTCGTCCGCGCCGTCCTGCTGGTGGTGGTCGTCGTCATGGTGATCCGCCTGGGCTGGCAGCAGTTCGGCGGCTGACCCCGGACCGCGACGGTCAGACGCGGGCGTCCTCGGCGGGCCGGTGACCGCCCGGCAGCGAGCGCGGGCTGCCGCCGTCGAAGGCGGAGCGCTGCAGGGACTCCGGGCCGAGCCGGTGCACGGTGGGCATCGGCCGCAAGGCGTCGGGCTCCTGGCGTAGTGGCCCGTCGGACTGCAATGCGGTCTGCTCCCCGGGCAATTCGCGCGGCGCGGCGGTCTCGGGCTGGGTCAGCCACGGCGCCAGCACCTTCGAGGTGGTCTCCTGGATCTTGCGCTGCAGCGCTTCGCCGTCCTCGAGGCCGGGCCGCTGGAACAGCACGGTGAGCGCGCCCGAGACGGCCCCGACCACCGCGCCCACCAGCGCGGCCGCGCCGACGTCGTCGAGTTCGTCGGGGAAGGCGGCGCGCAGCTGGCGCGCGATCTCCTGCTGGGAGGCGAGCTGGGCGTAGGCGGCGCGACCCGAGACGGCGGGCACGGTGCGCGAAACCTGCGCGCGCAGCACGGCGATGCGGGCGGCGAGGGTGTCGCCGAGGTGGTCGCCGGGATTGTCACCGGCGGCGCGCAGGGCGCGCAGCAGTACCTCGACGGGGCGCTCCCCGGCACGGCGGGTGGCGATGGCGCGCACGGCGGCCTGCACACGTTCGTCGGGCTCGGGGAACAGTAGTTCCTCTTTGCTGGCGAAGTAGTTGAAGAACGTCCGTGTGCCGACTTCGGCGGCGGCCGCGATATCGGCGACCGTGGTCGCCTCATAACCTCGGCTCTCGAACTGTTCGACGGCGGCTTCGAGCAGGGCTCGGCGGGTGCGTTCCCGTTTGCGATCGCGGAGTGCGGATGGCGGCACGCGGGCAGACAGTACGGCATCCGGTCAGCAAAACGTGGCATGTCCAGCTGTCGTGCGCGCCGTTTCAGGCTGTGCTGCTTCACACTTCGTGCATCGTTGCAGCGTATGCAGTTTTGCGCGAAGTGAATTCGGTTCGAGGTGAGTCGTTTCTTGTACGCCCGGCGTGTCGGCCTCTAGCGTGGTGCGGGTGAGCATCGCTACCAAGGTCGTGGACGAGCAGTTCCGCGCGCTGCCGCTGTCCGCGCTGGCCGACGCCGCGCTCAGCGCGGCCCGCGCGGCCGGGGCCGAGTACGCCGACCTGCGCGTGCATCGGCTCGTGCAGCAGTCCATCCGATTGCGCGACGGACGCGTCGAATCGGTGTCCGACAGTACCGACCTCGGGTTCGCGGTGCGCGTGATCGTCGACGGCACCTGGGGCTTCGCCTCGCACGCCGACCTCACCACCGGCACCGCCGCCGAGGTGGCGCGCCGCGCGGTCACCGTCGCGCAGACCCTGCGCGCACTCAATCGCGAGCGCGTCGAGCTGGCCCCGGAGCCGCGCTACGACGGCGCGGAGTACGTCTCCGCCTACGACGTGGACCCCTTCGAGGTGCCGACGCCGGAGAAAGTGGCGCTGCTGCTGGACTATTCGGACCGGCTGCAGACCGCCGACGGCGTGGATCACGTGACGGCATCGGTGCTGCAGGTCAAGGAGCAGACCTTCTACGCCGACAGCTTCGGCTCTCGCATCACCCAGCAGCGGGTCCGGCTGCACCCGCAGTTCGAGGCCATCACCGTCGACCCGTCGGCGGGCGTGTTCGAGACCATGCGCACCCTCGCCGCACCGGCCGGGCGCGGCTGGGAGTACGTCACCGGCGCGGACGGAACCTGGGACTGGGCGGGCGAACTCGCGCGGATGCCGGAGTGGCTGACCGAGAAGGTGAAGGCCCCGACCGTGCAGGCCGGGCCTGCCGACCTGGTCATCGACCCGACCAACCTGTGGCTGACCATTCACGAGTCCATCGGCCACGCCACCGAGTACGACCGCGCCATCGGCTACGAATCCGCCTACGCGGGTACCTCTTTCGCCACCCCCGATCTGCTGGGCACCCTGCGGTACGGCACCCCGATCATGCACGTGACCGGCGACCGCACCCAGCAGCACGGCCTGGCCACGGTCGGCTGGGACGACGAGGGCGTGGCCGGGCAGCGCTGGGACCTGGTGCGCGACGGCGTGCTCGTCGGCTACCAGCTCGATCGCGTGTTCGCGCCCCGCCTGGGTCTCGAGCGCTCCAATGGCTGCTCCTACGCCGATTCCGCACACCACGTGCCGATCCAGCGCATGGCCAATGTGTCGCTGCAACCCGATCCCGACCGCGACACCAGCACCGCCGAGCTCATCTCCCGTGTGGAGAACGGCATCTACATCGTCGGCGACAAGTCGTGGTCGATCGATATGCAGCGCTACAACTTCCAGTTCACCGGCCAGCGCTTCTTCCGCATCCGCAACGGCGAACTGGCCGGGCAGCTGCGCGATGTCGCCTACCAGGCCACCACCACCGACTTCTGGGGTTCGATGGAGGCGGTCGGCGGGCCCTCGACCTGGACGCTGGGCGGGGCGTTCAACTGCGGTAAGGCGCAACCCGGTCAGGTGGCGGCGGTTTCGCACGGCTGCCCCTCGGTCCTGGTGCGCGGCATCACTATTCTCAATACCCGCGCCGAAGCCGGACAGTAGGAAAGGACCGACACGGTGAGTGTGCTCCCCGCCCCCGAGGTCGTCGACCGCGCGCTGCGGGCCTCCCGCGCGGACGAGGCCATGGTGATCGTCACCGACGCCCACGAGGCGTCGCTGCGCTGGGCCGGAAATTCCATGACCACCAACGGTTCCTCGGTCTCGCGGGACTGGGCGGTCGTCTCGGTGTTCCGCGACGGCCCGAACACCGCCCGCGTCGGCAGCGTCAGCTCCACCAGCGTGGATCCCGCCGATATCGAAGCCGTGGTGCGCGCCAGCGAAACCGCCGCCCGCACCGCCGAACCCGCGCGCGACGCCATGCCGCTGCTGCACCCGGACGCCGTCGACGCCGACACCCTCGACAAGCTGCTCGACTGGGACGGCGACCCGGCCACCACCGACATCGGCGTCTTCACCACGCTGGCAACCGATCTCGCCGCCGGCTTCGACGGCGCCGACCGCCTCTACGGTTTCGCCCACCACCAGATGCACTCCACCTGGCTGGGCACCTCCACCGGTCTGCGCCGGCGCTGGGTGCAGCCCACCGGCTCGGTGGAGATCAATGGCAAGCGGGGCACGGGCGCCGAGCTGGCCAGCGCCTGGGTCGGCACCGGCACCACCGATTTCGGCGACGTCGACACCCCCGGCCTGCTGGCCGAACTGGCGCGCCGCCTGGACTGGAGCAAGCGCCGCATCGACCTGCCCGCGGGCCGCTACGAGACGCTGCTGCCGCCCTCGGCGGTCGCCGATCTGATGATCTATATGGCCTGGACCATGGAGGGCCGCGGCGCACACGAGGGCCACACCGCGTTCTCGCGGGCGGGCGGCACCCGAATCGGGGAGCGGCTGACCGGGATTCCGCTCACCCTGTACTCGGATCCGAGCGCGGCCGGGCTCGAGTACCAGCCGTTCGTCGCGACACCGTCGTCGTCGGAGTCGCTGTCGGTGTTCGACAACGGCCTGACCGCGCAGCGCACCGATTGGGTCCGCGAGGGCGTGATCGAGTCACTGGTCTACCCGCGCGCCACGGCCGCCGAATTCGACGCGCCCGTCACGGTGCCGGGCGAGAACCTGCTCATGACCGGCGGCGGCGAGGCCACCCTGCCGGACATGATCGCGCGCACCGAGCGCGGGCTGCTGCTGACCTGCCTGTGGTACATCCGCGAGGTCGATCCGGCCACGCTGCTGCTCACCGGCCTCACCCGCGACGGCGTCTACCTGGTCGAGAACGGTGAGGTCACCGCGGCGGTCAACAACTTCCGCTTCAACGAGAGCCCCCTGGATCTGCTGCGCCGGGTCAGCGAGGCGGGCCGCACCGAGATCACCCTGCCGCGCGAGTGGAAGGACTGGTTCACCCGGACGGCCATGCCGCCCTTGCGGATTCCCGACTTCCACATGTCCTCGGTGAGCCAGGCGACCTAGCCCGGCCCGGCGGCGCCGAACCGAACACCTGAATCCGATTGCCGCCCGGCCCGATCCGCACCGAGACGGTCGGTCGCCGTGCTACTGCGCGTCGAGCCGGGCGGCCAATGCGCGCCGGCAGGCGGTGGCGCTGACCGACGCCGACCTGTTCGGCTGGGGCTGGCGGGCCACTCGATCGACATGCAGGGCGTCTTTCTGATCTTCGCGCTGTGGCTGCAGGCGGGTCAGGGCTACACCCCGATGCAGGCCGGTGTGCTCACCGTCGCGTTCTCCGCGGGCGGATTCTTCACCGCGCCTGCCGCCGACGGCCTGGCCGTGAGGTTCGGCCGCTGGATGCTGCTGGCCGGGGCGCTGCTGATGGTGGGTGGTTTCGGCTGGGTCGGGCTGTGCGTGCTGCTGCCCCGGCACACCACCCGCCACGACTGAACAGCATGGCGGTCGGCGTGTGCACCGGTTCGGTTCCGCGCCAGGGTTTCCCGACAACTTCTCCGGGCATGAACGATGAGTTGCCGATATCGGCTCCGACTTCATCGCAGAGACGGCGATCCCCCGCCGCTTCGCTCCACCCATGAAGGAGTACGGCAATGAGCAAGGTAGTCACCGGCGCGAGCATGTCCCTCGACGGATACATCGCGGGCCCGGGCGAAACCGGATTCGAGCACCTGTTCGCCTGGTACCAGAGCGGCGATGTCCCGATCCCCAGCACCCACCCCGAGATCCCGTTCGACCTGACCCCCGAGGATGCCGCGTATCTGCGGGCCTGGCTCGACGGGGTCGGCGTCTACATCGTCGGCAAGCGCCTGTTCACCCTGACCGACGGCTGGGGCGGCGTGCACCCGGCGGACAAGCCCATCGTGGTGGTCACCCACACCGTGCCCGACGAGTGGGTGGCCGAACATCCCGACGCGCCCTTCACCTTCGTCACCGGCGGTGTGAAGGAGGCGGTGGAGGTCGCGCGCGGCATCGCCGGCGCGAAGATGGTGGGCGTCAGCGGCGGCAATGTGGCCCGCCAGTGCCTGGAACAGGGCCTGCTGGACGAAATCTGGGTCGATATCGTGCCGGTGCTGCTCGGCGGCGGCGTCCCGCTGCTGGGTGAACTCTCCAACGCGCCGGTCCTGTTGGAGGATCCCGAGATCGTCGCCGGCACCCGCGTCACCCACCTGAAGTACCGCCTCCGCTGAGGCCCTGACCTCGGCCTGCACGGGGCGTGGTTGCGCTGTCGGCGAACCGGTTGTCGTGACGATGGTTTCGCGCGCATCCTGGGATTGAGGCAACGTAATCATGTAATCGGGATGGTGGTCGTCGTGGACGACGAAGCTGCCCTCTCGTCGATGGACGAGAACGCGAACTCAGCGGCATCGACCCCGCAGCCCGGCTTCGGAACCCCCGACGCCGCGGCGATGGACGCCTACTCGCGCACGGTGATCGGGGTCGCCAAATCGGTGACACCGCACGTCGCCAGCGTGCAGACCCGCCGCGGCGGGGGCTCGGCGGTGGTCTTCACCGACGACGGCTTCCTGCTCACCAACGCGCACGTGGTGGGCGAGGCGGCCGACGGAACCGTGGTGTTCGCCGACGGGCTGGAATCGAGATTCGATGTGGTGGGTGTGGATCCGCTCTCGGACCTGGCGGTACTGCGCGCCCGCAGCGGCGCGCCGACCGCGGTGACGCTCGGCGACGCCGACACCCTGGTGGTGGGCCAGCTGGTGGTCGCGGTCGGCAGCCCGCTCGGGCTGGCCGGGTCGGTGACCGCGGGCGTGGTGAGCGCGCTGGGCCGGTCGGTGCCGGTCGGCAATCGCCGCGCCGCCCGCGTGATCGAGGACGTGATCCAGACCGACGCCGCCCTCAACCCCGGCAATTCCGGTGGGGCGCTGGCGGATTCGGCGGGCCGGGTGGTGGGGATCAATACCGCGGTCGCCGGCATCGGCCTGGGCCTGGCGATTCCGATCAATGCCACCACCCGCCGCATCATCAGCACCCTGCTCACCGAGGGCCGGGTCCGGCGCGCCTACCTGGGCGTGGTCGGGGTGCCCGCACCGCTGCCCACCGCGGTGGCCGCCCGCACCGGGCAGGACGCCGGGCTGCGCATCGTCGAGGTGGTGCGCGGCGGCCCGGCCGAGCGCGCCGGACTGCGGCGCGGCGATCTGATGCTCAGCATCGCGCGCACCGAAATCCGTGACGCACAGGGGATTCAGCGGCAGCTGTTCGCCGACGCCATCGGCCGCTCGCTGCCGGTGACGGTGCTGCGCAACGGCGCGATGGTGGATGTCATCGCGGTGCCGGTAGAACTGACCGCCGACTGAATCGGCCCGCAGTCACGATGCCGAGCGCTGGTCCGCGTGGCCCGGCTGCCAGATCTCGGCGAGCTCGTCGAGCGGGATGTCCAGTGCGCGGCTCAGGGCCACCACGGTCCCGAACGCCGGGGTGGGCAGCCGGCCCGATTCGATCTTCCGCAGCGTCTCCGGTGAAATGCCCGCGCTCGCGGCCACCTCCAGCAGCTCCCGGCCGCCACGGGCGGCACGCAGCGCGGCGCCCAGGCGCCGACCGGCTTCCAGCTGGGCGGGGGTGAGGGGCAGTCGGACCATGCCCGCCACCCTACGGTTGGTATTTAAATACCGCAACCCGCTATGGTCGGTATAAAAATACCGAAACGAGGAGGTTGTCATGGTGGAGCTCAAGAGCCCGGCCGAGATCGAACGCATGCGGGTGACCGGGCAGTTCGTGGCCGGAGTGCTGAGCGAACTGCGAGAGAAGGCGCAGATCGGGGTGAATCTACTGGAACTGGAGGCCGTGGTGCGCGACCGCATCCGCGAGCGCGGCGCGGTCTCCTGCTACTGGGACTACACCCCCTCGTTCGGACGCGGCCCGTTCCGCAACACCGTCTGCCTCTCGGTCAACGACGCCGTGCTGCACGGACTTCCGTTCGATTACGCCCTGCGCGACGGCGATGTGCTGAGCATGGATCTGGCGGTGAGCATCGACGGCTGGGTCGCCGACTCCGCGGTCACCACCATCGTCGGCACCCCCGATCCGGAGGACGCGCGCCTGGTCCGCGCCACCGAGCAGGCCCTCGACGCGGCCATCGCGGCGGCGCGGCCCGGCAACAGCATCGGCGACCTGTCCGCGGCCATCGCACAGGTCGCCCGCGCCGGCGGCTACCCCATCAACACCGAATTCGGCGGCCACGGCCTGGGCCGCACCATGCACGAGGACCCCCACGTACCCAACGACGGCCGCGCCGGGCGCGGCTTCCGGCTGCGCCCCGGCCTTACCCTCGCCATCGAACCCTGGTTCGCGCGCGGCACCGACCGCATCGTCACCGACCCGGACGGCTGGACCCTGCGCTCGGCCGACGGCTCGCACACCGCGCACTCCGAGCACACGATCGCCATCACCGACGCGGGCCCGCAGGTCCTCACCCGCGCGGCGTGACCGGTCCGGCCTGGGCGCGGAAACCCGGACGGCACGTCGGGTTTCCGCGCCCGGCCGCGTGACGGGGATCGACGTCCGGGCTACGCGGATGCCCGGCGGATCCCGGCGTCACGGTCTCGGGACCGCAACGACACCGCCCATCTAAGCGCCCGCTTAGTCTACATGTGACCGGAGCCACGTCACCCCCACCGGCCGGGCATCCCTCGCGCCCGGCCGGTGATCGAGTGAAACACTCTCTGGGAGATACTCATTCGATGGGTAACGACGACATCGCGCCGATCACCGGGGACGGCATCCGCGACACCGCCGCCGACGGCTCTCGTGACACCGCCGCGGTGGCGCACCTGGAGCTCACCCAGCGCCGCTTCCCCGAGGGCCAGCGCCGGATCTTCCTGGCCGCCATCGACGCCTTCGCCGAGCGCGGCTTCCACGCCACCACCACCCGCGACATCGCCGCCCGCGCCGGGCTGAGCCCCGCGGGCCTGTATGTGCACTTCGGCTCCAAAGAGGAAGTGCTCTACCGCATCTCGCTGTCGTCCATGCGCCTGACCCAGCAGGTCGCGGTGGCCGCGTCCGCCGGTTCCGGCAGCGCCGCCGACCATCTCAGCGCCGTGGTGCGTGATCTGACCGTCTGGCATGCCGAGCACGCCGCCTCGGTGCGCGTGGTCCTGCACCACATGACCGACCTGACCCCCGAGCACCGCTCCGAGGTCGTCGACCTCCAGGTCGCCATTCACCGCCTGGTCCGCGATCTCGTGAGCCAGGGCCTCGCCGACGGCGTCTTCGACGTCGCCGACACCAATGCCGTCACGCTGGCGCTGATGTCGCTGTGCGTGGACACCGCACGCTGGTACCAGAAGGACTACCGCCGCTCCCCCGAGGAGATCGGCGCCGACTATGCGGCGCTCGCGCTGCGGATGGTCGGGGCGAATCCCGCCTAGCCCGCCCGGCCGGCCGCGGGTAGGCCTGCCATCACCAGATCGACTGCGCCGCTGACGTATTCGGGCGTCAGTGGCTCGCCGCGCAGCAGCAGCCGGAACCAGATCGCGCCGGCGAGCAGGTCCATGATCGCCGCGGGATCGCAGGTCGCGGCCAGTTCACCCCGGGCCATCGCGCGCTGGAACACCGGCTGCTCGCGGCCGAGCCGGTCGGCGAAGAACGACGCCCCGACCGCCGCCAGGTGCGGGCGCGCCGGGGCGGCCGCCAGCACGGCGATCGCGATGGGTGCGGTCGCCTCGGCGGTCAACAGCCCCGCGATCGCCTGCGCGAGTGCCAGCAGATCGCCCCGCAGGCTGCCGGTGTCCGGCACCGGGAAGGCCAGTACGTCGGAGTCGATCAGCGCCGCGGCCAGCAGCGCGTCCTTGGCCGGCCACCACCGGTACAGCGTCGTCTTGTTCACCCCCGACCGTTCGGCCACCGCCTCCATGGTCAGCCCGTCATAGCCCTTGGCAGCCAGCAGCTCCAGGGTCGCCCCGAAGATCGCCTCGGCCTGTCGCGGCCTGCCCGCCGATCGTCGTCCCGGTGTCGTCACTCCCCCAAAGTACAACACAACGTTGCGTTGTATCTCCGGCACTGCTTTCATGGAAACGCAACGCGGCGTTGCATTTCGATTCGGGAGGTAGTCATGACGAGAACGCCTGTCCTGCTGGTCCACGGCATTCGGCTGAGCAGCACCTGCTGGGTGGAGGTCGGCGAGCACCTCACCCCGCAGCGCCCGGTCCTGGCGATCGATCTACCCGGCCACGGCACCCGCCGTGGCGAGCGCTTCACGCTGCCGGGCGCGGTCGAGGCCGTGCGCGCGGGTCTCGATCGACTCGGCGGATCCGCGCTGGTCGTAGGCCATTCCTTGGGCGGTCTCACCACCATCGCGGCCGCGGCCGCCCATCCGGACCAGGTAGCGGGCGCGATGCTCGTCGGCGCCACCCTGGTCCCGGGGCCCGCACTGGCGACCCCGTTCCGGCTCATGCATCGCGTCCTCTCGTCCCGGCCCGACGGCGGACAGGCCCTCAGCGAGAAGGTCTTCGACCGTGCGGCGCCACCCCGGGTCGCCGCGGCGATCGCCCGCGGCGGCATCGCCACCGAGGTGATTCCGGATGTGCTCGCCGCCATATCCGGTTTCGATCCGGTTGCCGCGCTGGCGACCTACCCGGGCCCGGTGCGCCTGATCAATGGCGGCCACGACCACTTCCGCCTGGGCGAGCAGCGTTTCCTGCGTGCCTGCCCGAACGGCCGGCTCCTGATCGTGCCGCGCGCGGGCCACTATCTGCCGCTCACCCATGCCGCGACGGTCGCCGACCTGGTCGCAGACTTCGCGGCGCCGCGAGACACCACCCACGAAGCCGCCTCCGCGTACTAGGCGCCGAACGGGTCCGCCACGCCGGTCGGTTCGCGACCCACGGTCCGGACCCGACCGGGATCCCCGCCCGTACGCGGCGCGTGATCCGCGTCGTACGCCGGTTCCGGATAGGCTGCGGAGGTGGACAACCCGTTCGGGCCCGTGGGCACCGCGAACTACGTCAATCTCGTCACCTACAAGAAAGACGGCACGCCGGTCGGCACGCCGGTGTGGGCCGCGCTCGACAATGGCCGCCTCTATGTCTGGACCGTCACCGACAGCTGGAAGGTCAAGCGCGTCCGCCGCAATCCCGAGGTCACCGTGCAGGCGTGCGATCTGCGCGGCAAGACCCGCGGCGAGATCGTGAAGGGCAGCGCGACCGTACTCGACGCGGCCGGCACCGAGCGGGTGCGCGATCTCATCAAGCGCCGCTACGGCATTCAGGGCTGGCTGGGCATCACCCTGAGCAAGGTGCGTCGCGGCAGCGCGGGCACCATCGGCATCGAAATCGTTCCGGCGTAACGGTATTCGCGCACGGCCGCCGGACCGGCTCGACCGGTCCGGCGGCCGTGCGTGTTTCCGCCCCTGGTTCGAGCTAGGGTTGATCCCCGGCGATGATCGCGCCGAGGAGTCCGCCGACACCGCAGCCGACAATGCCCGCAGGGCCGAGCAGGCGCATCCATGGGATACGCCGGAACACTGCAACTCGATTACGCATACGCGAGGGCGCGGCGAATCGAGGAAATTCCCACATCGAATTATCGGACCCGGCAACGCCTTTGGAACGTTACCGGGTGACCCGGTGCCTGGTGACGAGTACGAAGTCCGCCCCGAACGCGACACCGGGACGATTCTCATGATCCCCTCGGGCCGGAGGGCAGGGAAGACCGAGGTGCCGGGGTTGTCCGCCCTTGTCCTGCGCGTCACCCCGGCATGCCGCGACCGATCGAACAGACCGGTCGAATTCGATTACTCCAGTTCGCCTTCGGTTTCCAGATAGATCTGCCGCAGCCGATCCAGGGTGTCATTGTCGGGCTGTTCCCAGAGTTTCCGCTCCGCCGCCTCCAGTAAGCGCTCCGCAATACCGTGCAGCGCCCAGGGATTCGACTGCTCCATGAACTTCCGATTGGTCTCGTCGAAAACATAGGATTCCGCGAGCTTTTCGTACATCCAGTCGGCGACCACATTCGTGGTGGCGTCGTAGCCGAACAGATAGTCGACGGTGGCGGCCATTTCGAACGCGCCCTTGTACCCGTGCCGGCGCATGGCCTCGAGCCAGCGCGGATTCACCACGCGCGCCCGGAACACCCGGGTGGTCTCCTCGGACAGGGTGCGAGTGCGCACCGCGTCCGGGCGGGTGCTGTCGCCGATGTATGCCTCGGGATTCTTGCCGGTCAGCGCGCGTACCGCCGCGACCATGCCGCCGTGGTACTGGAAATAGTCGTCGGAGTCGGCGATGTCGTGCTCGCGGGTGTCGGTGTTCTTGGCCGCCACCGCGATTCGCCGGTACGCCGTGCGCATGTCGTCCGCAGCGGGCGCGCCGTCCAGGTCGCGGCCGTAGGCGAAACCGCCCCAGGCCGTGTACACCTGGGCCAGATCATCATCCGTGCGCCAGCTCTTGGAATCGATGAGCTGCAGCAGGCCCGCACCGTAGGTGCCCGGCTTGGAGCCGAAAATCCGTGTGGTGGCCCGGCGTTCGTCCCCGTGCTCGGCCAGGTCGGCCTGGGCGTGGGCACGGACATAATTGGATTCGGCGGGCTCGTCGAGCTCGGCCACCAATCGCACCGCATCGTCCAGCAGCGCGAGTACGTGCGGGAAGGCGTCACGGAAGAAGCCGCTGATACGCACGGTCACGTCGATGCGCGGCCGGCCCAGCTCCTCGAGCGAGACGGCCTCGAGCCGGGTGACGCGGCGGCTGGCCTCGTCCCACACCGGCCGCACGCCCAGCAGCGCGAACACCTCGGCGATATCGTCGCCGGAGGTGCGCATGGCCGAGGTACCCCACACCGACAGGCCCACCGAGCGCGGGTACTCGCCGTGGTCGGCCAGGTACCGTGCGAGCAGCGAATCCGCCATGGCCTGACCGGTTTCCCAGGCCAGCCGCGACGGCACCGCCTTCGGGTCGACCGAGTAGAAGTTGCGGCCGGTCGGCAGCACATTGATCAGGCCGCGCAGCGGCGATCCGCTCGGCCCGGCCGGAATGAAGCCGCCGTTGAGCGCGTGCAGGATTCGTGAGATCTCGATGCTGGTCTGCCGCAACCGCGGCACCACCTCGGTCGCCGCGAAGCCGAGCACCTTGCGCACCTCGGCCAGGCGGGCCGGGACCTCGGTGATCCCGGCCGCATCGGCGAGCTCGCCGGCCAGCAGGGTCTCGGTGACCGCGTCGATGGAGTCGACATCCCAGTCGACCTCCTGCATGGTCAGCACCAGTTCGCGCGCCAGCTTCTCGAACGCGTCCACCCGTTCACGGGCCTCGTCCCCGGATTCACTGAGCCCCAGCGCTTCTCGCAGACCCGGGACATTGACCTCGCCGCCCCACAGCTGGCGGGCGCGCAGCATGGCCAGCACCAGGTCGACCTCGGCCTCACCCGCCGGAGCCTGGCCGAGAATGTGCAGGCCGTCGCGGATCTGCACGTCCTTGATCTCGCACAGCCAGCCGTCGACGTGCAGCAGCATGTCATCGAAGGATTCCTCGTCCGGCCGCTCGGTCAGGCCCAGATCGTGGTCCATCTTGGCCGCGCGCATGAGCGTCCAGATCTGCTGGCGGATGGCGGGCAGCTTGGCCGGGTCGAGCGCGGAGATATTGGCGTGCTCGTCGAGCAGCTGCTCCAGACGCGAGATGTCGCCGTAGGTTTCGGCGCGCGCCATGGGCGGGATCAGGTGGTCGACCAGGGTGGCGTGGGCGCGCCGCTTGGCCTGGGTGCCCTCGCCCGGGTCGTTCACCAGGAACGGGTAGATCAGCGGCAGGTCGCCGAGGGCGGCATCGGTGCCGCACGAGGCCGACATGCCGAGGGTCTTGCCCGGCAGCCACTCCAGATTGCCGTGCTTGCCCAGGTGCACCACGGCGTCGGCGGCGAAGCCCTCCGGCGCGGCAAGCCAGCGGTAGGCGGCCAGGTAGTGGTGGCTCGGCGGCAGATCCGGGTCGTGATAGATGGCCACCGGGTTCTCCCCGAACCCGCGCGGCGGCTGCACGATGAGCACCACATTGCCGAAACGCAGTGCGGCGATGACGATCTCGCCCTTCGGGTCCGCGGACCGGTCGACATAGAGCTCGCCCGGCGGCGGTCCCCACGCCTCGATCACGGCCGCGCGCAGATCCTCCGGCAGCGTCTCGAACCACCGCGTGTACAGGTCGGCGCCGATGCGAATCGGGTTGCCCTCCAGCTGTTCGGCGCTGAGCCAGTCCGGATCCTGCCCGCCCGCGGCGATGAGCGCGTGGATCAGCGCGTCGCCGTCGGCCTCTTCCAAGCCCGGGATCTCCCCCGCCGCGCCGAGATCGTAACCGGCGAGCCGCATTTCGGTGAGCAGCCGGATGGCGCTGGCAGGCGTGTCCAGGCCGACCGCATTGCCGATCCGGGCATGCTTGGTCGGATACGCCGACAGCACCAGGGCGACCTTCTTCCGGTGCGCCGGAATGTGCCGCAGCCGCGCATACCGCACCGCGATGCCCGCCACCCGCGCCGCACGCTCGGGATCGGGCACATACGTCGACAGCCCGTCGGCGTCGAACTCCTTGAACGAGAACGGCACCGTGATGATCCGCCCGTCGAACTCCGGCACCGCCACCTGCGTGGCCACATCCAGCGGAGACAGGCCGTCGTCATTGGCCTCCCACTGCTCGCGACCGCTGGTCAGGCACAGGCCCTGCAGGATCGGCACATCCAGATCCGCGAGCGCGCCCACATCCCACGCCTCGTCGTCGCCGCCCGCCGACGCGGTCGCGGGCTTGGTGCCGCCGGCCGCCAGCACCGTCACCACGAGCGCGTCGGCGGTGCGCAGTTCGGCCAGCAGTTCCGGTTCCGCGGTGCGCAGCGAGGCGCAGTACACCGGCAGCGCCCGCGCGCCCTTGTCCTCGATGGCCGAGCACAGTGCATCGATGTAGCCGGTGTTCCCGGCCAGATGCTGGGCGCGGTAGTAGACCACCGCCACCGTCGGGGCGTCCGCCCCGACCGGACGCGAATCCCGTTCCAGCGCACCCCAGCTCGGCATCTCCACGGGCGGCTCGAAGCCGTGCCCGGTGAGCAGCACCGTGTCGGACAGGAAGTTGTGCAGCTGCAGCAGGTTTCGCGGGCCGCCCGCCGCCAGGTAGTTGTGGGCGTCGGCGGCCACGCCGCCCGGCACCGTGGAGCACTCCATGAGCTCGGCGTCCGGCGCGATCTCACCGCCGAGGGCGACCAGCGGAATCCCGCTGGCGCGCACCGTCTCCAGCCCCGGCTCCCAGGCGCGTTTGCCGCCGAGGATGCGCACGATCACCAGCTCGGCGCCGTCGAGCAGGGCGGGCAGGTCCGCCGGCAGCAGGCGCGCGGGATTGGCGAGCCGATACTCGGCGCCGCTCGCCCGCGCGCTCAGCAGGTCGGTGTCGGAGGTGGACAGCAGCAGGATCACAGGTTTCAGGCCTTCCTAGGGTGACGCGCCCAGCACGGTTCGGCGCCCGCCGGGAAGGTCTGACTGTCACAGTGGCGCGACCGCACCGGAATTGCACCGGATTCTTCCGTTCGACGAGCTCGCCGATGCTATCGCGCCGACTCCGCGGGGCCGCTATCGCGCCCGGATCACAGTGCGGCAAAGGCTCCTCCGAGCTCCTTCGTGCGCAACTGGACGCCGCGTACGCTGCCCGTATGCCAACCACTCCAGGATGGGTCAGGCGGAACCGCTTTGCTGCCTGGTCGGGATACTTTTGCGTATTGGTTGCCTTCGCAACGCTGGCCATGGCCCTCACGGCCGCCGGCACCGGTCACACCGAGTGGGCCATGCTCGCCGGCATCGTCTGCGCCGCGACCATCCTGTTCGGCATCACGGTCATGACCACCACCGTCCACCGCGACCACGTCGACCACCACAACGTCCCGAGCCTCCTGAACGACACCTGGGAATCCACCCCCGCCTTCGCCCGCCGCCGCGGCGCCCCACTGGCCATCGAACCGCATCGCATGCGCTGACCCACCCGCCCTTCCAGCAGGATTCCGGGGCTCACACCCCGGAATCCTGCTGTCCGGGGCCAGCCACTCCGCGCCGCACAGCCTGAAAGGGCGCGCACGACAGCTGGCGACGGCGAGGCGGGCGGCGACGGCGAGGCGGGCGGCGACCTCGGCGTCGTAGGCGTGGCGGGCGCCGACGCCAGCCCAGGCGGATCACCATGGCGACGACCACCACCAGCAGGACGCATCCCCGCCCTGAAAGACCAACTGCGGCTTCGTGATCCATGCTCCAGGTTCGGCACGGACCGACTCGCGCACGACACATGCTCAGATCGCAATATCTATAGATGTGGATACTTGTGGGTGCTGGTCCGTCCCGTTCCCGGCCCGTAGGTGCCCGACCTCGGCGTCCTCCGTAGGCTGGGGGCGTCATGACGCGAACCGATCCCGATTCCTGCCCGGGCGTGGTGCGCCTGCACCAAGCGGCCGATGGTCCCCTCGCTCGCATCCGGGTGCCGGGCGGACACCTCTCCCCCGGCCAGGTGCAGGCCCTGGCCGCCGCGGCCGTCGATCTGAGCGACGGCAATATCGAGCTCACCTCCCGCGGCAATGTGCAGTTCCGGCAGGTGCGGGATGCGGCCGCGCTCACCGAGCGGCTGACCGACGCGGGCCTGTTACCCAGCGCGACACACGAGCGGGTGCGGAACATCGTCGCCTCTCCGCTGTCCGGGCGGGTCGGCGGATGGACCGATGTGCATCCCCTGGTGCCGACGCTCGACGAAGGTTTGCAGGCGCATCCGCGACTGGCCGACCTGCCCGGCCGGGTGCTGTTCACCCTCGACGACGGTCGCGGCGATGTCAGCGGACTGGGCGGGGATATCGGTGTGCACGCGCTCGACGAGAACACCTACGCACTCCTGTTGGCAGGCAAGGACTCCGGTATCCGCGTATCCCCTGCCGACGCGGTGGATCTCATGCTCACCGCGGCGCACGGTTTCCTGGAGCTGCGCGACGGCCAGTGGCGGTTGCACGAGATCCCGGACGGCGGCGCCCGACTGACCGATCACCTGCTGACCGCCCGGCCCGGCCTCGACGCGTCCGGCGACCCCGTCGAACTGCCGGTGCGCCAGGACATTCCGATCGGCTGGCTGAATCAGGACGATGACCGGGTCGCGCTCGGCGCCGGCGTGCGCCTCGGCTCGCTGCCCGCCCGCACCGCCGAATTCATCGCCGCCGTCGAGCGTCCCGTGTTCCTCACCCCGTGGCGCAGCCTGGTCCTCACCGATCTCGACGAATGGACGGCCGAGCAGGTGGTCCGCGTCCTCGCCCCCATGGGCCTGATCTTCGACGCCAACTCCCCCTGGCTGCTGGTCAGCGCCTGTGCCGGCCGCCCCGGCTGCGCCAGGTCGCTCACCGACGTCCGCGCCGACGCCACGGACGCCGTGGACACCGGCCGTGCAGTCCCCACCGGCGCACCACAATTCGCGCGTGAAGGCCTCGACGCCGATGACATCGTGGCCGCCGGCCGCCAGCACTGGTCCGGCTGCGACCGCCGCTGCGGCCGCCCCAAGGGCGCGGTCACCGACATCATCGCAACGACCGACGGCTACCGCATAGTCCCGTCCACATAGGCCGAGGTCGCCGTCACCGAGTAAGAACCCGCGTCTGCCCCCGCCAGGCCCGCCCGCGACACCGGTCAACCCCGTCTGCCGCCCCGGCAACGCGCACCTGCCGTGCCAGGCCATTCGCACTGCCCGGCGGGCACGCTGCCCAGGCCGCACTACCACGAAATCCCGCTGGGCATGCCGCCGCGGCTTGCCGCGCATGCTGGTGCACAGTGGGTCCTAGGCAGCGGCGAGCATCGGAGACGGGAGGCGGTCATGGCTGTGCCTGAGGTCAGCGATGAAGAGATCGCGGCGATGTCCGACGACGAGCGGCGGGAGCTGATCGGGCGTTTGCGGCTGCCGCCCGAGCGGGTGCTGCCGCGGCCGGAGGTGGTGCGGGTACATCGGCGGGTTCGGTTGGCGCTCATGGTCGGCGGCTGTCTCGCGCTGATCCCGTGGATCGTGTACCTGGGGTTCTCGCTGCCGGCGGAGTACCACGCACAGAACTGGTCGCTGGCCTGGATCGGGTTCGACATCGCGCTGGTGCTGATGATGGCGACCACCGCCTACCTGGGCTGGAAGCGGCGGGTGGTGCTGCTGCTCCCCGCCTTCGGCACCGGGCTGCTACTGCTGGTGGACGCCTGGTTCGACATCGTGACCGCCGATGCCCGGGACGTGTGGGTGTCGGCGGGCACGGCGATCCTCGGTGAGATCCCGCTGGCGCTGTTACAGATCACCGGTGCGATCCTGCTGCTGCGCTTCCTGATCCTGGCGCACCCGCTGCACGATCCGGCGGTCACTCCGTTCCGGACCCGGCTGCCGTTCTGACCCGGTGCAATTCGAGCGTGCAGCACTTCACGCTGCCGCCGGACTTGAGCAACTCCGACAGGTCGATCCCGATCGGCTGGTAGCCGCGGGCCCGCAGCTGCTCGGCCAGGCCGACTGCCTTCTCGCTGAGGAAGACGTGGTAGCCGTCGCAGACGCCGTTGAGGCCCAGCACATTCGCGTCCTCCTCGTCGGCGATGAGGGCGTCCGGGTACAGGCCGGCCAGCAGCCGGGCGCTGGGCCCACTGAAGGCGCCCGGGTAGTACGCGACGGTGTCGTCGAGCACCATGAGCGCGGTGTCGAGGTGATAGAACCGCGGATCCACCAGATCCAGCGAGACGACCGGCAGTCCGAAGAACTCCGCCACCTCCTCGTGCGCGCCGGGAGCGCTGCGGAATCCGGTCCCGGCGAGGATCCGGTCGGCGGCGATGGCGAAATCGCCTTCGCCCTCATTGGTTTCGCGGGCGGCGGCCACCGTGGCGAATCCGCGGGCCGCCATCCACGCGTGGAAGGCCGGACCTTCCTGTGCGCGTTCGGGATTGGCGAAACGGGCCGAGAGCGCCCGGTCCCCGATGACGAGTCCGCCATTGGCGGCGAACACCATATCGGGCAGTCCGGCAACCGGTTCGATGACCTCGACCCGATGCCCGTGCGCCTCGTAGGCGGCGCGCAGCCCGTCCCACTGGGCCAGGGCCAGGGCGCGGTTCACCGGGTCGGAGGTGTCCATCCACGGATTGATGGCGTAGGTGACATCGAAGTGTTCCGGGCGGCACATGAGATAGCGGCGGGGAACGGGCCGGCGGGCGGCGGGATCACGGGCGGGCAGCGTGGCTACGGACGTCAACGAGACTCCCTCGGAAGCGGCGCGGACGGGGGCTGATCTGAAGGTAGGTGGCGTACCGTTGTGCTCGAAATAGCGAATCGTTGCGCTGATCTCGGGATGAGTGGCGATTCGTTGCGTGCCACCCATGCGTGCGCATCATTGCGAAAGGGCCGAGCATGGACGAGCTGGACCGGCAGATCCTGGCGCATCTGCTCAAGCACGCGCGCGCCTCGTTCCAGGACATCGGCTCCGAGATCGGCCTGTCCGCGCCTGCGGTCAAGCGGCGGGTCGACAAGATGGTGGCGGGCGGGCAGATCACCGGTTTCACCGCGGTGGTGAACCCGGCCGCGCTGGGGTGGCGCACCGAGGCGTATGTCGAAGTCTTCTACCGCGACAACATCTCCCCCGCCGAACTGCGCCGCAGCCTCGAACCCATTCCGCAGGTGGTGGGGGTGTGGACGATCGCCGGTGAGGCCGACGCCCTGGTGCATGTGATGGCCACCGATATGGCCGAGATCGAGGCGACCGTCGAGCGTATTCGCGAGAACGCGCGGGTCGGGCGCACCCGCAGCAATATCGTCATGTCCCGGCTGCTCGAACGGCCCCGCACGTGATCCGGTCCGGTCGCGAACGGTCCACTGTGCCAGCTGAACCCCGTCGCGAGGCGGCCCGAACCCGGTCGCCAGGTGCCGGCGCACGACCCGCTCAGCGCGGCCCCGACGGCGAAATCTAGGGTGGACTCCATGTCCGACGTGCGTGCCAGCTATCTCAAAGACGGGGCCGAGATCTATCGGCGCTCGTTCGCGACCATCCGGGCCGAGGCCGATCTGACCCGGTTCCCGGCGGACGTGTCGCAGGTGGTGGTGCGCATGATCCACGCCTGCGGGCAGGTGGATCTGGCCGGTGACGTCGAGTTCAGCACCGATGTGGTGGCCAAGGCGCGGGCCGCGCTCCAGGGCGGCGCGCCGATCCTGTGCGACGCCAAGATGGTCGCCTCGGGCGTGACCCGCAAGCGGCTGCCCGCCGGCAACGACGTGCTGTGCCTGCTCGACGATCCCCGGGTGCCGGAGCTGGCGGCCCGCATGGACAACACCAGATCGGCTGCGGCGCTGGAACTGTGGAGCGACCGGCTGGACGGCGCGGTGGTGGCGGTCGGCAATGCGCCGACCGCGCTGTTCCACCTGCTGGACATGCTGGACGCCGGCGCGCCCCGGCCCGCCGCCGTGCTCGGCATTCCGGTCGGGTTCATCGGGGCCGCGGAATCCAAGCAGGCCCTGGCCGAATACGGCGGTGTCGAATTCCTGACCGTGCGGGGCCGGCGCGGCGGCAGCGCCATCACCGCCGCCGCCCTCAATGCGATTGCGAGCGAACAAGAATGAGCAAGCTCTGGGGTGTCGGGCTCGGACCCGGCGATCCGGAACTGGTGACGGTCAAGGCCGCGCGGATCATCGGCGAGGCCGATGTCATCGCCTTCCACAGTGCCCGCCACGGCCGCAGCATCTCCCGCGCCATCGCGGCCCCCTACATGCGCGAGGGTCAGCTCGAGGAGCACCTGGTCTACCCGGTGACCACCGAGACCACCGACCACCCGGGCGGCTATCAGGGCGCGATCGACGAGTTCTACGAACGCGCGGCCGGGGTGCTGGCCGGCCATCTCGCCGCGGGCCGCACCGTCGCCCTGCTCGCGGCCGGTGACCCGCTGTTCTACAGCTCGTTCATGCACATGCACCGGCGCCTGGCCGACCGCTTCGACACCGAGATCATCCCCGGCGTCACCTCGGTCAGCGCCGCCTCCGCCGCCCTGGGTACCCCTCTGGTGGAAGGGGACCAGGTCCTCACCGTGCTGCCCGGCACCATGCCCACCGAGGAACTGACCCGCCGCCTGCGCGAAACCGACGCGGCCGCCATCATGAAGCTGGGCCGGACCTACCCCGGTGTCCGCCAGGCCCTTTCCGACTCCGGGCGTCTCGGCGACGCCTACTACGTCGAACGCGCCAGCTCGACCCGCCAGCGGGTGCTGCGCGCCGCGGAGGTCGACGAAGCGAGCGTCCCCTACTTCGCGATCACGATAGTGCCGGGCCCCGAACCCGCGACACGGATCGCGCTGACTGCCGACAGTGCGCCCACATCCTCCGAAACAACCGGTGCCACTACGGATTCCGGTATCACCTCCGCGACGAACGGCCGCCCGCGGACCGCGGCCGCCCACGCCCCCGCAGCGGGCGTCGCCGGTGGCGAACCTGGCGCGGCGGGACAGGTCGGCGAGGTCGTGGTGGTGGGTCTCGGTCCGGGCGCGGAGGCATGGACCACGCCGGAGGTTCGGCAGGCGCTGGCCGAGGCGACCGACATCGTCGGGTACACCACGTATGTGAACCGGGTGCCGGTGCGTCCGGGGCAGCGGCGGCACGCCAGTGACAATCGGGTCGAATCCGAGCGCGCCGGAATGGCTTTGGACATGGCCAAGCAGGGCGCGAAGGTCGTGGTCGTCTCCTCCGGCGATCCGGGCGTGTTCGCCATGGCGGCGGCGGTGATCGAGGAGTCGGCGGATCCACAGTGGCGGGAGGTGCCGGTGCGGGTGCTGCCCGGCGTGACCGCCGCCAGTGCGGTGGCCAGCCGGATGGGCGCGCCGCTGGGGCATGATTTCGCCATGATCTCGCTGTCGGATCGGCTCAAGCCGTGGGAGACGGTGGCGCAACGGATTTCGGCGGTGGCGTCGGCGGATATGGCGTTCGCCGTGTACAACCCCGCATCGTCGCAGCGCACCTGGCAGGTGGCGGCCATGCGCGACCTCGTGCTCGAGCATCGCAAGCCGCAGACGCCGGTGGTGATCGGCCGCGATGTGGGCGGCCCGGCCGAGTCGGTGCGGGTGGTGACGCTGGCGGAGCTGGATCCGGCCGAGGTGGACATGCGGACCCTGTTGATCATCGGCGCGTCGACCACCACGGTGTTCGACGCGGCCGGTGGACCCCGGGTGTTCACGTCGCGCCGCTACGGAGACTAATATTCCACTGTAGAACGTAGGCTGGAAGGAGTGCCGGTGCCTGAAGACAATGCTCGACGCCCGCTCAACTCGACGGCCGCGTCCCTACTCGGATTCCTCCACCAGGGCGAATTGTCCGGGTGGGATCTGGTGGCGCTGGCCCAGGATCGCATCGGCGACTTCTGGACCATCACCCAGAGCCAGGTCTACCGCGAACTGGCCACCATGCACCAGAACGGACTGGTGGACAAGGGTGCGGCCGGCGCCCGCGACCGCACCCCCTACCGGATCACCGAGGACGGCCGGGAGGCCTTCGCCGAGTGGATCGCCCGCGATCCCGGCGCGGAGACCATCCGGGTGCCGCTGCTGCTGACCCTCTCCTTCGGCGAGTTCGTCGACCCCCAGCGGCTCGAACGCATCGTCGCCACCGGCCGCACCGTCCACGAGCAGCGCCTGTCCGGCTACCTGTCCGGCCACGACGAACAGCGTATGTCGCCCTACGAACGGGCCACCCTGGATTTCGGCATCCGCTACGAGCGCGCCGTGCTGGAGTGGTTCGATCGGCTGCCGGAGCTGCTCGACCGCACCAGCCGCCTGTCCTGAGCCCGGGCCGGCCTAGCTTCCCGTTCCATGCCGGGCGCGCAGCCAATCCCAGGCTGCCGCAACGGCTTCCACCTGCTCCGCGCCCGCGGGCAGTGGCGGCCGGTCGATCATCACGACCGGTATGCCGAGCTCGCGCGCGGCGGTGAGTTTGGCCTCGGTCAGCGCTCCCCCGCTGTCCTTGGTCACCATGACGTCGATGCGCTGCCGGGTCAGCAGCGCGATCTCGTCGGCGACGCTGAAAGGCCCACGGGCGAGCAGCAATTCGCGATCGACCGGCATCGCCCCGTCGGGCGGGTCGATGGCCCGGATCAGGAACCACGCGTCCGAGTGCGCGAACGCGGCCACGCCCTGGCGGCCGATGGTGAGGAAAACCCGTTTCCCCAGGGCTGCGGCGGCTTCCGCCGCGAGCGCCAGGTCCGGAACGCGCATCCATCGATCCCCGGGCTGCTCGGTCCATCCCGGCCGCCGCACGTGCAGCACCGGTATCCCCAGACTCGCGGCCGCGGCCGCGGCGTTGGCGGTGATGCCCCCGGCGAACGGGTGCGTGGCATCCACCACGACCTCGATTCCATTGCCGTGCAACCACTCCCGCAGACCGGCGACGCCCCCGAAGCCCCCCACGCGCACCTTGCCGACCGGCAGCAGGGGGTCGCGCACGCGCCCGGCGAGCGAGGACACGATGTCGAATCCTCGCTCGCCCGACGCGATGTCGGCGAGTTCCCGGGCTTCCCGGGTGCCGCCGAGAATCAGCGTTTTCAGGGCTGCCCGCTGAAATAGGCCGAGCCCGAGTCGATCAGCGGCTGTCCGCCGACGATCAGCAGTCCGATGATCGCGCCGGGAATCGCGCCGATCCCGAACAGGAAGGCGCCCAGGATGCCGCCGATGATGCCGCCCAGCGCGGCGTGCTGCAGCTGACCGAAGAAGTCGGCCTGCGAATCGATGTCCTTGGCGGTCGACACCGGTGCCGAGACCGAGGTCAGAGTCAGCTGGGTGCCCGCGGTGTCGATGGCGGCGGTGAGGCCGTACTGCTTGCCCGCCAGCGTGCCGTTCAGCGGCACCTGGGTCACCACATCACCGGCCTGGTTCTTCAGGAACACGGTCTGGCTGGCCGCATCCAGGCTGAACCGGCCGCCGGTCACCTGGGTGACGATGTCGTTCGCGTCGGTGAGCGCCACGCTGTAGTCGACGCCCTGCTGGCTGCCGTGCAGCGTCGACGGGGACTGCTCCACCGCCGGAGCGGGGTCGACGGGGACGGCGTAACCGGTGCCCGCGGCGACACCGGTCGCGGCGGCGGCAATGAACGCGGTGGCCACGAACTTTGTGTACTTCATGGAAGTCATCGATCTCCAAATAGTCTGAATCGAACCCGATAACAATCGGGTCACGGGGATTCACACTACCGTTGGTTTACGCACGTTTCACTCTGAATGCCTCGCGCGCGGAGCCGCTTTCATGCCAATGACCCATTTGAGCAGCGCACGGACGCAGGGAGCTCCGCCGCGACATAGCCGGAACGATACCGCGCGAGCGTCAGGCGCGAAGGGTGGACAGCAGCTCGGCAGCGGCCCCCGACAGCGGCCACCCGGTGACCGTCTTCGGGCGCGGCGCCGCGAAGGTCCGCACCTTGGAGGTCGACAGGCCCAGCGCGACAAGCGATTCCGCGAGCTTGACCGCAGCGCTCACGCCATCCACGACGGGCACGCCGCAGCGCTCGGCGATGCGGCGGTCCAGGCCCGCCATGCCGCCGCAGCCCAGGCAGATGACCTCGGCGCCATCCTCGCGGACCGCACGCTCGGCCTGGTCGACGACGGCGACCACCGCCGCCGCCGGATCTGCTTCGAGGGCCAGCACCGGCAGGCCGCTCGCGCGGACGGACGCGCAGCGCGCCTCCAGGCCGGCGAGTTTGAGCCGGTCGGCGATCATCGGCACGGCCCGGTCGAGGGTGGTCACGACCGAGTACGCGTGGCCGAGCAGCATCGCCGTCATGGCGGCGGCCTCGGTGATGTCGACAACCGGGACGTCGAGCAGCTCCTGCAGGCCCTCGCGCCCGTGCTCGCCGTAACCGGCCTGCACCACCGCGTCGAACGGCTCCGGGTAGTTGACCACGGCGTCCATCACGCCGACCGCCGCCAGGTAGCTCTCGAAGTTGCCCTCGACCGATTCGGCGCCGAATCTCGGTGTGAGACCGACGATCTCCGTCCCCTCGGCCGCGACCGCGCGGGCCTGGGCGGCGATGGCGTCGGTCATCGACGCGGTCGTGTTGACATTGACGACGAGAATCCGCATGTCGGATTACCTCCCGGATAGTGGGTTCAGTGGGTGCACTCGACGGCGATCGGCTCGCCCGAGACGTCCTCGAACGCGACCTTGCGGTCGGCGATCAGGAGATGGATCACGGCCCCGGATCCGGCGCCGATGAACCACGCGAACGGTGACACTGCGTCGAGCGCGGGAATGAACGCGATGAGCAGCGACACCGCGGCGGCCGGAACGAAGGCGCCCAGGGCGCGCGGGTTGACGCCGCCCCGATAGAAATACGCGCCCGCCGGATCCTCGCTGTAGAGCGCGGGGACGTCGATGCGGCCGCGGCGCAGCAGCCAGTAGTCGGCCATGATGATGCCGTACAGCGGGCCGAGCAGCGCCCCGAGCCCGCCGAGGAAGTACTCGATGACCGCCGGGCTGTTGTACAGATTCCACGGCAGGATGACCAGCCCGATGACGCCGCTGACCAGTCCGGCGCGGGCGAAGTTCAGCGTCCGGGGAAACAGGTTGGTGAGCGCGTAGATCGGGGCGACGAAGTTCGCCATCAGATTCACCGCCACGGTCAGGACCAGCAGCGCCAGCGACGCCAGCACCAGCAGGGCGGTATTCGGGATGGCGTGCACGATGTCGGCGGGACTCGCGATCACCCGGCCATCGATCTCGAGCTGGCCGCCGGCCATGACGACGACGATGGCACCGAAGAAGAGCACGTTGATCGGGATGCCCCAGAAGTTGCCCCGCACAATCGAACCGGGGCTTTTCGATGCCCGGGTGAAGTCACAGAAATTGAGCACGAAGGTGGCGTAGACGGCCACCCACAGCGCCGCTCCGGCGAAGATCTCGTGCCACATGGCGAACCCGGTCAGCGGGTGGTCGACCGACCAGGCGATCGAGCCGCCCGCCTTGGCGAAGACCCACACCGCGAGCGCGGCCATGGTGACGAGGATGACCGGTCCGGCGAACGCCTCGTACTTGCGGATCATCTCCAGTCCCCGCTGCGCGAGGAAAGTCTGTACGGCCCACAGGGATCCGAAGGCGATCCAGCCCAGTGTCGACAGGCCGAGGATCGCGTTGTGGTCCCAGTCCGCCGCGCCGGGCGCGAGCGCGATGATCAGCACGCGCAGCACCAGCGAGGCCAGGTAGGTCTGGATGCCGAACCACGCCACGGCGACACCACCGCGCAGCAGCGCCGGAATCTGCGCGCCCCGCACGCCGAACGCGATGCGGGTCATCACCGGGAACGGGATGCCGGTCCGGTAGCCCATGAACCCGGTGATGCTGAGCAGCACGAACAGCAGTGCCGAGCCCAGACCCAGCGCCACCAGGATCTGCCAGCCGCCCAGGCCGAGTGCGAACAGCCCCAGCGCGAAGCCGTAATTGCCGAGGCTGTGCACGTCATTCGCCCACAGGGTGAAGATGCTGTAGCCCGACCAGCGCCGGCCGGCGCGTCGGGTGGGAGCCAGGTCCCGGTTGTAGAGGCGGGTGCTCAGGCCGGGCGCGAAGGCGACGCCGGCCGCGTCCGCCGGGCGGGGATTCGCCGCGATCGCACTGTCACCCACCGGCGATACGAGCTGGGCGGTGTCGTCGGGAACCAGCATGGGTAGATCCTCGATTTCGCATGGCGGAAGGAGTTTTCCAGCGCGGGCTGGCCTCCGAGTGTCTGTTGACACAACACCGATCGTCAATCGGCCCGCCCCGTCCCGTTCACCCTCGCCATTGCCGTGACCGGCGGGTATAGACCACGCCGATGCCGGCCATCGGCAGAACGTCTGACCGGCAGGCGGGATTCACCCGGCCTGGCGGGCGCTCCAGTCCCGGGCGAGCCCGAAGAAGGCGCGCGCGGCCGCGGTGCGATAGGCGTTCTCGCGGCAGAGCAGAACCGCGATCCGGGTCGGCAGCGGCGGATCCAGCGCCACGGCCGTCAGGCGCGGATGATCGCGGGCGATGCCGTCGGGCAGGATGGTGGCGAGCGCGGTGAGCTGAACCGCCTCGATGACGGCGTGAATCGAGTTGGCCTCCACCAGGATTCGCGGGCTCACACCCTGCTCGCGAAAATAGGCGTCGATGTGCAGCCGGGTGACGAATTCCCGATTGAGCAGGGCGAGATCGTATTCGGCGAGCTTCGCCGCCGGCACGCGCGAGCGCGCGGCCCGGCGATCGGCGCCGACCAGGCTCAGCGTCTCGGTGAACAGGGTGGCGGCCTCGATGCCCGGCAGGTGCCCGCCCGCGAACCCGATCCCGACGTCGATATCGTCGGCCAGCAGCCCGGATTCGATCACGTCCTGATTGGTCTCGCGAATATCGAGAGTGATCCCGGGATGCCGGGCGCGCACTTCGGCGATGAGCGGCCCGATCAGATAGGCCGCGAAAGTCGGGGTGTATGCCAGCCGCAGATGCCCGCGCGACAGATCCTCGACATCGTGCACCGCCCGATCGGCGGCATCGAGTTCGGCCAGCGCGAGCCGAGCATGCCGGGCATACACCTCCCCCGCATCGGTGAGCCGGACCGCGCGCCCGGTCCGATCCAGCAGCGGCGCACCCACCAGCCGCTCGAGTTGCCGAATCTGCTGCGAGAGCGTGGGCTGCGAAACATGTAAATCCTCTGCAGCGCGCGTGAAACTCCCATGCTCGGCCACGGCGAGCAGATACCGCAGATGACGCAGCTCCGGAGTCACCCACCGACTATAGATCAAGCCAATCGACCCATCCCCAGCTATGCCATAGACGCTATAACCCCAGCTCACCCTGCGGTGTGCGCCGCTTCCGCAATCCAATGGAAGGCAGCGTCGGCCCGGCAGGCTCGGCGGCGTGACCGGTCCTACTCACCGGAACTGAACAGCGGAAGCGGTTGGTTCGGTGACGGGCGGGCTTAGTTTGAGCGGCATGAGGAATGAAGCACTCGAGGCGATTCGGGCAGTCAAATATCGATATCTGCGCACGCTGGATCTCAAGCTGTGGGACGAATTCGGCGACACTCTGTGCGAAGACGTCACCGCCGCCTACGGGTCGCCCTCCGGTGAGATGCCTGCGGAGTTCAAGGGCCGTGAGCAGATCGTGGAGTACATGCGTGGTGCGCTGGGCGGCAACATCATCACCGTCCACGTCGTGCACCATCCGGAGATCACGGTCGATGGCGAATCCGCCACCGGCAGTTGGTGTCTGGAGGACACCGTGATCTTTCCCGAACACAGCAGCATCATTCGAGGCGCCGCCTACTACAACGACACCTATCGCTGCGAGGACGGCGTCTGGCGGATCGAACGAACCAGCTACGAACGCATCTACGAATCCACCATGTCCACGGAAGGACTGCCCGGATACGCCCTCACGGCGAATCGCTGGGCACCGGCGTGACCCGGTCGCCACTCCGGTCGGGTCATCACCGCGGCGCAGTCGCCGATCAGGCTCCGGGATCCGCGTTCGCCAGGTGAGGGGTGCGGTTCAATCCTCTTCCGGCGGAGTGGGTATCAGGGTGGCGATGTCTCCATAGGTTGTCACCGGTTCGACTCGGCCGCCGTCGCGGACCGTGCGCGCGGCGGTCACGGCCGCGTCGAGTGCGGCGCGGTAGAGGAGGGAACCGGTGCTGACGCGTTTGACGCCGAGGCGTGCCAGTTCGGCGAGGGGGCGTTGGGCAAGGACGTTGAGCGGCACGGGAATCGATCGGACCAGAGCGGTGATGTCGTCGTCGCGGATGACGCCGGGTACGAAGATGCCGTCGGCGCCGGCGTCGACGTAACGATGCGCACGATCGAGGGTGGTGTCGTGGTCGCGGCCCAGCCAGTAGGTGTCGACGCGGGCGTTGACGAACAGTCCGGGCGCACCGTCCTTGAGTCCGCGGACCAGGTCGGCGTGTGCGCGGGCATCGCCCACCGCGTCCTCCACGTTCACCCCGGCGACGCCCAGGTCCCACAGTCGCGCGGCCAATTTGCGCGGGTCGGCGCCGAACCCGGATTCGATGTCGACGGTCACCGGGACCGGGAGCCGCACGAGTGCGCCTGCCAGCGCGAGGGTTTCGTGCAGCGTCGATCCAGCCTCGTCCGGCAGTCCGTGTGCCGCGGCCACGCCGAGACTGGTGGTGCCGATCGCCGGGAACCCGTCCGCGACCAGCGCGGCCGCCGTGGCGAAATCCCAGGCATTGGGCAGCAGCAGCGGCTCGTCCTGATAGTGCAGCTGGTGGAAGCGCGAAACCGGCGGTACCGGAAGATCCAACATGATCATCACGTTAGAGCCGGAAAGGTTCGGCAGGCACCGAAGTGTCGCGGACGCAGAGTCGGGCTCCCGGTCCGAATAGGCTCGGCCCGTCGGCAATCGCGGTGGACAGGGCGAATGCCCGGACCGATGCCGTAGTGGTGGCCGGCGGATTCGCCGAGGTTGCCGGGATCGCTGGGCACGAGTCTGTGACCATCGCCTCCTCAGGAAGCTGATTCGAGCGATTCCTCGGCCGTGTGGTGCTCGAGACCGGCCGCGGTCGCGTGTGCGCCGGGAGCCTTTGCCGGATCATCGAGTCCCCCGGGATAGTGCTCCGCGGTGAAATGGCGATCGATCGTCCGGGCGATGTCGGTGAGGGCGTCGAGTTGTTCCGGGCAGAGCACGTCGGCGAAGCAGTGGCGAATACCCGCCACGTAGGAGGGCCAGGCGGCCTGGAAGGCAGCACGGCCCGCATCGGTCAGGACGACGTCATAGCCCCGGGCGTCCCCCTCGCTGGGCGCGCGCACGACCGTGCCGCGCGTCTCCATCCGAGAGACCTGGCGGGAGAGGCGGCTTCGTTCCCACTGCAGGGCAGCGGCCATATCGCGGGCGCGCAACCGGTGCCCCGGGGTGTTGGACAGCCTGAGCAGGATCACGAAATCCGCCTCGGTCAGCCCGAAGTCGCGGACCAGCATGCGGGCCAGCACCACATTGATCTCGATGCGCATGTGCTGGAACGCGACCCAGGCGCGGGTCTCCCGCTCGTTCAGCGACTCCTGATCCATGACAGGGAGCCTACCCGGGATCGCTCTTTTTGTTGACATGTAACTCTCTGGCGGCCTACAGTGGGTTTTGTTTACATAGCAACAAAAAGTGGATGAAGGCCGCGCCGTTCGGCAGGGAGTTCGCACTGTCGCCACCGACGGCCGGCCGGGCCACCACCACTCGATCCCGGCGTACGCCAGGGACCGTGAACGACAGGAGTTCGACATGAGCGAGGCGCTCGACTGGAACGCACAGACGATCGCGGAGTTTCGAGCGAACGGCGGCAAGGTCGGCGGAGTGTTCGAGGGTGCGCCGATCGTCCTGCTGCATCATCGCGGCCGCAAGAGCGGTCGGGAGTACGTCAGCCCGGTGATGTACCTCCCGGACGACACCGAACCGGACATCATCTACGTCTTCGCCACCAGCGGCGGAGCACCCACCAACCCCGACTGGTACTACAACGTGACCACTGCCGGCGACGGCCGCATCGAACGCGGAACCGAGGCGTATCGGGTGACCGCGCGCGAAGTGCCCGGTGCTGAGCGCGATCGCATCTACGCCGAGCAAGCGCGGCGGTATGCGGGCTTCGCCGAATACGAACGCCAAACCACCGGCGTGCGCACCATTCCCGTTCTCGAACTCCGCCCTGCGGGAACGGAATAGCCGCCATGCCCACGTCATCGAATGCGGCCGGCCCGGTCCTCGTGGTCGGCGCTACCGGTCGTTCGGGATCCCAGGTCGTCGGCGATACGACGCGGCAAACCGAAGTCTTCGGGCAGCCACCGACCACCGAGGACGTCACCGAACACCTTGCCGCACAACTACTTGCGACAGCTGGCTCCGTATCCGCGCGCTGACGGGCCCGGCCCGTCCGGGGTGTTGTCAGGCGAATCCACCCGAAGGAGAGTCGAAGATCATGGCAAAGGCAGTCAGGTACAACGAGTTCGGCGGAATCGACGTGCTGCGGGTCGACGAGGTCGAACGCCCGGTGCCCGGCGACGGGCAGGTCCTCGTCCGGGTCAGGGCAGCCGGTATCAACCCCAGCGAGGCGGTCATCCGCACGGGAGCACTGGCCGACATGTTCCCCTCGACATTCCCCTCCGGGCAGGGCAGCGATCTCGCCGGGGTCATCGAGGAGATCGGCACCGGCGTCGGCGGATACTCCCCCGGCGACGAGGTGATCGGATTCTCGGAGAACCGGGCCGCCCAGGCCGAGCTGGTCCTCGTCGAGGCCGCCAATCTCACCCGCAAGCCGGAGAACGTCCCGTGGGAGGTGGCCGGCGGCCTGTACGTCGCGGGTGTAACCGCATGGGGCGCAGTGCGTTCCGTCCGCCTCGCGCCGGGCGAGACCGTCGTCGTCTCCGGGGCCGCCGGGGGTGTCGGCTCGCTCGCCGTCCAGCTCGCGCGCCGTGCCGGGGCCACCGTCATCGGCCTGGCGAGCGAGCGCAACCACGCGTGGCTGCGCAGCCGCGGCGTGATCCCGATCGCGTACGGCGACGACGTCGCGGACCGGATCAAGGCCGCCGCCCCCGGCGGTGTCGACGCCTTCATCGACACCTTCGGCAACGGGTACGTCGAGCTGGCCCTCGCCCTCGGCGTCGCGACCGAGCGGATCGACACCATCGCCGATTACGCCGCAGCCGCGCAGTACGGAGTGAAGACCGACGGCGGAGCGGAGGCCGGGCCCGGCGGCGCGATACTCACCGAGCTGGCCGGCCTGATCGCCGGCGGACATCTCGAAGTCCCGATCGCGAACGTCTACCCGCTGGCACAGGTCCGCGAGGCCTACACCGAACTCGAACGCCGCCACACCCACGGCAAGATCGTCCTCAGGCCCTAGTCGTGGCGGAGCCGGTCCGGGACAGTGTCAGAGACGACTGCGCAGCGTGGGCACGCCGGGTCCGGTCAGATCGTCGCAATAGGCGGCTCTACCCGCCATCGCCATGGTCAAGGCGATCGTCGTTCCGCTGACCAGAGGGCCGGCTCCGAGGGCGAAGGGTCCGTCGGTCGCTTCCAGCCGCAGATCTTCGATAGCGCTGCGGCTGCGAACGGTGAAGTCCCGGCTCGCGAAGAACCGGGCGACCTCGGTGACGGCCTCGACCGAGGGCTGGCGCGGCAGTCCCAGCGGACGGCGGATGTCCTGGCCGTGGACGACCACCTCACCGAGCCAGGCGGCCGTATGGCCGAACGGCGCGATGGTGCTGGTGATGATCGCCCGGAACCGGTCCAACGTCTCCGCCGGAGTCGCGCCGCGATGCTCGGCCAGCCGCCGGGCATTGTGTTTCTCGAAGTCGAAGCGGGCCCCGAAAGCGCTGACCAGCCACCGGATTCGGCCGGTACTCGCCGCCGCGGTGAGGTGGGCGACGACCTCTTCCACCGTCCACTCTCCGCACAGCGACCGCACCGCCCACTGCCGATCGGTCAGATCGGCGAGATCATCGGCCAGCGCCGCACGTTCGGCGTGAGCCATGGCCCACAACTCGTCACGAGAAATAGCGTTCGACACTCGAAATAACCTCCCGGCTCAGCGCAGCCTGCCGGTGCGAGCGCGGTCATGGCCCGGCCATCGATCCGTCACGTCACAGCGGCATGGCTGCGGTTCGTTGTTCCTCCGTACTGACCGCGCCACTCGCCCAAACTCATCGGCCCACGCTATCGCCGAACCCGCACAGCAAGATATCGCCGGGCTATCCCACACGATCCGCGAAGTTCAGCAGGTGCGCGGCCAGCGCGCCGGGAGCGGACAGGAACGGGGAGTGCCCGGTGGGCAGCGAGACCGTGTCGGTGATGCCGTCACGCCGGTAGAGGGTCTGCTGGACATCGGCGGGGAGGAGCGCGTCCGCCGAGGTGATCACTCCCAATCGTGGGAGGGCCAGGTATCGGTCGGTGGTGTGGTCGATGCGGCTGGTGATGGTCGCGGTCGGCTCGGGGGTGAGCAGCCGGAGCGCGAGGGCGATATCGATTGCGTCGCAGTCGTTGTAGAAGTATCGCGTGGCCGCCTCGTGCGCGATGTCGAAGGTCTCGGCGTCCACGTCGGCCGAGATGTGGGGACCCAGCGTCACCAGGATGTCCGCCAGGGCCGGATCGGTGGCGAGGGACTGCCCGCCCGCGACCACGTCGGCGGCGACGTAGGCGACCCCAGCGATCCGGTCCGCATAGCGTTCCGCGGCCGCCTTCACCGTGACACCGCCCATCGAGTGACCGACCAGAATCGCCTTGTCCGCCAGCGAATTCAGGACCGATCCCACGCGATCGAGATAGGCGGCACCGGTCAATCCCTTGGCCGGGGTGCGGTCTCTGCCGTGGCCCGGCAGGTCGGGTGTCACGACCGTGTGCCCGCGGGATTCGAGCACCGGCACGATCTTGTACCAGCACCACGCGCCATGGCTCCCACCGTGAATCAGCACGAATGTGCTCATGCCGAAGCCCTCAGTTCTTTCCGCGGACGTCGATCGGCGTCAGGTTCCACCCGGCGACGCGGTGCTCGATCCGGCGTTTGAGGTCTTCCGGATAGCTGGTCGCGAAGTCGCTTCGCAACGGAATGTCCTGTGGTGCGAGGTCGATCGGCCAGGTGCAGTCGAGCAGGACGTTCGCGCCGCCGCCCCCGAGGGCGCGCTGCGGGCCCGGCGGCAGGTAGGGCTGCAAGGGTGCGTTGTAGAAGCCGGGGTAGACGTGGATGTCCCGTGCCGGATGGCATTTGGCCACGATGGCGTGCAGGACGGCATCGGTGTCCATGGGGTCGACATCGGTGTTCACCACGATGACGTAGGGCGTGAGTTTGCTACCGGCCGCGTCGGACCAGATCGTGGCAGCGATGCGCTGCGGGAGCCCCGCGATCGGGGTGTCGGTCGAGACGACGACGGCCATCCCGTTGCCGGCCCGGGGTACCCCGACCTTGTCGATGGGCAGTCTGGCCTGCAGCAGGGCGCGTTTGAAGTTCGCCGCCATCTGGATCTGCGGGAACACCATGTCCATCGGGATGCCCATGCTGCACGTCGGCAGGATCGCCCGGTGCCGGTAGGTGACGGCGGTGACCCGCACGACCGGGGCCGGGGCCGGATCGGACACCAGGTAGCCCGGGTATTCGGCGAACGGCCCCTCGGGCAGGACGTCACCCGGGGACACCGTGCCCTCGACCACGATCTCGGCGTCGGCGGGGACGGTGAGATCGACGGTCTTGCACCGCACGAGTTCGACCGGGCGGCCGCGCATTCCGCCCGCGATGTCGACCTCCGAGACTCCGGGCGGCGCGCCCGGACCGCCCAGGATCGTGTAGAGCGGGTCACCGCCGAAGAACATGGCGTACGGCATGGGCCGGTCGTCGCGGTGGTAGGCGGCCATGATGCGGCCGCCGTGGTTGATCTGCGGATGCAGGGTGATGCCGAGCGCCCGGGGTCCGTGGATCATGCCGCGGTAGATGCCCCAGTTGGTCCAGTCGCTGTCGGGGTCCTTGGTGACGCTGACGCCGAAGGTGCCCAGATACCGGCCGCCGTCACCGGGATGGCCGTGGATGGCGGGCAGTCCGGTGAGGTCGGCGTCGTCGCCGAGCAGGACGTTCTGCTGGCACTCCCCCTCCGCGACGACGACGGGTTCGGTAGTACGGCCGAATCGTTCGCGATAGCAGTCGATGATGTCGTGCACATCGGTGTCGGCGGGCAGGCCGAGCGCGATCGCGACACCCGGGAAGGTCGCGAACATGTTGGCCGCCAAGCGCATTCCGGGAATCGTATCCTTGATGTGGCTGTAGATCGGTCCGGGCAGCCCGGACTCGAGGAGGTGGCGGTTGATCGCGCCGGCCTCGAGGTACGGGTCGACGGGCTCGTCGATGCCATGCATCAGCCCCGCCACGGTGAGGGTGTCCAGAAATGCTCGGAAATCGGTGCGGGCGTGGTTCATCAATCCTCTTCGGGAGTGTGCCAGCGGGCGAAAAGGTGGTGGTCGATGCCGAATTGGTCGAGGATCTTGCCGGCGGTCTGCCGGAGCAGGTCATCGATGGTCCGGGGCCGGTGATAGAAGGCCGGCACCGGCGGCAGTACCGTCGCCCCGGCGAGGGTGACGGTTTCCATGTTCCGGATGTGGATCAGGTTGAGCGGTGTCTCGCGCACCGCCAGCACCAGGGGGCGGCGTTCCTTGAGGGTGACGTCCGCCGCCCGGGCCAGCAGGTTGTCGCCGTGTCCGGTGGCCACGGCCGCGAGCGTGCGCGCCGAACACGGCACCACGGCCATGCCCAGGGTCCGGAAGGATCCCGAGGAGATGGCGGCGGCCAGGTCGGCGGGGTGGTGGACGACATCGGCCAGGGCTGCCACCTCCTCGACGCTCGATCCGGTTTCGAGCCGGATGCAGCGCCGCGCCCCGTGCGAGATGACCAGATGCGTTTCCACCGCCCGGGATTCGGCCAGCGCACGCAGCAGGGTGATGCCCAGCTGCGGTGCGCTCGACCCGGAGATGCCGACGACCAGGCGGGGCTTGGAGGCGTTCAATCCGTCCCGCACCAGTCGATCGCGGCTACCGCGTATGTCTTTGCGGCACAGACCAGTTCATCGATCGCGCAGCGCTCGTCCACCGCGTGCGCCATGACGAGCGGGCCCGGTCCCAGCCCGACGGCGGGGATGCCGGCGGCGGTGAACCAGGTGAGATCGGTGGCCGACGGGAAGGGCCGCACCTCGGGCACACCCGCGAAGGCGGTGTCGAGCGTGGCCCGTTCGCGAGCCGCGCAGACCGTCCGGGTGAACGGATGATCGCCGTCGGTGCGCCCGCCCGGATAGTGCATCGGCCAGTCGATGCGCGGCGGGTTGGCGCGCAGCCACGGGTCCTGCTGCGCGATGCCGGTGACCGTCTGCACGACTTCGGACTGGATCTCGGCCACCGCCGCGGCCGGCGGATAGAAGATCGCGTAGTCGAGGGTGGTCTCGTCGGGAATGAACGCGACATTGTGGCTACCGCGCGCACCGCCGTCGATCACATCGAGGCCAATGGTGAACTGGCCCTTGTCGAACAGCGGATCGACGCGGCTCGTCACCCACTCGTCCTCCAGCCGGCGCAACCCGTCATGGATGCGCAGGGCCGCGTCGATCGCGCTGGCGGCGACAGGTTCGCCGGGATGCCCGGCCCGCATCAGGGACCGCATCGACGCGTGCGCCGAACGCCCCGTCACCGTAATGCGCATGACCAGCACGCCGGGAGTCGCGGGCATGACGGTCAGCGGGACGCGGGCGCCGGTGGGCTCGGCGATGATCGCCGCGTCCGCGGTGAAGCCGCGCTCGAGGACCGCGGAGGTCCCCATGTGGTGTTCGAGATTCTCCTCGCCCGCCACGCCCTGCAGGATCAGGTCGCCGCGCAGCCGCACCCCGGCCTGCCGTAATGCCATGGCGGCGAACGCCTGCGCGATCAGTCCGCCCTTCATGTCCACCGAGCCCCGGCCCCACACGTGGGTGTCGTCGACGAAGGCCGTGAACGGGTCGTGCGTCCACTGCGCGGCGTCATCGGCCGGAACGACATCGACATGACCGTTGAAGATCAGCGACCGCCCGCCGCCACTACCCCGCAGCACCCCGACGACATTGTCGCGGCCCGGCGCCTTGCCGAACAGCTGGGTCTGCGCGCCCGCCTGCCGGTACAGCCCGGCCAGCAGCCCGGAGACCTCCGATTCGCCGCCGGCCAGGTCGTCGTAGTCCTGGTCCGGGTAGGTGGGGTTCACGCTGCGGATGGCGATGGCATCGGCGAGCGTAGCCACCAATTCATCACGCAGGCTGTCGATCCGATCGAGCACCCGATCCGTTGCCCGGGCGTTCACGCGCGCACCTCCTCGGTCTCTTCGGCTGCGGCGAGATCGCCGCTGTCGTGGACGACCGTGCCGCCCAGATAGGTGCGCAGCACCGTGGTGTCCCGCAGGTCGTCGATCGGGCACGTCACCGGATCGCGGTCCACGATCACCACATCGGCGTGGTTTCCCGGTGCGAGCGAACCGATTCCGGGCCAGCCGAGCACCTTCGCCGCGCCCGTGGTCCACATGCGCAGCGCGTCGGCGCGGGACACCTTCTGGTCGGGTCCGTCATTGCGATGGTCGCTGCCCGCGAACCGGTGGGTGTGCGCGAGTTCGATCTGCTCCCAGGGGTTCTTCGGTCCCCAATCCGATCCGCCCGCCAGATCCAGGCCGCATTCGGTGAGCCGGTGCAGCGGTTCCAGGTCGCGCCAGACGTGCTCGCCCATCCGCTCGCCGTACATCGCGCCCTTCCCCCACGCGAAGCCCGCACTGGTGGTGACCTGGAAGCCGAGGTCGGCGTAGCGGCGGGCCTGCTGCGGGGTGATCGTCATGGCGTGCTGCAGAATCCAGTGCCGGTCGCGGAAATCGTGTTCGCGCACCACGCGTTCGGCGATGTCGAGGAAGTCGTCGTGCTCACGGTAGGCGCCGAGGCACAGGTTCGCGCGAATGTCGTTGGCGGCGCAGAACCTGACGAACGCCTCCTCCTTCTCGAGCGACACGAAACGCACACCGCGCGTGGGACGGCCGAAGGGGTCGGAGTAGGTCTCGTAGGTGGCGAAGTAGCCCGAGAAGCAGGGGCCGCCGGGACTGAGGGTGAGGCCGTCGACGCGCAGCAGATCGTCCTCGAGATCCGAGGACAGCGCGGCGAGGTGGCGCAGCCGGTCGTCGAACTCGGCGCCGGTCAGCGGATCGAAGGGATAGAAGATCACCGACTCGGCATCCAGCGTCGCCTGGACGCGCAGCGTCAGGGCATCGGTGGCGCGCAGATGCCGGTACAGCGCAAGGTGTTCCGGTTCCATGGCGTGGCCCTCGTACACGCTGGTCACACCCTGCGCCGAGTAACGGGCCATTTCGGCGGTCGTCCCGGCAACCGCGTTCGCCATGTCCGGCGGTGGCAGTTTGGTGAGGATCTGACCCCAGAAGGGGTCGTAGGTGTAGTAGTTCGTCACGGGTCCGCGCAGGATTCCGGTCAGGTCGCCGGATTCGTTCTTCTCGATCTCGACATCGCAGACCCGGTCCGGGATGAACGCGGTGAGCCCGACGGCACGCAGGCCGGCGGTGTTGAACGCCACCACATTCGGCATGCGTGGCGCCCAGGCCTGGATGAGCACCGGATGCGCGTCGGTCGCCGTGTCGAGGGTCCACCGATCGGGCAGGCGTCGCTCGTGCAGATCCCGCTCGGAGCGGCGGATGAAGTAGTGCGGCTCGCCCACCGGCGTGCACATGATCCACTGCCCCGGCGGCGTGTGCGCGGCCTTGGCCCGGATCCGCGCCACGATGTCCGCGTGATCGACCGCGTCGGTCAGATCCACCAGCCCGCCCGCCAGCATCCCGAAGTGCATGACGTGCGGGTGGGTGTCGATGAGGCCGGGCAGCACCACGCCGTCGCCCGCCTCGACGTGCAGGGCATCCGGTCCCGCCGCCGCCCGCATGGCGTCCCGGTCCCCCGCTGCCAGAACGCGTCCCCCGGACAGCACGAGTGCCTCGGCTTCCGGGGTGTTCGGATCGAGCGTGCGTACCCGCCCGGTGATGATCGTGTTGGTCATAGCTGTCCTCCGCTGCCAACCAGTTGTGTTCACTGCTGCGCACACCGTACCTCGAGTTTTCTCCAAATGGAGAAGTTTGGTGAATCGAGGTCGACGGTACGATGACCCCCATGACGACGTCCGTGCGCGAGCCGCGGATGGCCCGGGGGGCCGCCCGCCGCGAGGCCCTGCTGGAGGCCGCGATCCGACTACTGGCCCGCGAAGGCGCCCGCGCCGTGACCCACCGCGCCGTCGCCGCGGAGGCGGGAACCACTCACGGCAATGCCCGCTACTACTTCGGCACGCTCGACCAACTGCTCGACGAAGCCCTGCGCCGGCTGGCCGCGCGGCAGATCGACGAGGTACGCGCCCTGTTCGACAGCCTGCCCGATGTGGATGTCCCCCAACGGATTTCACGCCTCGTCGACTACGTGACCGGAACCCTGGCCGGGGACCGTGACGCCGCCGTCGCCCGCTACGAGTTCTTCCTGGAAGTCGCCCGCCGCCCCAACCTCCGGGCCAGCCTCGACGAATGGGGAGCCACCCAGCGCGCCGCCTTCGCCGGTGAACTCCGCGGCGCCGGAGCCGCCGACCCCGAGGCCGCCGCCGCCGATCTCCTCACCCTCGTCAACGGCCTGATCCTCGAGCAACTCGCCCTGCCCGCCGACGATTTCGAATCCGCCCGCCTCCGACCGGCCATCGCCCGCTTCTTCCCCTGAGCCGCTGCTGCGGCACATGACGTCGGCGCGCGTCATCGCCCTGAACGTCTCCGACGACAGGTTCGAGTTTGCGAAATTCGCTGGGGCACAGGAGGCAGCGCTGTCGGACGACTGGGCGGCCGAGAACGTCCGCGAGACCACCGGCGGACGCCGGAGCGAGCTCGGTGCTGGATTTCGTCGGCCATCAGCCGACCGTCGATATCGCGATGGCGGGGGGAGACGGAAAGTCCACGGCGCGAGTCGGATTCGGCATCAGCCCGTACGAGGCGGCGGTCACCGCCCCGTCCTGGGGTTCATGCTGTGAGCCGATCGAGCTGATCGGTCTCGCGCAGGAGGGTGTCTTCGAGATCGCGACCGAGCGCTTCGGGCTCGACGTAGGCCCGGAAGCCTATCGGGGGCCGACGGCGGGCACGCTGCGCGGCCGCGCCGTCATCGTGCCCTGGATACCGCTGCCTGCGCGGGCTACCGGTCGGCGGTGAGATGGACGGGCAGCGAGGCGTGTCCGTTGGAGATGAAGCTGGGCAGCGCCGGGAGTTCGTCCACCGGGACGGCCAGGCGCAGGTCGGGGAAGCGGTGGAAGAGCTGTGGGAGTGCGATGTTCGCCTCCAGGCGGGCCAGGGGCGCGCCGAGGCAGTGGTGGACGCCGTGACCGAAAGCCATGTGGCTCTTGTTCTCCCGGGTGAGGTCGAATTCGGTGGCCGTGTCGCCGTGCACCTTCACATCCCGACCGGGGGCGGCGTAGCAGACGATGATGGGGTCGCCCTTGGCGATGTGGACGTCCTCGTAGTCGATGTCCTCGACGGCGAACCGCAGCGGGGCGTGCACGACCGCGGTCTCGAAACGCAATGACTCCTCGACCAGTTCGGGCCAGGCGACATCCCCGCCGCGCAACGCCTTCAGCTGATCGGGGTGCCCGAGGGCGGCGGTGATGGCCTGGTCGAGCAGGTTGATGGTGGTTTCGTGGCCCGCGCTGATGACCAGCAGCAGGGTGTCCACCAGTTCCTGCTCGGCCAGTCGCGAACCGTCCTCGTCGTCGCGGGCGGCGATGAGCGCGCTGGTCAGGTCGTCGCCGGGCTCGGCCCGCTTGCGGGCGACGAGTTCGCCGAGCAGGCGGTAGAGCTCGAAGTAGTTGGCCGCCGCTTCCTCCGCGCCGAGGGTGGTGTCGAACAGCCTGTCGGCGCAGACCCGCAGGCCGGGCAGCATCTCGTCCGGGACACCCATCAATTCGGAGATGACGCGGATGGGCAGCCGGTAGCAGAACGTCTCGCGCAGGTCGACCACCTCACCGGCCGGCAGCGCGGCCAGCGTGTCGAGCAGTTCCGCGGTGATGGCCTCGATCTGCGGCTGCAGGGCGGCGCTGCGGCGCGCGGTGAAGGCGGGGGCGACGAGCTTGCGCAGTCGCCGGTGGTCGGCGCCGTAGGCGGTGAACATATTGTTCACCGCCACCCACGCGAACAGCGGCCAGTCGGTCTGCACCTCACCGTTGATGAACGCGGGCCAGTGCTGACGCGCGTCCTTGGACACGCGGGCGTCGGTGAGCAGCAGTTCGAGCAGACGGGTATCGGTGACCGACCACGCGCGCACCCCACCGGGCAGCTCCACCAGGGTGGCGGGCCCGCGCTCGCGGAGCCGGGCGATCTCGCCCTGGGTGTCGACGCCGGTGGGGTCGAGGGTGATGGGTTCGGCGGGCATCGGTGTTCTCCTCAGTTCACGTGCATGGGCAGGGCCGGCGGGAAAACGACGGGGAGTGCGCTCAGCGCGCGATGGAAAGGCCCCGGCCGCCAGATCAATTCGGCATCGGGGACGGCGAGCCGCAGTTCCGGCAGCGCGTCGAGCAGCTGGTCGATGGCGTCCTGGGCGATGAGGTAGGCCGGTGACCGGGCCGGGCAGGCGTGCGGTCCGACGCTCCACGCGAGATGCGCGCGGTTGTCGGTGAATTCGCGCGCGCCGACCGCGGGATCGTTGTTGCAGGCCGCCATGCTCACCACCACCGGCTGATGCGCGGGCAGCCACACGCCGTCGACGAGAATCGGATGCCGCGGATAACTGACGCAGTAGTTGGCGCCGGGCGGGTCGGTGAACAGCACCTCGTCCAGGGCGCCGCGGGTGGACAGGCTGCCGCCCAGCAGGTTTCCCGCGAACCGGGTGTCGGTGAGCATGAGCCGCAGGGTGTTGACGATGAGGTTCTGCTCGGGCTCGATGCCCGCGCCGTAGAGGGTGACGATCTGGTGGATCATCTCCTCGTCGGTGAGCTGCGCCGGGTGCGCGACCAGCCGCGACACGACGTCGTCGCCGGGCTGGGCGCGTTTGAGCACGACCAGCTCCAGCACCGCCGAGGTGATCATCTGGTTCCCGGCCTCGGCGTCGACGCCCTCCCAGATCGCCGCCTGACCGGCCGCGATGCGCTGCCCGATGGCCGGCGGGCAGCCCAGCAGTGCGTTGACCATGTGGAACGCGAGCGGAAACGCGTACTGCGACACCAGATCCGCACTCCCGTCCGCGCAGAACGCGTTGATCAGCGGTACCGCGACCCGTTCCACGGTGGCGTGCAGGGCGTGCGGATCCACCGCGTCGAGTGCGGCCACATTGACGGTCCGGTACCGCCGATGATCGGATCCACTGCTGCGCAGCGCATTGGGCCGCCATTCGAGCATCGGCATGACCGGGCTGTCCGGCGGCGCGGTGCGCTGCCATACGCGCGGATCGGCGGGAAAATGCTCCGGGTCGTTGAGGATTCGCAGTGCCGTCCGGTACCCGATCACCAGCGTGGCCGGCACTCCCGGCGCCAGCTCCACCGGCGCCAGCGATCCGAATCGCGCCCGCAGCTCACGATAGATACGATGTGGATCCGCCGCGAACTCGGCCGAGTACAGCGGCACGCGTGATTCTCCACCCACGGCCTGTGCCCCGTCGGCAACGCCGCCATGCGTCATAACCAGTCAATTCTCTTGTGCTCCAGCCGATCCCGGGACCGGCCTTCGCCACCGTAACAGAGGGACCGGTGTACGCGACGGCAACGAGCCAGAACGGCGAACTCACGCTCGGCGCGGGCCGCGAGGTGGCCGTTCGCCCCGCCTCAGCCGATGATCATGTCGGCGGCAGAGCGCAGTCCGGCCGCCGCGAATTCGGGGATCCGGGTGTCGTCGAGTGCGGTCCCGATCAGCATCCGGCGCTGCCCGATCATCCGCTCCACTTCGAAACGTGCGGTGACGGACAGGATGTCGCGGCAGAGCGCGGCGCCGGACTCGTCCAGGCGCGCGTTGCCGACGAGCCCGGTCAGGTGGTCACGGCGCTCGGGGGTGGCATGGCGCAGGGCCAGCGCGAGCAGGACCGTGTGCCTGCCCTCGCGCAGATCCTGCAGGCCGGCGTGGCCGACCGGCTCGACATCGTGGAAGACGTTGCGCAGCTCGTCCTGCAGCCGCGCGGCCTCGCCCAGCGGGCAGGCGTAGGCGGTCAGCGCCCCCATCACATCCGCGTCCGCGTCGGCCAGCGCCGCGTCGACGTGCAGGGGCCGCTCCACCATGCATGCCACGGTGCGATAGCGCAGGATCTCCAGCGCCTGATCCAGATCCGAGGTCGGGCGGCCGCTGGTGACCAGTTCCAGGTAGCGGCCGTAGTTCACCTCGGTGCGCAGGGTGTCGAGCACCGCCGCGGCCGCCGCGCTCTGCGCCGGGGAGAGTCCGGCGCCGTGCAGCAGCTCCTGGGCCCAGCCCAGGCCGCAGTCGCCGAGGACGATGGCGCTGCGCGCGCCGAACCGTTCGGCCGCGTGCCCGTCCCGGATCCGACGGCTGCGGTCGGCGGCGATGCGATGCACGGTGGGCCGCCCGTCGCGGGTGTCGCGATCGTCGAGGAGGTCGTCGTGGATCAGCGTGGCGGTGTGCAGGAGTTCGACCGCGGCCGCAGTCCGCACCACCGCGTCCGGCAGTTCGATCCCGCCGCCCGCGTACCAGCCGAGGACGCAGAACAGCGACCGGATCCGGTTCCCGCGGGCGAACAGGAAGGAGCGGACCGCGCCGACCACGTCCGCGGGCAGCCGGCAGGCCGCCGCCGATTCGGCCTTCCGGTCGAGGAATTCGTGCAGGGCGGCATCGATCCGCACGCGAATCGCGCCATGGTCGAGGGGTGAATCGGTCACGGCCGACACCGTCATCACAGTCTCCAATCCCGGGCGCCGAAAACGTCGAACAACTCCACCGCGTCCGGCCGGGCCGAACGGGACTGAAACCAAAGAGATTGTAATGGATATCACGGAGGTGGGTAAACCGGCACCGCCGCCACGCCAGGCGGCACACCGGCCCCGGCACGTCACGAATCCCTTTGTTGCACAAACCAATAGACGCACGGATGGTCGCCCGATCGTCGAATCCCGCGCGTCATCGGACCAAGCGTCCGGAACACGAACGGACGGGGGTGGGTCGGCGCACCCGATCGCCGATGTGCAGAATCGGACATATGCCTCACTCAAATCCGATCAGCGCCTGGAAATCTCTTCGCGAAGGCAACGAGCGTTTCGTACGGGGCACCCAGGTCCACCCCAGCCAGGGCGCCGGTCACCGCGCCGAGCTGGTCGGCGGCCAGCACCCCACCGCCATCCTGTTCGGCTGCGGCGATTCCCGGGTCGCCGCCGAGATCATCTTCGACCAGGGTCTCGGCGACATGTTCGTGGTCCGCACGGCCGGGCACGTCATCGACAGCTCGGTGCTGGGTTCCATCGAATACGGCGTGCAGGTGCTCAATGTCCCGCTGATCGTGGTGCTCGGCCACGACAGCTGCGGCGCCGTCAAGGCCACCCTCGACGCGCTCGACGGCGGGGCGGTCCCCGGCGGGTTCATCCGCAGCCTCGTCGAACGCGTCACCCCGTCGATCCTGCTCGGCCGCCGTGAGGGCCTCAGCACCGTCGACGAGCTCGAGGCCCGGCACGTGGCCGAGACCAGCCGCGTGCTGATGGAGCGCTCGCAGATCATCTCGCACGCGGTCGACTCCGGCCGCTGCGCCATCGCGGGCGTCACCTACCAGCTCGAGGACGGCCTCGCCCACCTCAACCAGGTCATCGGCAATATCGGCGAACAGCCCTGAAACCTGCCGCGCGTCGACCTGGAACCTGCCGCGCGTCGATTCGACACCGTGGCAGGTTCCCGAACCCCCTGCGCTGCAGCCCTTCTCGACGTCACGGGTGCGCGCCGACCGCCTGCACCCGGTCCTGACGGCGCGCGAGCACCGCGATGAGCACGACCATGGGGACCGCCGCGGCCAGGGTGACCCAGCCGGTGCCCAGGTTCAGGCCGTCGCTGCGGTCGGAGGCGAGCCAGTCGGTCACCGACGCGCCCAGCGGGCGGGTGACCACGTAGGCGGCCCAGAAGGCGAGCACCGGATCGATCCCGCCCCAGCGCCAGGCCACCGCCGGCACCGCGATCGCGACGGCGAACAGCAGTGACGACACCAGGTAGCCCAAATGCAGTGTCGCGGCGGTGAAGTCGCCGGCGACGGTGCCGAGCGCGAAGGTCACCACGACCGTGGTCCAGTAGAAGCCTTCGCGCCGGCGGGTATCGATACTGTGCACGTCCAGGGTGCCCTCGACGCGATACCAGAGCAGCAGCACGCCCGCGAGCAGGGCCAGGAACAGCACTGTCGAGATCCCCAGCGGAATTCCGACCACGAAATCCACGATGTCGGCGACCATGGTGCCGAAGATGGCCACCATGACCACGGCGGTCCAATAGGTCCAGACGCGGTAGCGGGGTGCGCGGATCTGGGCGGCCAGGCTCACGGTGAAGAGCACCAGCGCACCACCGACCGCCAGCAGCGGCGGCAGATGCTTGACGAGGAAGTCGGAGAAGGTCTCTCCCATTCCGGTGGAGAGCACCTTGATCACCCAGAACAGCGCGGTGATCTGCGGGACCTTGACGGGCAGCCCGGAGCGGGCCGAATCAGGAAGTGTCACACGGTTTGTCACGCCGACACTGTGCCGTCCGGCCGCTGAGAAACCGCTGTGAAGACCACCCTCCCGCCGCGGCCGCGGGCGTCGGCCCGCGGCCCCGAGGGCCTACGCGTGGTAGGGGTGACCGCCCAGCGAGGCGGTGTAGACCGCGACCCGGGAGCGGGCAATGCGCAGGTTGGCACGCTCGGATTCGGTGAGGTGGTGGCGCGCGCGAACCCGCCGCGCGGAGTCGCCGAGCACGGACAGGACGGTCAGCGGGGTACGGGTACGCGGAAATGCGATGACGGCCATGAGAGAACTCCTTCGGAGGATCGGCCCGCCACGGATCCGAATGCTTCAGGAAGCGCTCAGTGCGCGGCAAGCCGGGAACGACAATGGTTTTCGAACCGGACTGGGATGCGGACTATCGCCGGAACTCATTCGCCCCTCACCTCCTTGCTGCCTGGACGCACGCGCGTCGACCACATCCACGGGTGTCGCACCGGGCGGAGGGGATGAACAATGCCACGACCAGTGACAGTGCGGGCACCCCTCTCGTCAGAGCTTCGGCACTGCACGACGTATCCCTTCGCGGGAAGCCACTTCGGATCACCCCTTAATCCGGGGAGATCTGTCCTAACCCTGGGCGTCTCTCGACGTCGTCGGATCAGTGGCCTGTGTTCGTACAGGAGCCTCGCCTAGCGAGGTGCTGACCAGCCCATACTGAACCCGGGGACACGACCGAGTCAAATCACCCGGCGCTCGAAGTCGTCGATTTCACCGCCCCGCAGCCGGGCCGGCTTCCCTTCGAATCCACCGGATCCGTTCCATCGCAACGAAACTCGGCCAGGCCCCTGGTCCTTTCCGCCGCGCCTTCCAACGCTGGCACGGCCACCCGAGGGCCACCCTGGATGCCGCGTCCGCACCCGGAAGCCGCGACGGAAGGGGCGTGATCTGACCCACATCGCCAGCGGAGATCCGCGTAGGCTCGCTATCCTGTTCGAGCATGCGGCGGTGGGGCTCGCCGCTCCGAACTCCGGAACAACCGCAGCCACCGGCCGCCAACAGTCCCTACCCCACAATGACACCCTCGGGGTGCGCTGGAGTAGGAGACGCGTGTGAGCAGTGAGCTGGATTCGACCCATGGTGTCGAGACCTTCGAACCGATCGACCCCGATGTCGATCTGCATCAACCCGGGCAATCACAGGAACTGTCGCGATCGCACGGTGCGATCCTGGCCGTGATCTCGATCGGCGGGGCGCTCGGCGCGCTGGCCCGATACGGGCTCGCGCTGGAGTGGCCCACCCCGGTCGCCGGGTTCCCCTGGGCCACCTTCCTCACCAATGTGGCCGGCTGCTTCCTCATCGGTGTGCTGATGGTGATCGTCACCGAGACCATCACCGCCCACCCGCTGGTGCGCCCGTTCCTCGGCGTCGGCATCCTCGGCGGATTCACCACCTTCTCCACCTACGCCAACGAAACCCGCGGACTGCTGCAACCGGGCACGGTCGCAACGGCATTCACCTACATGGCCGCCACCCTGGTGTGCGCGTTGCTGGCGACCCTGGTCGCGGTCCGTCTCACCCGCGCGGCCTGCACCCACCAGATCGCCCGACGCCGGGAGGCCACCGCATGACCGCGTTGCTCGTCATTCTCGGGGCGATGGTCGGCGCCCCGGCGCGGTATCTCACCGATCGCGCCATCCAGACCCGCCACGACAGCGTCTTCCCCTGGGGCACACTGACGGTCAACCTCACCGGCTGCCTGATCCTGGGCTCGCTCAGCGGCGCCGCGGTCTCGTCTCCCACCTACGCGCTCGTCGGCACCGGATTCTGTGGCGCACTGACCACGTACAGCACGTTCGGCTACGAGACCGTTCGTCTCGCCGAGCAGCGCTCGTATCTATACGCCACGCTCAATGTCGCCGTGAGCATCATCGCGGGGCTCGGCGCGGCGCTGCTCGGTTACACCACCGCCCACGCACTGGGGTAGGGCGGCAACACATCTCGATCGACACCGCTGGTAGTCCACGCCTGCGGAACTCGTCGGCCTCGGACCTCGGCCGCACCATTGCCCGACGCCCGGCGGTCACGGCGTGTTGCCGATTCCGAGGGAGTCCAGGATGTCGGCCGGACGCTCGACGAACAGCAGGTGGCCCGCGCCGGGCACGAGGTGCAGCCGGGCGTCCGGGAGCGCCGCGGCGAGCCGCCGGGCATCATCGGCGGGGACATTGCCGTCGACCTCACCGTGCCAGACCTGCACCGGCACAGTCACGTCGGTCAGCCGGAATCCCCATTCGCGGGTGAAGACCAGGCGAATGTCGGAAGCGAAACCGCGGCTGCCCTGCTCGAAACTGCGCCGCAGATTGGCCTCCAGCTTGTCGGCCAGCTCGGGATCGCTCTCGACCCGCTCGCGATCCACATCCGCCATTTGCGCGACCAATCCCGCGACCCCCTGCTGCCGGCGGATCACCAGCGACATCTCCAGCGCCATCGGATATACCAGAAAAGGGGCCCGCCGCAGGACATTCAGCCCCCGCCGACGCCGGCGCGCGACCGGATCGAGGTCCGCGGCGGCGGCCTGGTCACCGAGCGGCGCGGGCGCGGAAATGAGCGCCACACCCGTCACCCGCCCGGGCAGCCCGGCTGCGACGGCCAGCGCGAACGGCCCGCCACCACTCACCCCGATGACCCCGAATCGCCCCAGCCCCAGCCGATCCGCCAGCGCGGCCACCGTGCCCACCCAGTCCGCCACCCGCTCCCCCGCCGGCAGCGACGATTCCGCCATTCCGGGCCGGTCGACCGCGATGACGCGAATTCCCGCCGCCACCCCGGCCGCATCGAAAGCCTCACCCTCCAAATGTGTTCCGGGCACGCCGTGGCAGTACAGCACCGGTATTCCCGCTCCCGCACCGTACTCGGCATAGCTCACCCGGCAGTGCGGCAAAGCAATCGTTCGCGACGCAGCGGCACTCACGCCGAGCAGCCTAGGCCAAACCCGACCCCCGCAGGTCGAGGTCGAGCAACCATGTTCCACACCTGCCGGGTCGCCGCGGCGTCACCTGGGTTCGAGAAGGACGACCGCTATCACCCGCCTTCCCACGGGCCGGGTGGACGATGTGCCGTTGGAAGGCGCTGACTCACCTTCGCCGAACTCATGGCCCGGCGGCTTCGCAGGGATCCTTCCGGCCCCGCTGTGGCGGATCCTCCGCCCCGAGCGATCTCCCCGCTACAGATTCATGACGTCTGACCTGTGTTGTTGCCAGATCTGCGGAACGCCTGGACTATCGAAGGGGACGGGCTCGACGTGGTCGAGAAGTGTTGGGGCAGGGTGGCCCACGAGTGCCATGTGGTGAAACTCAATGGGCTGACCTGTGTGTCGCTCTTGTGCCACCGTGCCGGACCGGCCCACAGCGAGATGGTCGCCGCCTAATGAGCGAATACATGGCAATCGCTGTGTGGTGCCGTTGCACCGCCTCGCTCTGCGCCCGGCATCGAACCCGGTAGTGGAATTCGGCACGGAAGGATCGAAGGCGATGACCGACATGATGATCGACCCGGCGGCCGCGCGTAGCCAGTTCGCCCGCCCCGGGGCGGCGGCGCCCGCCCCGATACCGGCGCACGGCGAAATCTTCAGCCCGGCCACCGTCTGGCAGCAGGCGAAAACGGTGCTGGTGACCCGGACCACCGGCCCGCGCCGGCTGGTCACCGTGCCGCGGCTGGTGGTCCCCATCGGTGACAACGGTCTCGCCTTCCGGACCTCGTCGTTCTCCACCGAGGCCGAGCAACTCGCCGAGGACGGCCGGGTGCTGGTGCAGCCCGGCGACTGGCGCGGCAATCCCAAACTCGGTTCCCGCCAGCTCCAGGGCACGGCCCGCCTGCTCAGCACGGGCACTTTCGTGCCCCGGGTGCAGGCCGAGATCGAGGCCAAGTACGGGTGGCGCACCGCCCTCGCCCGAGCCGCGCACCGCCTCGCCAACGGGAACGCGCCCTACGGCAACCTCATCGTGCTGGTGACCGTGTTCGAACCCGGCCCGCTCGCCCTGCCCCCGATCGACTAGCCTACTGCCGCACGGGGTTTCACGACCGACCACTGGGTCACCGGCAGCTGTGGCCGCCAGGCGGTGAAGCCGCCCAGCGGCTCGGCCCGATACACCTGGAAACGGCGCAACGCACCGCCGTGCCGCTCGGCCAGGCGCAGCAGCAGCACATCGGATTCGGCGGTCACCGCGCTCGCGACCAGCCGGCCCCCCGGGCGCAGCCGCTCCCAGCAGGCGTCGAACATGTCGTCCTGGGTGAGCCCGCCGCCGATGAACAGCGCGTCCGGCGCGGGCAGCTCCGCGAACGACTCCGGGGCCGCCCCACGCACCTCGACACCCGGAACGCCCAGGGCCGTGGCATTGGCCGCAATCTGCTTGCGACGGCTCTCCATTCGCTCGAAGGCGACGGCGCGGCAGGCCGGGTTCGTGCGGCACCACTCGATGGCGACGGTGCCCGAGCCGCCCCCGACATCCCACAGCAGCTCGCCCGGTGTGGGCGCCAGCGCCGCGAGGGTGAGCGCCCGCACCTCGGCCTTGGTGAGCTGGCCGTCGCCGCCGTACACCTCGTCGGGCAGGCCCGGCATCCGCGTCAGGCGCGGCGAAACCCGGTCGGCGACACCGTCGATGGCCACGACGTTCAGCGCATCTCCGGCCGGATGGTCCCACCGCGCGGCGGTGCCGCGCACGATCCGCTCGTCCGGCCCGCCGAGCTGTTCCAGCACCGTGAGCGCCGACCCGCCGAAGCCATTGCGCGCCAGCAGCTCCGCGACCTGCGCCGGAGTGTGCTGGTCGGAGCTCAGCACCAGCACCCGGCGCCCGCCGGACAATTCCGGGAGCACCGTCTCGACAGGCCGCCCGACCGCGCTCACCACCGGCGTCTCGTTGAGTGCCCAGCCCAGCCGTGCACACGCCAGCGACGCCGACGACGGCGACGGCAGCACCCGCAGGGCCTGCGCCCCAAGCAGTTTCGTCAAGGTCACGCCGATACCGAAGAACATGGGGTCGCCGCTGGCCAGCACACCGAGCCGCCGCCCCGCGTACCGTTCCAGCAGCCCCGGCAGCGCGGGCACCAGCGGCGAAGGCCACGGCACCCGCTCCGCCCGCGCCGCATCCGCGGGGATCAGCACCAATTGCCGTGCGGAGCCCAGCAATACCTCACACGCGGCGATCTCGCGCCGCGCCGCGCCGCCCAGACCGTCCCAGCCGTCAGCACCGATGCCGATCACCGGAATCGGCACCGACGGGCGTGAGGTTCCGGTCATCGCGGCATCCGCCGCCACACCGAGTACGGCACATAGCGCATGGCCACGAACAGCAGCCGAATCCGCCGCGGCACCGCCACATCCCGCACCCGCCGATACAGCCCCGCCACCACCGCGTCGGCCACCTGATCGGGTGTGCTCGACAGCGGCGCGGGCTCCATCCCGGCCGTCATCCGCCCGATAACGAATCCGGATCGCACCATGAGCAGGTGAACTCCGCTGCCGTGCAACGCCATCTGCAACCCGGACGCGAACCCGTCCAGACCGGTCTTCGCCGAGCCGTACACGTAGTTCCCGCGCCGCACCCGCACGCCCGCGATGGAACTGAACACCACGATCTGACCGTCGCCCTGCTCGCGCAGCAGATTCGCCAGACTGGTGAGCACGCTCACCTGGGCGACGAAATCGGTCAGCACGATCTCGACCGCGTGCGCCGGATCCTCCTCGGCCCGAGCCTGATCCCCGAGAATCCCGAACGCCACCACCGCCACGCCGATGCGTCCGTGCTCGGCGATGATCTTCTCCAGCAGCGGCTGGTGCGATGCCATGTCGTCGGCATCGAACTCGACGCAGTGCACCGCCGCCGCCTCGGCGATCAGTAACTCCTTCGTCTGTTCCTGTAGCTGGTCACTGCGGCGCGCCGCCAGAATCACCACCCGGCCGGGCGACAGCCGTCGCGCCACCTCCAGCCCGATCTCACTGCGCCCGCCGAGCACCAGCACGACGCCCTTGTCGACGTCCCGCGATCCGAAACCCATGGCCCACAGTTTGCCACCCGGGCACCGCTGTCCGGTGCTCCCGAGGCCGGATTGCTAGCGTCGGATCATGACCAGCACCGCCGCACGCCCGGAACTGTCGCCCGCCGCCGCCGACTTCGTCACCGAACGCCACCTGGCCACCCTCTCCACACTGCGCGCCGACGGCACCCCGCACGTGGTCGCGGTCGGGTTCACCTGGGATCCGGAGGCCGGCATCGCACGCATCATCACCAATGACGGGTCGGTCAAGGTCAACAATGTGCGGCGCTCGGGCTACGCGGCGGTGAGTCAGGTCGACGGCCCGCGCTGGATCACCCTCGAGGGTCCCGCCACCGTGCTCGACGACCCCGATTCGGTGGCCGACGCGGTCGAGCGCTACGCCGGGCGCTACCGGCAGCCCCGGGAGAACCCGACCCGCGTCGTGATCGCCATCGATGTGCAGCGCGTGATGGCCAGCAGCGTCTTCAAGGGCGATTCCGCCGGGCACTGACACCCGATCCCGGTTGGTGCGCGACCGGTTGCTTTGCGGCACACGGCACGTCCGATCTCTCGAATGCGCACCAGCGAGGGAGAGCCATGCCCACGCTCCGAGAGGTGTTGCAGGCACACGTCGACGACGGCGGTGTGCCCGGCGCGGTCGGCCTGATCGCGCATGGCGACCGGGTGGAGACCGCCGCCGTCGGCCTGGCCCACGCGGGCGGGACGGTCCCGATGACCGCGGATTCACTGTTCCGCTGGGCGTCCATCACCAAGCCGCTGACCGCCGCGGCCGTGCTGATGCTCGTCGAGGACGGGGTGATCGGGTTGCACGACCCCATCGCCCCGTGGCTGCCCGAGCTCACCCGCCCACGCGTGGTCCGCACCCCCGGCAGTCCCCTCGACGAGGTGGTGCCCGCCCATCGCCCGATCACCGTCTTCGACCTGCTCACCTCCCGGGCGGGCTACGGCTGGGCCTCCGATTTCGAGCTGCCCGCGGTCCGGGCGCTGTTCCCCGTGCAGCGCGACGGCCGGGAACCGCAGAGCTACCCGCCCATGGACGAGTGGCCGGCCGAGCTGGCCGCGCCGCCACTTTCGACGTGCAGGCCACCGGCAGAGGGACCCCCGAACCCCCGGGGATTAGCCGTTGATCACCGAGGCTGCGGGCCGAAGGCGATCGGGCGCTATAGGCGGGTCAGTCCGTGCGGGCGGTTGTTCATCGACTCGCAGCCGTCCTCGGTGACGATCACGATGTCCTCGATGCGCGCGCCCCAGGCCCCCGGGAAGTAGATGCCCGGCTCGATGCTGAAGGCCATGCCCGGTGCGAGGACCAGGTCGTTGCCGGCCACGATGTAGGGCTCCTCGTGCACCGACAGTCCGATGCCGTGGCCGGTGCGGTGCACGAAGTAGTCGGCCAGCTCGGCCGCGGCCAGGACATCGCGGGCGGCGGCGTCGATGGATTCGGCGGTGACGCCCGGGCGCACGGCGGCCACCGCGGCGGCCTGGGCGCGTTCCAGTTCGGCGAACTGCGCGGCGACCTCCTCGCTCGGCTCGCCCAGCACGTAGGTGCGGGTGGAATCGGAGAAGTAGCCGGGCTCGACCGGACCGCCGATATCGATCACCACCACGTCACCCGGCTCGATCACCCGATCCGACACCAGGTGGTGCGGGTCCGCGCCGTGCGGGCCGCTGCCCACGATGACGAATTCGGCCTCGGTGTGGCCCTCCTCGACAATGGCGGCCGCGATATCCGCGCCCACCTCGGCCTCGGTGCGGCCGGGACGCAGGAACTCGGCCATGCGGGCGTGCACCCGGTCGATGGCCGCGCCGGCCCGGCGCAGGGCCTCGATCTCGCTGGGGTCCTTCACCATTCGCAGCTCCCGCAGCAGCGGGGTCGCCGAAACCGGTAGCGAGCCAAGCTGATCGGCGATGGGCAGCAGGTGCAGGGCGGGCATGACATCGGTGACCGCCACCCGCGCACCGGCATTGAGCACGTTCCGGACAATGCGATACGGGTCCACCCCGTCCACCCAGTCCACGATCTGCAACCCGAGCTCACCGGCCGCCGATCCCTTCAGCGAGGCCAGCTCCAGCTTCGGGATCACCACCGAGGGCGTCTCCCCGCTGGCCGGGATCACCAGACAGGTCAGTCGCTCGAAGGACTGCGCCCGCGACCCCATGAGGAACCGCAGGTCAGGACCCGGTGTGATGAGCAACGCGTCGAGATGGGCGTGGCGCGCCAACTGGGCCGCCCGCTCCAACCGTGACCCGTAGACCTCCGCCGCGAACCGTGACTCGTCATGAGCGCTCATGCCCACCGACGCTACTCCCCAACCCCGCCACCCTCCAGCCACTGTCGAACTTCGCACCCCACCACTGTGTGCCACCACCGGACAACACCCCGAGCCCCCTGCCGCTCAGCACTTTTCGGCCCACATGCGAGCCAGTGCGGCTTCGACCGCACCAACGCGCCACCACACCGGGTCCCGCGAGCAATCCCCCGGCGGCACCCGCGTGGGACGACGACCGGCGGACACGCGGCGCTGCGCGGACCTGTCGGCCGGTCCCGGTAGGGTCGACCGCTATGAGCACCCCTGCCGCCGGTCCGCTGCTGCTGCTCGATGGGGCCAGTCTGTGGTTCCGGGCGTTCTATGCGATCCCGGAGAAGATCACCGCGCCCGACGGGCGGCCGGTCAATGCGCTACGCGGGTTCACCGACATGGTCGCCGCGCTGGTCAAGCAGCACGCGCCGAGCCGGTTGGTGGTGTGCCTGGACCTGGACTGGCGGCCGCAGTTCCGGGTGGACCTGCTGCCGTCGTACAAGGCCCACCGGGTGGCCGAGGACGCCGGCGAGCCGGTCGCCGGGGTCGTGGCCGAGGAAGTGCCGGACACCCTCACCCCGCAGGTCGACATGATCATGGAGGTGCTCGAAGCCGCCGGCATCGCGACCGCCGGCGCCGAGGGCCTCGAGGCCGACGACGTGATCGGCACCCTGGCCACCCGGGAGGGCACCGACGAGGTGATCGTCGTCAGCGGCGATCGGGACCTGCTCCAGCTGGTCCGCGACACCCCCGCACCCCCGGTGCGCGTCTTCTACGTCGGCCGCGGCCTGGCCAAGGCGGAGCTCTGGGGCCCGGCCGAGGTCTCCGCCAAATACGGTGTGCCGGAAGAGAATGCGGGCCCCGCCTACGCCGATATGGCCACCCTGCGCGGCGACGCCTCCGACGGCCTGCCCGGCGTCGCGGGCATCGGCGACAAGTCCGCCGCCCAGCTCATCTCCCGTTTCGGCTCGGTGGAGGCCCTGCGCGCCGCGGCCGCCGATCCGGACTCCGATCTCGCCAAGGGCGTGCGCGCGAAACTCGTTGCCGCCGACGACTATCTGAAGGCCGCGGCCCCCGTCGTCCGGGTCGTCCGGGATGCCGACGTCGCACACTCGGGCCCGGACCTGCTGCCCGTCACTCCGGCGGACCCGGATCGCCTCACGGAACTCGCCATCGCCTACAACGCCGAGAACCCGGTCAAGCGGCTCATCACCGCCATGGCCAAGCGCTGATCAGTGTCGTAGCGGGCCCACGGGCCAGGTCTCGGGCTTGCCGTCGAGATCGGTGATGGCGGCCTCGGTGAAATAGCCGTCCTGCAGATTGCGCAGGGTGATGTGGGTGGTGCCGCTGGCAGTGTTCCCAGCGGCGCAGCTCGGCTGGCACACGCGCCGGTACTCGGTACCGTCACCTTCGGCGGTGTCGGGACCCCAACTGCTCCAGGTGATGTCGCGGACGCTGAGCCCGCCGTCGCCACACGCCAGCACCATGGCGGCAGGCTGTACATCGGCCTTGTTGGTAATGCAGTCGTTGACCACGGGACCGGTTGCCTTGGCCCCCGCGAACGGCGCGGACGCCAGCCCGGCGCTCGCCACGGCCACCACGGTCGCGGTCCAGCCCACGATACGAACAGTCGAATTCATCTTGCCCCCCGATCACGATCAACGAGAAGATTTCGGCCCACTGTACTCGTCAGCGACGATTAGCCAACCCCTGGCAAACGCGAGAGCCCGGCCGCGATCGTCCGATCACGCCCGGGCCCAACACAATTGCCCAGTTTCCCCCGCCCGAAAAAAATCAGCTGGGGCGGCCGACCTCGTAGGTACCGTCATCCTTGGTGATCTTGATGGTCACCTTCTTGCTCTCGCCACCCACCTTGAGGGTGCAGTCGAAGGTCTTGTCGACCTCGACCTTCTGACCCGATGGGCAGCTCACGTCCTGGACGTCGTCGATGCCGTAGGAGTCCTTGAGCACCTTCTGCACCCCGGACTGCACGGCCTTGTTGTCCAGCTGGTCCTTGCTCAGCAACCAGGCCAGACCACCGCCGGCCGCGGCCAGGACCACCACGACGGCGACCACGATCCCGATGATCAGACCGGTCTTCTTCTTGCCGGCGGGCGGCTGCTGCGGCTGCGGCCACTGCTGGCCCGCCTGCTGGTTCCAGTCCTGCTGACCCGGCTGTCCGGGCTGACCCTGCTGCGGCCACTGCGGCTGCGACTGCCCCCACTGCTGGTCGCCCTGCGGCTGCTGCCACTGCGGCTGGCTCTGCCCCCACGGCTGCTGCACCGGCTGCTGCGGCTGCGACTGCGCCCAGGGCTGCTGCGGCTGGCCCTGCCCCCACTGCTGGGCCGGCTGCTGCTGCGACGGGTCGCCCCACTGCGTGGTCGGCTGCGCGGGCTGCTGGCCACCCCACTGCTGAGTCGGTCCGGCGCCGGGCGCGGGCTGCTGGCCGCCCCACTGCTGCGTCGGATCGTTGCCTCCCCCTTGACCAGGGGCGTCATTCGGTCCGTACGGGCCGCTCATCTGCTTGCCTCCAATAGCAATCCGTTGTACTCACGCTAGCCCCCCGAGCGGGAACACGCTCGTGTCCCCACTGCGGTCGGTACATCCAAGAATCAAAGCACAGTCGTATCTACTACGCCGCGTCCACGGCTACGACACCCCGGCGGATGGCCCGCACCGCCTTGCTCGCGGTGGCCGCCACCTCGAGGTCGTCGGCGGTGCTGTGAATCTGGTCCAGCAGATCGATCACCTGGCGGCACCAGCGCACGAAATCGCCCGCGGAGAGCGGGTTTCCGCGATCACCGCTGGCGAGCAACGCATCGGCAAGATCGTCGCCGCGAGCCCAGGTGTAGACACCCGTGACGAAACCGAGGTCGGGTTCCCGGGTGGGCTGCACCCGGTGCCGGGACTCGTCGGCGCGCAACTGCGACCACACCCCGATGGTGGCGTCCACGGCCCGGCGAATCGGCGCGGTCGGGCCCGAAGCGCCCAGGTAGCCGCCCTCCTGCCGGGATTCGTACACCAGGATGGACACCACCGCGGCCAGCTCGGCCGGGCCGAGCCCGCGCCACAGTCCCTGCCGGAGGCTTTCCGCCACAACCAGATCCGCCTCGGCGTAGATGCGGGCCAGGCGGCGGCCGTCCTGGGTGACCTCGCCGTGCTCGACGTAGCCGCGCTCCTCGAGCAGCCCGAGGATGCGGTCGAAGGTGCGTGCCAGGGAGTTGGTGGTGGCCGCCACCTGCTGGCGCAGGTGCTCGGTCTCGCGCTCGACCCGGTTGTAGCGTTCGCCGATACGCGCCAGCTGCTCCCGGTCCGGCCGCGCGTGCGCCGGATGATTGCGCAATGCCCGCCGCAGGGTCTGCAGCTCGCGGTCGTCGGCGGCCTTGGACTTGCCACCGCCCTGCCGCCCGCGCCGGGGCGCGGTGATGCCGGTGCTGCGCAGCGCGGATGCCAGGTCACGGCGCACCCGCGCGGTGCGGTGGTCGACATGCTTGGGCAGCCGCAGCCGGCCCAGCGATTCGGCCGGGGTCGGGAAGTCGGCGGCCGAGACCCGGCCCGCCCATTTGTCCTCGGTGAGCACCAGCGGACGCGGATCACCCGGTGTCGCATCGGGTTCCAGGATCACGGCCAGACCCTGCCGGCGTCCGGACGGAATCGCCACCACGTCCCCGCGCCGCAACGCGGTGAGCGCCGACACCGCGGCCTGCCGCCGGTCGGTGCGGCCCTGCCGTTCCAGGTGCCGCTCGCGGTCCCGGACGCGTTCGCGCAGCTGGATGTATTCGAAGAAGCTCTCGTCGCCGAGCTGCGAGCGCAGCTTGCGGAGCTGGTCCTCGTTGCGTTCGATGCCCCGTACCAGGCCCACGACCGACCGGTCGGCCTGGAACTGGGCGAAGGACCGCTCCAGCAGCGCCCGCGACTCCACCGCGCCCATGCGATCGACCAGATTGATCGACATGTTGTAGCCCGGCCGGAACGACGACCGCAGCGGATAGGTCCGCGTCGAGGCCAGACCCGCCACCGCGCTGGTGTCCACCTCCGGCTGCCACAGCACCACCGCGTGGCCCTCGACGTCGATCCCGCGCCGCCCGGCCCGCCCGGTGAGCTGCGTGTACTCCCCCGGCGTCAGCTCGGCGTGGCTCTCGCCGTTGAACTTCACCAGCCGCTCGAGCACCACGGTCCGCGCCGGCATATTGATGCCGAGAGCCAGTGTCTCCGTGGCGAACACGGCCCGCACCAGCCCGCGCACGAACAGTTCCTCGACCGTGTGCCGGAAGGCGGGCAACATGCCTGCGTGGTGCGCGGCGAAACCGCGGTGCAGCGCCTCGCGCCACTCCCAGTACCCGAGCACCTCGAGGTCACTGCGCGGCAGGTCCCCGGTGTGCTTCTCGATGATCGCGTCGATCTGCTCGCGATCGTCCTCGCGCGAGAGATCCAGCCGCGAGCGCACGCACTGTGCCAGTGCCCCATCGCATCCGGCGCGGCTGAAGATGAACGTGATCGCCGGCAGCAGCCCCTCGTCGTCGAGCCGGGCGATCACCTCCGGCCGCGGCATGGGCCGGAACGAGCGCCGCGGCCCGCCGCGACCACGACCCGGCACCGCCCAATTGTCCATCCGGTCAACGGCTTCGCGGTGCTTGATGTAGCGCTGCAGGTCCCCGTCCACGATCACCTTGGCGTCGCTGGACTTCGGGTCGAACAGATCGAACATGCGCCTACCGACCATGACGTGCTGCCACAGCGGCACCGGCCGGGTCTCGTCCACGATCACCGCGGTGTCACCGCGCACGGTCTCCATCCACGCGCCGAACTCCTCGGCATTGGAGACCGTCGCGGACAGGCTGACCAGGCGCACCTCCGGCGGCAGGTGCAGGATGACCTCCTCCCACACCGCGCCGCGGAAGCGGTCGGCCAGGTAGTGCACCTCGTCCATGACGACGTACGACAGCCCGCGCAGCGCATCGGAACTCGCGTACAACATGTTGCGCAGCACCTCGGTGGTCATCACCACCACCGAGGCGTCGGGATTGATGGACTGGTCGCCGGTCAGCAAGCCGACCTCGTCGCGGCCATAACGTTCGGTGAGATCGGCGAACTTCTGGTTCGACAGCGCCTTGATGGGCGTGGTGTAGAAACACTTCCCGCCCGCGGCCAGCGCCAGATGCACCGCGAACTCGCCGACCACGGTTTTGCCGGCGCCGGTGGGCGCGCAGACGAGCACACTGTGCCCGCCCTCGAGCGCCTCACACGACTGCCGCTGGAACGGATCGAGCTCGAATTTCAGTTCGGCGGCGAATGCCGCCAGTTCGCCAGTAAGCGACCTTGATGTCACTTTTCAGAGAGTATCGGAGTAATCCGACACGCCTCGCGTTGTTTTCTCGAGCGGTGCGGCAACCACGGGTTCCGCGGTCGGCACCGGGGTCGGGGCGTCGACACCGCCGGGCGCGGTGTCCAGCGGGGACGCCTCGTCGTCGGCCAGCTTGTCCCAGGCCTCCGCATTGCGGGCCCGGCGCTTGTCGTTGAGGCGCGCGAACTGCACCGCGACCTCGAACAGCAGCGTCAACGCGAGCGCCAGCGACAGCATGGAGATCGGGTCCTGCGGGGTCACGATCGCCGCGAACACGAACAGACCGAAGATCAGTCCGCGCCGCCACTTGGTGAGCCGCTGATAGGTCAGCACCCCGAGGAAGTTCAAACCCACGATGAGCAAAGGGGTTTCGAAGCTGACGCCGAAGATGACCAGCAGCTTGATGATGAAGCTGAAGTACTGCGCACCGCTCAGCGCGGTGATCTGCACGTTGTTGCCGATGGTCATCAGGAAGCTGAGTGCGTGGGCGACCACCCAGTACGCCAGCACCGCGCCGGTGACGAACAGCGCCGCGCCCGCCGCCACGAACGAGATCGCGTACTTGCGTTCCTTGGCGTACAGACCGGGCGTGATGAACGCCCACAGCTGATACAGCCAGAACGGGCTGGCCACCACCACACCCGCGGTGGTGCCGACCTTCAGGCGCAGCGTGAACTGCTCGAAGGGCGCGGTCGCCAGCAATCGGCAGGCACCGTCGGTGCTCAGATTGGCCCGCGAGGAGGCGGGCAGATCACAGTAGGGACCGCGCAGGATCTCACCGAGACTCTCGATCCCGAAGATCGAATGCGAGTACCAGAAGAACCCGAACAGGGTGCCGACCGCGACCCATGCCAGCGCGATGAGCAAGCGCCTGCGGAGCTCCGAGAGGTGCTCCACCAAGGACATGGTGCCGTCGGGGTTCGTGCGGCGCTTGCTGCGCCGGGGATCGAACGGGATGCGCATGTGTGTGTGACTGCCTCCGCCTTGCGGCCAAAGAAGACGCGGGCGCGACTGCACGCCCCTGAAGATCCGGAGAAACCGGACCCGGACACCGCCTCATCCGGGATGAGCGACGCTCATCCCGGCTGGTCGTGGCCTCAGGCCTTCTGCTGGTCGTTCGGCTGCGGCGTGGGCTGCACCGGCTGGGCGGGCGGCAGCTGGGCCGGCGGCTGCACCGGCTGGGCCTGGGCCTCGGGAGCGGCCTCGCCCGTCTTGCCCTCGTTCTGCATCTGGCTGACCTCGGTCTTGAAGATGCGCATCGAGCGACCCAGGCTACGGGCCGCGTCGGGCATGCGCTTCGAACCGAAGAACAGCAAGAAGATCAGCACGACGATCAGCAAGTGCCACGGGCTGATGGCGCCTGTCATTCCATTACCTCCAAAGACTCTGGTGAGTCCGATGCTACCGGACCCGCATATCGCGAAGCTTGTTGTCAACCCTTGTTCGCCGCGCCGTCACGCGCGGCGTCGGTGAGCTGTTCCAGCAATTCCGGGCCCGACCAGGTGCGCCGGTCGCCGTTCTCCGCAGCTGACACGAGTTCGATCAGCTTCTGGTTCACCGGCGTGGGTATTCCTACCATGGCCCCGAGACTCACGATTTCACCGCACAGCCAAGGGATTTCGGTTCTGCGCCCGGCGGCCAGGTCGTCGGCCATGGACGAGCGGGCCACCGGATCGACTGCCAGCACCTTTCCGGCAACCCGGCGGAAGACGCCATCGGGCACGGTCAGCAGCCGGGCCATCATCTCCGGCGGCAGCGGCGTGAGCCGGGCCGGGCGGATGCGGGCCGCCGCCATCACGGCCAGGGCCTCCCGCTGGGCCAGCGCCAGGCAGCGACGGTAGTCGCGGGCACCGAGCTCCTCGCGCAGCGGGCGGCCCGACAGCGCGTTGATGGGGTTGTTCAGATTCAGCAGCAGCTTCGCCCACTGGATGGGCAGCAGATCGGCATACCGTTCGAAGCCCAGCCCGGACTTGGCGAAGACCGGGCCGAACCGGTTGAGCACAGGGTCGTCGGCGACGTCGACCGTGCCCGCGGTGCCGCGATGGAAGCGGCCCTGACCGTGATGAACGACATTGAACATGACCATCCCGGCCAGCACCACACAGGTGGGCAGGAGCTCGCGGATGACCGCGTCGTTGCCGATACCGTTCTGCAGGCTGATCACCACCGTGCCGGGCCGCAGCAGGCCGGCCAGTTCGGCGGCGGCGGTGGCGGTGGCCGCGGATTTCACAGTGATCAGTACCAGATCGGCATCGCCGGCGGGCTCGGTGACCGCGCGGAAGGCGTCCGGTTCGACGCGCGCGTCATTGCCGTCCAGATCGGTGAGCCGCAGCCCGAAGGTGCGCAGTTCCTCCACCACGCGCGGCCGTCCGACAAAGGTGACCTCGGCCCCGGCCGCGGCGAGCCGGCCGCCGACGTAACAGCCGATGCTGCCCGCCCCCAGCACCGTCACACGGAAACTCAAGCGGGACCGACCCCCTCGAGCCCGGCGTAGGCGGCCAGCGCCGAGCTGGACCGCTCGCGCACCGCGGTCACCAGTTCGGCCGGGCCGAGCACGGTGACGCCGGCGCCGAAGCCGAGCAGCAGCCGCGCCATCCAGTCCAGGGTCGCGAAGCGCATGGTGGCCTCGACGCTGCCGTCCGGGTGGACGGTGACCCGGTGCATCGGGTACTGCTCGAGCACCCAGGCGTAGTCGGGGCGAATCAGCAAGCGCGCCAGCGGGACCGCGGGATCGTCGACGAACAGGTCCAGGGCGGCGGTCTCGTCCGCGGCGGCCTCGGCGGGCGGGCGGGCCGGCTCGTCGAGCTCGGTGGCCTCCTCGATGCGGTCGAGGCGGAACAGGCGCACGCCTTCGGCCTGCCGGCACCACGCCTGCAGGTAGCTGTTGTTGTCCACCAGCACGATTCGGATCGGGTCCACGATGCGCTCGGAGACCACGTCGCGGCTCGCCGAGTAGTAGACCAGGCATAGCGCGTGATCGTGCTCCAGCGCGGACCGGACGGTCGCCACAGCGGGGGCCTCGACCGGCACGGGGAGCGGCGGTCCGGCGAATTCCCGTCCGGTGATGGCGGATTCGATCTTCGCGATGGCGGCGTGCGCCGCGCTCGGATCCACCATGCCGGGCAGGTCCGCGATGGAGCGCAGCGCCACCAGCAGCGCGGTCGCCTCCAGCGAGGTGAGCCGCAGCGGTCGGTCGATGCCCGCGGAGAAGGTGACCTCGATGCTCTCCTCGGAGAACGACAGGTCGATGAGATCGCCCGGACCGTATCCGGGCAGGCCGCACATCCACAGCTGGTTGAGATCGGTCATCAGCTGCTTGGAGGACACGCCGAGTTCGGCCGCCGCCTCCGCCGCGCTGATGCCCGGATTGGCCTGGAAGTACGGAATCATGTTGAGCAGCCGGGCCAGCCGGGTCGAGAGCCGGCTGGTGCTGGCGGCCGCGCTCCCCCGCCGGTCCTTCGCACCCTCGGAAGCCCGTGCGCCGTCACCGGTTCCGCCCCGGCGCGCGCCGCCGGCGTCGATCACATTGTCTCCCCGGCGTTTCCGCGACGCAGCCTCACTCATGCCGACACCTCCGTCCGCTCCAGCACCGACTTCAGGCGCGCGATCACATTCTCGCGCAGGTCTTCCGGGGCGAGCACCAGGGCGTCCGCGCCGAGTCCGGTGATGAGCCGGGCCAGCCAGTCCCGGGATCGGATGGGCACCTCCACGATCGAGCCGGAACGTCCGCCGAGCGTGCGCTCCTCCATGACCGGTCCGAGCCGGCGGATCTCCTGCCCGCGGCCCTCGGCCACCCACACCGTGGCCGAGCCGCTGATCGGGGTCTGCGCGGTGACCTCGGCGACCACGGCCCGCAGGTCCAGGTCCTCGGGCTTGTGCACCGCATTGGCCGGGCCGTACTCGGTGACGTCCTCGTCGATGCGGGAGATGCGGAACACGCGCTGCGCGTTGCGGACATTGTCGTGCGCGACCAGATACCAGCGGCCGTGGTGGGTGACCACACCCCAGGGCTGCACGTCCCGTTCCACCGGATCCCCGTGGGACTGCCGGTGTTTGAACGTCACCGCCCGTCCGGCATCGATGGCCGCGAGCAGTTTGCCGAGCACCGGTTCCGAGCCGCGGGTGCGGGCCGGGACCGCGGGCACCGCCGACACCCCGGCGTCGGGCTCCACGTGAATACCGGCGGCGCGCAGCTTGAGCAGTCCGCCCTCGGCGGCCGCGGCCAGCTCCGGGGACTCCCACAGCTGCACCGCCACCGCGACGGCGGCGGACTCCTCGCTGGTCAGATCGATATCGGGCAGTTCGTACGCATCCCGGTTGATGCGGTAGCCCTCGACACCCGAATACCGGCTCACCGGACCGATTTCCAGGGGTATGCCCAGATCGCGCAGCTCGTTCTTGTCGCGCTCGAACATCCGGCTGAACGCCTCGTCGCTCGCGGACTCCTCGTACCCGGCGACCGACTCCCGGATACGCTCCGCGGTCAGGAACTGCCGGGTGGACAGCAGCGCGATAACCAGATTCATCAACCGCTCGACCTTGGATATCGCCACCCCGTAGAGAGTAATGGACTGGGTTCGATTTGCCTCCGCTGCGCTCCGGCAGGGTGCGCGGGGAGGCGGAGCCGTGAAGGTCTCGTTCTTCCCTCCCTCCGCTCCTCCGCTGCGCTCCCCTGCTCCACTCGGTCCGGAACGAGACGGGCCGCGAACCTTCGGGCGTCCTCCGAAATCGGAGAATCCGAGTGTTCGCGGCCCGTGATCAGGCAGAACAGCTCACATCGAGGCGATGAGGCGATCCACGCGCTCGTCGACCGAGCGGAACGGGTCCTTGCAGAGCACCGTGCGCTGGGCCTGATCGTTGAGCTTGAGGTGGACCCAGTCGACGGTGAAGTCGCGGCCCGCTTCCTGAGCGGCGGTGATGAAATCGCCGCGCAGCTTGGCGCGGGTGGTCTGCGGCGGCGTGGTCACCGCCGCGTCGACCGCCTCGTCCTCGGTGATCCGCTTGGCCAGACCCTTGCGGGCGAGCAGGTCGAAGACGCCGCGGCCGCGCTTGATGTCGTGGTAGGCCAGATCCAGCTGGGCGATCTTGGGATCGGACAGCTCCATGTTGTAGCGGTCCTGGTAGCGCTGGAACAGCTTGCGCTTGATGATCCAGTCGATCTCGGTGTCCACCTTGGCGAAGTCCTGCGCCTCGATGGCATCCAGGGTGCGGCCCCACAGATCCACCACGGCGTCGACCTGCGGGTCGCGGTCGCGGTTGCGCAGATGCTCGACGGCGCGGGCGTAGTACTCACGCTGGATGTCGAGCGCCGAGGCCTGCCGGCCACCGGCCAGCCGCACCGGGCGCCGGCCGGTCAGATCGTGCGACACCTCACGGATGGCGCGAATCGGGTTGTCCAGAGCGAAGTCTCGGAACGCGACACCCGCCTCGATCATCTCGAGCACCAGCGAGGCCGTGCCCACCTTGAGCATGGTGGTGGTCTCGGCCATGTTCGAGTCGCCCACGATCACGTGCAGGCGCCGGTACTTCTCGGCATCGGCGTGCGGTTCGTCGCGGGTGTTGATGATCGGCCGGGAACGGGTGGTCGCCGAGGAGACGCCCTCCCAGATGTGCTCGGCCCGCTGCGACAGGCAGAAGGTGGCCGCCTTCGGCGTCTGGAGCACCTTGCCCGCACCGCAGATCAGCTGGCGGGTTACCAGGAACGGCAGCAGCACGTCGGAGATCCGGGAGAACTCGCCCGCGCGGACCACGAGGAAGTTCTCGTGGCAGCCGTAGGAGTTGCCCGCCGAGTCGGTGTTGTTCTTGAACAGGTAGATATCGCCGCCGATACCCTCCTCCGCGAGCCGCTGCTCGGCGTCTATGAGCAGATCCTCCAGGACCCGCTCGCCGGCGCGGTCGTGGGTGACCAACTGCACCAGGCTGTCACATTCGGCCGTGGCGTACTCCGGATGGGAACCGACATCGAGGTAGAGCCGGGCACCATTACGAAGGAACACGTTCGAGCTACGGCCCCAGGAAACTACCCGGCGGAAGAGATACCGGGCCACCTCGTCAGGACTCAACCGACGGTGACCGTGGAACGTGCACGTCACCCCGAATTCGGTCTCGATCCCCATGATTCGTCGCTGCACCCTATCGACATTACAGCGGAGTTGTCGCCGGTAACGGGCTTGTCGGACAGCTGATGCAAACGTATTCACAACGATTTAGCACGGGATGCAACGTGGCACGCGCTCTACCCTGCGAAAAAGCAAGGCTCCTTTGCACTCTGCTATTGAGAGTGCAAAGGAGCCTTATCCCGAATAGCGGGATTTGCCTACGCCGGCGCGGGCCCTATGACGGGTCCCCGCTCGACGGCTTCTCGGCCTCGGCCGCCGCGTTCGCGGTCGGCGCCTGGCCGGTCACCAACTCCTGCAGCGCCGCGCCCTGGATGCGGCGGAACGCCCGCCGCGGCCGGGACTGCTCCAGGGTTGCCACCTCGAGCGAGGCGGAACCCAGGGTGCGCTGCTTGTCCTTGTCGCCCTCGGGGACGGCCTTCTGCAGCGCGGCCACCGCCGTGGAGATGGCCGATTGCAGATCCAGGCCCGGCTGGTAGGAGGCCTTGAGGGCGGTGGTGATGGGGTCGGTGTTGCCGCCCATCACCACGAATTCCCGCTCGTCGACGATGGATCCGTCGAAGTTGATGCGGTAGAGCACCGAGTTCGAGGACTGCTCCGGATAGCCCACCTCCGCGACGCAGATCTCCACCTCGTAGGGCTTGAGCTGGTCGGTGAAGATGGTGCCGAGGCTCTGCGCGTAGAGGTTGGCCAGGAAGCGGCCGGTGACATCGCGGCGGTCGAACTGGTAGCCGCGCAGATCCGCCTGCAGGATGCCCCCGCGGCGCAGCGCCTCGAACTCGTTGTACTTGCCGACCGCGGCGAATCCGACCCGGTCGTAGAGCTCACTGATCTTGTGGAGGGTGGCCGAGGGGTTCTCGGCCACGAACACCACACCCTTGTCGTACACCAGCACCACGACACTGCGGCCCCGTGCGATGCCCTTGCGCGCAAGTTCGGTCTTGTCGCGCATGATCTGTTCGGCCGACGCGTAATAAGGCAGTGTCATGCTTCGCCGATCCCCTCTGCCGCCAGCGCGGCCCGCTCCTCCACCATCGCCCGCGTGATCTCCTTCAGGCGCTCCTCGGTCACTTCCTCGGAGCCCTCGGCGTCGATCACGATCGCGGTCGGGTAGATGTTCCGCATCGTGTCGGGCCCACCGGTGGCGGTGTCGTCGTCAGCGGCGTCGAAGAGCGATTCGATCGCGATCCGCAGCGCCCGGTCCTGATCGATCCCGCGCGCGTAGGTCTTCTTCAGCGACGACTTGGCGAACAGTGAACCCGACCCCACCGCGGTGTACCCGAAGCGCTCTTCGCTGCGGCCGCCGACCACGTCGTAGGACACGATGCGCCCGGACTTGTCCGCGTCCTGCGCGTCCGGGTCGAAGCCGACCAGCAGCGGCACCACCGCGAGACCCTGCAGGGCCGCGGGGAGGTTGTCGCGCACCATCTTCGACAGCTTGTTGGACTTGCCGTCGAAGGTGAGGGGCACGCCCTCGATCTTCTCGTAGTACTCGAGTTCCACCGCGAACAGGCGGATCATCTCGATCGCCATTCCCGCGGTGCCGGCGATGCCGGCCGCGGAGTAGGTGTCGGTGATGTACACCTTCTCGATGTCGCGGCTGGCCAGCAGGTTGCCCTGGGTCGCCCGGCGATCGCCCGCGATCAGCACACCGCCGCGGTAACTGACCGCGACGATGGTGGTGCCGTGTGGCGCTATGTCCGACGGCACGCCCGGATTGGGGTGCGTGCCGTCGGGTCGGATTCCGTTGCCGGGCAACAGTTCCGGAGCGTGCAAACGCAGGTACTCGGAGAAGGAGGATTGGGCGAACCCCAACTGGAGCCGCAGGGGGTCACCTTGGGTCACTGGCCGCCCTTCTGCACGTATGCGCGGACGAAGTCCTCCGCGTTCTCCTCGAGCACGTCGTCGATCTCGTCGAGCAGGTCGTCGGTTTCCTCCGCCAGCTTCTCGCGACGCTCCTGTCCCGCCCCGCCGTCGCCGACCGGGCCCTCGTCCTCGTCGCCGCCACCGGCGCGCTTGGTCTGCTCTTGTGCCATAGCAGCCGACCTCCTCTGTGATCATCGGCGAGCACCGGAGAAGATCCGATGCTCGTCCCCCAACACTACCCACCAGCGGGGACAACATGCCGGATTAAGCGTCATTGTGCTGTTGCCGCGATCTCCCCGCCGCCATGTCGCGGACACGAAAAAGGGGCACGGGATTCAGTTCCCGTACCCCTTCCGCATGGCCTAGTGGGTCAGCTGCTGGACCAGTTCCGAGGCGGTGTGCACGCCGTCCAGGAGTTTGCCCACGTGGGACTTGGTGCCGCGGCGGGGCTCCAGGGTGGGGATGCGGACCAGGGAGTCACCGCCCAGGTCGAAGATGACCGAATCCCAGCTCGCGGCCGCGATATCCGCGCCGAAGCGGCGCAGGCACTCGCCGCGGAAGTAGGCGCGGGTGTCGGTGGGCGGGTTGGTCATGGCGTCGGTGACATCCTGCTCGGTCACCAGGCGCTGCATGGAGCCGCGGGCCACCAGGCGGTTGTAGAGGCCCTTGTCCAGGCGCACATCCGAGTACTGCAGGTCGACCAGGTGCAGCTTGGGGGCGGCCCAGGACAGGCCCTCACGGTTGCGCATGCCCTCGAGCAGGCGCAGTTTGGCGGTCCAGTCGAGCAGGTCCGCGGTTTCGAGGGGGTCACGCTCGAGCAGGTCCAGCACGTGGGCCCACTTCTCGATGACGTCCTTGGTGCGCTCGTCGTCGTTTCCGGTGCGGTCCATGAACTTCTCGACCCGGTCGAGGTAGATGCGTTGCAGCGCAAGGCCGGTCAGTTCGCGGCCGTCCGAAAGCGCAACGGTGGCACGCAGAGTCGGGTCGTGGCTGATGGTGTGCACGGCGGTGACCGGGCGGGCCAGCTGCAGATCCGAGAGATCCTCGCCGGCCTCGATCAGATCCAGCACCAGGGCGGTGGTGCCGACCTTGAGGTAGGTGGACCATTCGGCGAGGTTGGCGTCGCCGATGATGACGTGCAGGCGGCGGTACTTGTCGGCGTCGGCGTGCGGCTCGTCGCGGGTGTTGATGATGCCGCGCTTGAGGGTGGTCTCCAGGCCGACCTCGACCTCGATGTAGTCCGCGCGCTGCGACAGCTGGAAACCGGGCTGGTCACCGGACTGGCCGATGCCGACCCGGCCGGAGCCGCAGATCACCTGGCGGGACGCGAAGAACGGGGTCAGGCCCAGGATGATCTGGTTGAACGGGGTCTCGCGGCTCATGAGGTAGTTCTCGTGGGTGCCGTAGGAGGCGCCCTTGCCGTCGACGTTGTTCTTGTACAGCTGCATGCGCGGGGCGCCGGGGACGCTGGAGGCGAAGCGGGCGGCGGCCTCCATGACGCGCTCACCGGCCTTGTCCCAGATGACCGCGTCCAGCGGGTCGGTGACCTCGGGGGCGGAGTACTCCGGGTGGGCGTGGTCGACGTAGAGGCGGGCTCCGTTGGTGAGGATCATATTGGCCGCGCCGACTTCGTCGGCGTCGATCACCGGCGCGGGCCCGTTGAGCCGGCCGAGATCGAAACCGCGCGCGTCGCGCAACGGCGATTCCACCTCATAGTCCCAGCGTGTGCGCTTGGCGCGCGGCACGCCCTCGGCCGCGGCGTAGGCGAGCACCGCCTGGGTGGATGTGAGAATCGGGTTGGCCGACGGCTCGGTAGGCGTCGAAATGCCGTACTCGACCTCGATTCCGATGATGCGCTGCATGCGATCGAGCCTAGGCGAAAGGCACGCCCGGACGCGGGTGGACTGTCCGGGTTGGGGTCATTCGCTGGTCGTAGCCGGGGTCGTCCTCCCGGGCGATCCGCGCCGAACCGCGGCGACGGCACAATGACCGCCATGGTCGAATCGGCTTCCGCCCCGCGTCCGGCGCTCGCGCCCACCCCCGCCGCGGACCCGAATCCCGTTTCCGCGCAGCCGCGTTCGGGGCGGCTGGCGGCACTGGACGTGCTGCGCGGCATCGCCATCCTGGGGACGTTGGGCACCAATATCTGGATCTTCACCAATGCCGAAGGACTGCTCGGCTACATCTCGCGCGGTGACGAGCCGCACGGAGCCTGGTTGTGGACCGAGCGGCTGCTGCAGCAGCTGGCGCAGGGGAAGTTCCTGGGATTGTTGACCATCATGTTCGGCATCGGGCTGGCTATCCAGCAGCGATCGGCGGAGCGCGGCGGCCGGGCCTGGCCGGGCGGATATCCGGTGCGGGCCGGGCTGCTGCTGCTCGACGGGCTGGTCAACTTCTTCTTCGTCGCCGAGTTCGACGTGCTGATGGGGTATGCGCTCACCGGGCTGGTGGTGGCGTTCATCCTGGCGACGAGCCCGCAGGCGCAACGGCGCTGGCTGATGGTGGCGGCGGGCATCCACCTGACCATGCTGTCGCTGATCGCAATGGCGATCGTGCTGGGCCCCGGGGGCGGGGACGGCGGGCACAGGCCGCTGGACCCGAATCCGTATGCGGACGGGTCGTTCTGGGATCTGGTGGCCTTCCGCTGGGATCACGTGCTGCTGTTCCGGCTGGAGCCGATCTTCATCTTCCCGATGTCGATCGCGCTGTTCCTGGTGGGCGCGCGGCTGTTCCGGGCCGGGGTGTTCCGGCCCGAGGGCGCGCGAATCCGCAAGCGCCTCATGGTGATCGGGTTCGCGGTCGCCGCACCGGTCGATCTGATCCTGGGCCTGACCGGCGGCGACCTGATCCTGGTGACCCGCTACGGCACCGCGCCGCTGGTCTCGCTCGGCATCCTGGCTCTGGTCGCGGAGTGCTACGCGCACCGCCCGGACCCCGGGTTCGTCGCGCGCCGCTTCGCCGAAGTGGGCCGAATGGCGTTGAGCTGCTACATCGTTCAGAACCTGGTGTCGGGATTCCTGTGCTACGGCTGGGGTCTGGGGCTGGCGAGCCTGGTGTCGGCGAATGCGCGGGTGCCGTTCACCGCCGGGATCTATGTGCTGGTCTGCGCGCTCATGCTGGTGTTCGCCCATGTCTGGCTGCGCCGCTTCGACCGCGGACCGGTCGAGTGGCTGTGGAACCGCAGCTACCGCGCGCTCACCGGGCGCGGGAGCCGCTGATCACTCAGCGGCCGTCCGAGTCACTCAGCGGCCGTCCGAGCCTGTCGCGGCGGCAGGCGAGGCGGATTCGGTTGTGCTGGTTACACCACCCGCGCGGCCTCCGCGCGGGACAGCAGTTCACTCACCACGGTGTCGCGGGTGAGTGGGACATCCAGGCTGCGGGCGTTGCCCTCGAGCAGCGCCAGGACGGATTCGGCGAGGATGCCCTCGACTTGCTCGGAGGACAGAGTGGGGGCGGCGCGCCAGCTGTTGACCACGCCGTCGACGAAGCCGACGGTGCCGAAGGCCATGGGGCGGGCCCGATTCCGGTCGATGCCGAAGCGCTGTAGGGCGTCGGCGAACAGGTCGGCGAGCCGGCCGCCGATGCGGTCGCGAGCGCCGGCCAGGGCGGTCGAGGCCTCGCCGTGCGGGTCGCCGGAGGCCAGGAAGCGGTGCAGTTCCGGGTGGCGTTCGACCCAGCCGACGTAGCTGCCGACCGCGCCGCGCACCAGGTCGCGGACGGTGCCGTCGGGGTGTAGCCGCGGCAGCAGTTCGGCGGTCAGGGATTCCAGGATGTGGCGGCGGATGGCGTCGTCGAGGTCGGCGCGGCCGTCGAAGTGCCGGTAGACGACCGGGCGCGGGACCTGCAGGCGGTCGGCGATCTGCTGGACCGAGATCTCGGTGCCGTTCTCCTCGATGACGGCCAGCGCGGCATCGAGCATGTCGGCACGGCGCTGGGCCTTATGGCCGTTCCAGCGGGTGCTGCGACCGTCTGCCGCCCGCTCTCGGTCCCGGAGGGAGGGCTGCGCGGGTCTGCGTCGGGTGCCGGTCACGGGCCTCACGATACTCACCTCACCGTTGACCGAGACAGTATGTAGCACTAATCTGAGTGTAACAGCCGGTATCAGTAATGAATCAGGAGCTGTCATGGGCGACAACGCTGTCTCCGCCCCCACGGCCGCCGCACTGCCCGGGCGTGAGTCCTTCGCTCAGCGCTTGCTGACCGGATCGGTCAAGAAGTCCTACGACCCGGTCGTCGACATGGACTGGGACGCCCCGCTGGATCCGGACCAACTCTTCCTGCCGCCCGAGGTCATCTCGCTCTACGGCACCCCGCTGTGGGAGGGCATGACGCCCGCGCAGCGCCGCGAGCTCTCCCGCGAGGAGCTGGCCAATGTGCTGTCGGTCGGGATCTGGTTCGAGAACCTGCTCAACCGGCTGCTGCTGCGCGAGCTCATGGCAGGCGATCCGACCTCCCGGCATGCGCACTACACGCTCACCGAGATGGGCGACGAATGCCGGCACATGATGATGTTCGGCAAGCTCATCGAGCGCATCGGCACGCGGCCCTACTGGCCGAACCGGTTCGAGCGCTGGACGATCAGCGCCCTGCAGCTCTTCCTGCGAGGCTCGATGGTGTGGGTGGGCGCCCTGGTGGGCGAGGAGATCTTCGACGCGCTGCAGCGCCGCACCCTCGACGATCCACAGCTGCAGCCGCTGGTGGCGCGGGCCATGCGGATTCACGTCACCGAGGAGGCGCGGCACATCGGCTTCGCGCGCGCGGCCCTGGCAGACCGGGTGCCGACCATGTCGAAGGCCGAAGTGCACTACACGCGACTGTGTGTCGCGGTCGCCGCTCCCCTGTTCGTCTACCTGATGACCAACTGGCACATGTACGTCCGCGCGGGCATCGAGGACGGGCGGGCGGCCCGGAAGCTGGCCCGCGCCAACCCGCATTCGCGGCGGGCGCTCGGGCTCGGCGCCGCGAATCTCGGCACGTTCCTGGACGCGCAGGGGCTGATGGGGCCGATCGGCAAGCGTCTCTGGCGGCGGCGGGGGCTGCTGTGAGGTTCCGGCGGGCCCGGCGCGACTCCCCCGCACCGGCCGACCCGCCCGCCGGCTTCACCGAACCCGAAGCCGCACCGGACTATTCGGGGCCCGCACTGCTGGACGCCCCCGGCACGGAGGTGGCGGTGCGCGTGGCATTGACCGGGCATCTCGATCCGATCGACGGCCAATTCCATTGGCACGGGCGAATTTCCGCGGCCGACGGGAGCGAACTGCCCGATCCCGGCCGCGGGCAGGTGTTCCTGACCGTGCCGGGCGGTGCGCCCGCGCCCGGCGTGCTCCAGGAGCGGGACCCGTGGGGGAATCTGCGGATCGCCGGGATCGGCGCGCCACCGTTCCCGCTGTAGCGCACCGAGGTTCGAGCGCTACCCGGTGAGCCCGATGAGGTCGGCCATGGTCTCGACCGAGTAGGCGAAGAACGGCCCGGCCGGGTCCATCGTGTTGTCCAGCTGCCCGAACAGCTCGAAGGTGACCACGCCGAACAGCTGGGTCAGGCCCAGCATGGCGCGCGCCACCGCCGGTTCGGGCATGCCGGAGTTCAGGAATGCCGCGATCAGGGCGGATTGGGTCTCGAGTTCGGGGGTGAGGGTTTCCGTGGGCGTGGCCAGGGTGCCGGACTGCCAGGCCCGGTGGACGATGCCGAGGGCGGCGAGGGGCCCGCGTGACGCGGGTGCGACGGTGGTCTGCGGGGCGCGATAGCCCGGCACCGGCGATCCGTACACCAGCGCGTACTCGTGGGGGTGCGCGATCGCCCAGTCCCGCACGGCATTCGACAGGGCCCGCCACTGGGCACGGGGGGCGGCCTCGGTCGCGACCGCGTGCTCGACGGCATCGCCGAGGGCGTTGTAGGCCTCGATGATCAGCGTGGTCAGCAGCTCGTCGCGACTGGGGAAATACCGGTACAGCGCCGAGGACACCATGCCCAGCTCACGGGCGATGGCCCGCAGCGAGAGCGCGGGTGCGCCGGATTCGGCGAGCTGCCGGCGCGCGGCGTCGGTGATCTCGCGGGTGATCTCGGCGCGGGCGCGGGCACGGGCGGTACGGGGCACGCTCATTCCGACAGTGTGCCACGAATCGGATCACCGACAAGTTTCGAGAGCACTGCTCTTGACAGTCCGAGCGTCGTGCGCGCACACTGATCACATCAGAGAGCACCGCTCTCACAAGTCGAAGGAAGTGCCCTCATGGACGCCCACACCGCCGCCACCCGCTACCTCGGCCCGAAGGGCCTGGACCCCTATATGAACCGCTTCTTCAACCTGCTGCCCAAGCTCGGCATCAGCATCGCCGGCTCCCGGCTGCTGGCCGTGCGCGGCCGCAAGTCCGGCGAGTGGCGCACCACCCTGGTCAATGTCCTCACCACCGACGACGGCGCCCGCTACCTGGTCGCCCCGCGCGGGCACACCCAGTGGGTCCGCAACCTGCGCGTCGCGGGATCCGGCGAACTGCGCCTGGGCCGCAAGGTCCAGACCTTCACCGCCACCGAACTCCCCGACGCCGACAAGATCCCGGTGCTGCGCGCCTACCTCGACCGCTGGGGCTGGGAGGTCGGCCGCTTCTTCGAGGGCGTCACCAAGCACGCCACCGACGCCGAATTGGCCGACATCGCCCCGGGGTTCCCCGTTTTCGCGCTGGCCTGAGGCTCAGCGGAGTTCGTCGAGGGTTTCCTCGTCGCGGGCCAGATAGGCGCGGCCGTCGGCGGTGAAGACGATGGGGCGCTGGATCAGTCGCGGATGCGTGGCCAGGGCCTCGATCCACCGGTCGCGGTCGGCGGGGGTCCGGCCCCACGCCGAGACGCCGAGTTCCTTGGCCTCGGGTTCGGCGGTGCGGGTGATGTCCCACGGTTCGAGGCCGAGTTTGGTCAGGGCGGCGCGGATCTCGGTGGCCGAGGGCGGATTGTCGAGGTAGCGGCGCTCGACATAGTCGGCGCCGGTGTCGTCGAGCACCGCCTTGGCGGTACGGCTCTTGGAGCACTTCGGGTTGTGCCAGATTTCGGTCGCTGCCATGGGTTCAGCCTAGGCGGCGGCGACCGGGCCACCGCTCACCGGCACATCAGACCCAGTCGACGACCCAGCGGTAGGGGCGCATCCAGTACAGGCCGCCCTCGGGAACCGGCGCGCCCCAGCGCTGTTCGGCCTGGGTGAGCTGCCAGCGGTATTCGGGGGCGGGCTCGCCGCCGTGGATCTCGTAGAGGTGACGCCGCCAGGTGTTGATCATGGCGGGGACGGCCTGCTGGTCGTTCTCGTAGGCCCACTCCACGTTTCGCATCATGAGGCTGTCCACGGCATGGTTGGCGGCATTGGGGTCGCCGCTGCTCAGCGAGTGCAGGAAGGCCGCGACCAGGTTGTAGGCGATGGCGTCGTGGACCGAGGTCTGGCCGTTCTCGAGCGACCAGATGCCCAGGTAGGTCGGCCCCTGCTCGTCGATCCACACCGCGTGCGCCTCGCCGACCCGGTTGTCGAAGATGAGCGCGGTGAGCAGGCCCAGCGTGGACTTGCCCATGATGAGCGGATCGGGACTGCCGCTGGAGAGGGCGTCGTCGATGAGCGCCCGGTAGGCGGCCGCGGCGATGCCGGGCCGGTTGGCGTCCATGAGGGCGTCGGCGGTCTCGCCGCCGGCGAGCTGCGCGGCCGGCGGCTGGGACGGACCCGAGACCGCCTGCGGCGCACCGTCGCCGACCTGCAGGAACTGGGTCTGCATGGCGTCGGGGGCAATCGGATCCGACAGCGGCACGCCATTGCCCAGCGGGTCGTCCAGATCCAGGTTGACGGCGAGGGGTTCCTGCAGGCTGGGCGCGGTTTGCAGGTATTCCAGTGCCACCCGGGCGAATTCGTTGTCCTGACTCTCCAGCCATTCGCGCCCGGCGCGCAGGGTGTCGACGAGATGGCCGCCGACGCCCTGTTCGATGGCGGCGCACAGCGCGTAATAGCCGTAGCCGCGGTAGTCGTCGTGGCCGACGCCCTCGGTGATCAGCAGCTGCGCATATCTGCTTGCCAGATCGTGTCTTTCGATATCACCGAGCAGCGTGCACGCGGTCATGGCGGCCATCAGCACCTCGGCGTGTTCGCCGTGGGCGCGCCGCAGGTCGATGCAGCGGTCGGCCATGACGACGGCGCTGTCGGGCAGGCCCTGCTGGGTGGCGGCCTCGACGGCCATCGAGTACATGGTGGCCAGCGTGGCGGGCGGGATGTCGGCCGGGTAGCGGGCCGGGCCGTGTTCGGCCAGGCGCAGGGCCTGCGCGTAATCGCCCGCGCCGAAGGCCGATCGGAAGCGGTAGGAGACGATCCAGCCGTACTCCTTGGGATCGGGCGCCGCGTCGAGCCCGTCGTCGAACGCCGACAAACGGGCCAGCGCCTCGTCGGCCCGGCCGCTGTCCAGCATGCCGCTCGCCTCGTTCATCACCTCGACGAACGCATTTCGATCCATGGCCTACTCGCCTTCCCGCATATGTCAGCCCCGGATCGTATGACCGTGCCACCACACTGCGTGGCCAGTGAGGTCAAGGTCATAGTTCGACTCCACCCCACATGACCACGCGTTGTCATTCGCGTGGCACGTTGTGTCACAACGATATTCCCGCACCCCGACGCGAACCCGCCTCCCTGCGGGCCATTCTCGTGTCGCGGCCGATCCGTCCGGACCCCAATCTAACGACAACACGCCAGCCCGCCCCGCAACCACGCTCGGCGCGTCGGGGCTCACCTCACCGGGAGATGATTCGCACCGCATCACCGCACAGAGTGTGCATATCCTGCGGATCCGAGGTCCATTACGATCACGGGCGGCGGCTGCCGCATTGCCATTTCGGCCACGGCGGCGTCGATGGCGTATTTGTGACCATGCAGCCCCGCCGCGAGCAACAGCTCGGACGCCGCGCGGGCGCAGGCATCGTCGACTGCCTCTACGCGAATGATGGACAGCAACCCGGACAATCGCGACCGGTCAGTCTTTCGATGCGTAGCTTCGATGATCGTCAGGGCGCTGATCACTATCTCCATCCGACGCCCACGCGCCTCTGCGACCAGGGCGACAATCGCCGGATCGTCGGACAGCAGGCCCGACAGCCCCTCGCAGTCGAGCACAACCGTGCCCTGCAGCGAACTCTGCGACCGCGCTGCCTTCACCTTTCGCCCGGCCATGGATCCTCACCCGCGAGCGTCTGCTCGAACTGATCGACGGCGTGCCGCCGGGCGCCCTCCGGCAACTCGCCGTGGCGACGCTTGTAGTCGGCCAGGTACTCGTCCAGCAACAACCCTCGCAGTTCGCGCTCGACGGCGGAGGTGACGAACGCCGAGAACTCACGTTTCCCGACCCGTCGGCGAATCGCCTCGGCTGTCCCCTCGGGTAGGGACAGACTCACCCGCGTCGCGGGTCCTTCGCCGATTTCATAGACAGGCTGAGCCATGACCTCAGTTATCAATCGAAGTAGGAAAAGTAGGCCCGTTTACAGCGTCCGAGGCGTGGCGGCGGTGATGCCCAAGACCTTTCCTCGGCCTACAAGGCGGGGAGGGTGGTGCCCGGATCGGGGGTGAAGGTGACGATGCGCCGGCGGGGGTCACCGGGGAGTTCGAGGTTCTCGTAGGAGAAGCCGAGGTCGCCGGAGTGGGGGTGACGGACGAGCTTGCGGCCGTGGGTGCGGCGCTCGACATCGCCGGCGCGCCAGAGGGCGGCGAATTCCGTACTGCCGGTGGAGAGTTCGTCGACGAAGGCGATGGTGGCGGGGTCGGCGGGGTAGCGGCCCGCGACGCGGCGCAGCTGGGCGACGGTCGCGGCGGCGACATCGTCCCAGTCGCGGTAGAAGTCCCGGGCTGCGGGGTCGGAGAACAGTGCGCGGGACATGTTCTCGGCGGCCATGGGGCCGAACACGTAGTGCGCCAGCGGGTTCGCGGCGAGCACGTCGAACAGGTCGGTGATGACCAGGGCGGGCGCCTTGTCGATCAGGTCGAGCATGCGCAGCAGTTCGGGACGCGGTGCGGGAGCGGCGGTTTCGGCCGTGCGGGGCGGGCGGGCCAGGGTGTGCAGGTGCTCGGTCTCGACGGGGTTCAGCCGCAGCGCGGAGGCGAGGGAGTCGAGTACCTCGGTCGACGGGTTGGCGGCGCGGCGCTGTTCGAGGCGCTGGTAGTACTCGGCGCTGATGCCCGCGAGGTGCGCGAGTTCGGCGCGGCGCAGGCCGGGCACCCGGCGCAGACCGGACGGCGGCAGGCCCGACTCGTGCGGATCGACCCGCGCCCGCCGCGACTTCAGGAACTCCGCCAGGTCCGCGCGCACTGCCATGCCCGCAGTCTGGCACAGGGCGGCGGTGCGTGGCCCCGGGAGTACGAGGCACGGCGTGCACTGGTTACGTCCTGCCGCGGCGAGCAGGCTCGGTCTCGTGAACGAGAGATCGTCGAGGCGATCCCGCAGGCCCTCCGCTACGCGGGATTTCCGCGCGTCCTCTCCGCCATGAGCGTGGCCCGCGGCGTGCTCGCCGGCCGCGATCTGCTCCCCGTCACCACCGATTCGATTGCCCAGTAGGAGATCTGCCATGACCGCCACCGCTCAGCAGCGTGCCGACATCATCGACGCCGCCACCCGCCTGTTCTGGTTCATCGACATTCACGACTGGGACGCCTTCCCCGGTGTATTCGCCGAGGAGGTCACCCTCGATTACTCGAGCATCTGGGGCGGCGAGCCCGCGACCGTCACCCCGGCGCAGATCCGCGCCGACTGGGAGAAGCTGATCGGCAGCTTCGACGCCACCCAGCATTTGCTCGGCAATCACCTGGTCACCGTGGACGGCGACCGCGCGGAACTGACCGCGATCTTCCAGGCGATCCACCTCCTGGCCAATCGATTCGGTTCGCCGCGGTGGACGCTGGGCGGCACCTACCGCATCGGCCTGCACCTGGTCGGGGGCGAGTGGAAGGTGGATTCGATGGTGATGACAGCCCAGTGGGCCGACGGCAACAAGGACATCCTGACCCTGGCCTCGGGCGGGCAACGCCCTGCCGCGGCCTAGGAAAGCCCGGATGCGGCGAGAGGAATTCGGAAGGGGGAAGAGGGAGGAATGGAAAGGATCGTCATCCTTTCCCCTTCAACCATATAACACAGTGGGGGACTTGCGGCAAGGCCCCGGTATTGGCGCACAATCGCTGGCCGAGGGCTGCAACCTGCGCGAATGGGCGCGCGGGCGGGCAGCGGGGAATGGCTAGGCGGGAAGGTGTGGTGCTGGTGTCGGATCAGGGGTACGAGAAGGAACTGCTCGCGGAGCAGGAGTATGTGACCGGGCTGTACGCGCGGCTGGACGCCGAGCGGGCCCGGGTGAAGGGCCGCTACGGCGAGACGCTGCGTTCGCGCGGCACCACCCTGGTGGAGCGGGACGCTGAGGTGCGGGCGCTGGGCAAGGAGGTCCAGCGCCTCGAGGTGGCCGACAACGGGCTGTGTTTCGGGCGGCTGGACAGCGTGACCGGCGAGCACTCGTACATCGGGCGCCTCGGGATCTTCGACGAGGCGAACGAATTCGAACCGCTGCTGCTGGATTGGCGGGCGCCGGCGTCGCAGGCGTTCTATATCGCGACCGCCGCGAGCCCGGAGAACATGCGGCGTCGTCGCCAATTCCACACGCGCGGGCGGCTGGTGGCCGATTTCACCGACGAGGTGTTCGGCCGTCCCGGTGACGGCGAGCGCGGCGACGCGGCCCTGCTGGCCGCGGTCAACGCGCCGCGCAGCGAGGGTATGCGCGACATTGTGGCCACCATTCAGGCCGAGCAGGACCGGATCATCCGGCTCGATCACCCGGGCGTGCTGGTGATCGAGGGCGGGCCGGGCACCGGCAAGACCGTGGTGGCGCTGCACCGGGTCGCTTATCTGCTGTACACCCAGCGTGCGCAGATGGAACGCAACGGCGTGCTGGTGGTGGGCCCGAACACGGCCTTCCTCAGGCACATCGGGCGGGTGCTGCCGTCGCTGGGCGAGACGAACGTGGTGTTCACCACCGCCGGTGATCTCGTGCCCGGGCTGAGCATCACGGCCGAGGACGGACCGGAAGCGGCGCGGCTCAAGGGTTCCCTGCGCATCCTCGACGTGCTGAAGGCCGCGATCGCCGACCGTCAGCGGGTGCCGCAGGAGCCGATGTCGATCGAGTTGTCGGATGTGACGGTGCGCATCGGCGCGGATATCGCCGGCTGGGCGCGGGAGGAGGCGCGCGGTAGCGGGTTGCCGCACAACCAGGCTCGCGCGACCTTCCTCGAGGTGCTCACCTGGGCGCTCACCGAGCGGGCCATCAAGCGGATCGGCGAGGGCTGGCTGACCCGCGACGACCGTGAGGCCTGGGAGAACATGCGCACCGATCTGCGCACCGAACTCGCCGAGCACGAGGGCTTCACGGCGCTGATGGACGAGCTGTGGCCCACGCTGACACCGGAAACGCTGCTGGCGGAACTACTTTCGTCCGCCGACCGGCTGCGCGCGGCGGGCGCCGACGAGACGCTGTGGCGCGCGGACGGTGCGGCGTGGACGGTGTCCGATGTCCCGCTGCTCGACGAACTGGTCGATCTGCTGGGCCGTGACACCTCCGCCGAGGAGGCGGCGGCCGAGCGGGAACGCAAGGCCCAGGCCGCGTACGCCGAAGGCGTGCTCGACCTGCTGGTCGGCCGCGCCGACCACATGGACGACGAGGATCACCTGTTCGCCACCGACCTGCTATACGGCGACGACCTGGCCGAGCGCTTCCTGGAACGCGACACCCGGGAACTCGCCGAACGTGCTGCCGCGGACCGGGATTGGACCTACCGGCACATCGTGGTCGACGAGGCGCAGGAGCTGTCGGCGATGGACTGGCGGGTGCTGATGCGCCGCTGCCCGAGCCATTCCTTCACCGTGGTGGGCGATCTCGCGCAGCGCCGGTCCGCGGCGGGCGCAACCTCCTGGGACGCCATGCTGGAACCGTACGTCCCCGGCCGCTGGGCCTACCGCTCGCTGACGGTGAACTACCGCACCCCGGCGGAGATCATGGCCGTGGCCGCCGCTGTCCTGACCGGCTTCGCACCCGAGGTGACGCCGCCGGAGTCGGTGCGCTCCTGCGGCGTGCGGCCGTGGGCGCGACAGCTCACCCTCGGCGAGATGCCTTCGGCCATCGAGGAATTCACCCGCGACGAGGCGGGCCGCGAGGGCACCAGCATCGTGATCGGCCCGCCCGGCATGCCGGGCACGGTCCCCGCCTCCGAAACCAAGGGCCTCGAATTCGACGCGGTCCTGGTGGTCGAGCCCGAGCACATCCTCGCCGACGGCCCCCGCGGCGCGGCCGAACTCTACGTCGCCCTCACCCGCGCCACCCAGCGCCTCGGCGTCCTGCACGGGGGCCCGCTCCCACCGGCCCTCGCCGGCCTCTACACGTCGAAGTAGAGCTCGGCCTACATCCTGGACGTTTGCGGTAGGTAGATGGCCGTATCCGTTGCCTACCTGCATGTTTGGATGTCGGCACCGTTGGCGGGCCTGGGCCTCGGCGAGGCGCGCTGCGGACGGACCGCGGACGATTCCGGGCATTCGCGCAGAGGTTGTCCATGCGCTTACGTCCGGAACCTGTCGGACCGCTCGCCTACTATCGAAAGTTTGTTCGACTCGAGGTAGCCTTGTGATCATGCCGGAACTGCCTCGCCTGGAATGGGCACGCATGAATCTCGATCAGGTGCGTGCCCAGCTGCTCGCCGCGGCCTCCCGCGGCCGGTTCCTCACGCCCGAGCAGCTGGAGAATGCGGCGGGCAAGATCGAAGAGGGTTTGCGGGTCTACGAGGAGGAGACCGGCCACGCGGCACCCGAGCCTCGGCCGGACAGCCCGCGGCCGATCTGTCCGAACCCTCGCCGCTACCGGAGCCGTTGAGCAGGACGAGGCCCTCGTCCCGGCGCGGGAAATCCGTGATGACTTATGCTGAAAGCCCAGGTCCGCTGGGGTTAATGGTGGTACCAACCAGTCATTGGAGGTCCGTCATGTCCATATCGCTAACCGTGCAGCAGTGCCTGACGGATGCGGGCGCCGAGTATGAACTCGTACCGCATCCGCACAGCCACAACAGCTCAGAAACCGCCGAAACCGCCCATATCCCCGGCGACCGCCTCGCAAAGACAGTCCTCCTGGAAGACTCGCAAGGCTACGTCGCCGCCGTGCTGCCCGCCAGCCACCACCTACGACTCGCGAAGCTCTGGTCGCAAACGGGTCGGCGGCTGGTGCTCGCCAAGGAATCGAACTTCCGGGAAACCTTCACGGACTGCGAAGTCGGCGCTATCCCGCCCATGTGCACCGCCTACGGCATGACGACACTGATGGACGAGAGCCTCACCACGCAGCCGGATATCTACTTCGAGGCCGGTGATCATGAGACGCTCGTCCACCTGCAGACCGACCAGTTCATGCGTCTGATGGAACAGGCCGAGAAAGCACACTTTTCCCACCGCTCGCAAACCACCCGGCACTGAGTTCCCGCAACTACTGATGCAGCGGCGTCAACCGTACGTTCGACGACGGTGGCTGCAGCGATGCCGCCATGCCGGCTTGCATGAGGGCCGGCTTTCGCGAAATCCGTGCTCACGCAAGACATCTGGATTCATTGTCAGCTACGGCCCGTAGCCGTTCGCCCACTAGCGGCCCACCGATTGGCGGAATCGGTTGCCGAGGATGTCAACCCGACTGCCGAGGACAGCGACGGGGCGGGCCGGTTCGGCTGTTCGAGGTACTGTCACGCCCCCGCGAGTGGCTTCCATCGCGTATTGCTGTTCCCGCTGGTCCGTTCTCCCCCGAGCCCGGGTTTGGGTATGTTTCGTCGGCTTTGCGTACTGGTTGCCGAAAAGTTACTGACGTGCGGTGATGGATTGGGCAGAATGGCACCGGTCACACGAGTTCTTCCCGCAACAACCTCAGTGTCTCAATCCACACATCGTTGAAAGGGAGCTCGAACATGGCACAGGAAACCAGCGGTTCTGCGACGGCGGAAGCTCGACGCGGGGATATCGACGTACAGGCGGAAGTGGAATTGCTGCGGATGCGGATGGACGAAGCCCGGCAGGAGGCACAGAGCGCCCGCCAGTACGCGATGCAGGCCTCGGGTCTCGCACGCCAGGCGCAGGCGCAGGCCCGGCAGGTGCAGCATCAGGCCCAGCATGCGCAGCAGGACGCCAACCAGGCCAACCAGCAGGCACAGCAGGCCCGCCAGCAGGCGATGCTGGCCACCAACCAGGCCCAGCAGGCCCAGAGCGAGGCCGACCGGGCGCAAAGCCAGGCCCAGCAGGCCCAGGGCGAGGCCAATCAATCCCAGCAACGGGCCAGCACCGCCCAGGAGCAGGCCGACCAGGCCACCCAGTTGGCGCAGCAGGCCGAGGAACAGGCCAACCGGGCGCAGGACCGCGCCGGTCAGTGGGAGATACAGCTCCACCAGATCCGCCAGCAAGCCCGCCTCCAGCAGGGCCGCTGACCCGGCGAGGATGACGCAGTGACCACAGTTCTGGCGACCGGCCACACCGGGCACCCGGTGTGGCCGGTTCGCCGGCCCTGCTACCGAGGAGGTTCGCGGTGAGTGGCCCCGTTCCGCCGCCCGCGGACGAATCCGATGTCGACGTCGAGGTCATCGTGCCGGAGACCGTCAGTGCCGGGGTGTACGCCAACGGGTTCACCTGCTGGTACAACCGCACCGACTTCACCCTCGATTGCCTGGTCTACCTGCCCACCGAACCGGGCGCTGTCAACCCGGCCGGTCAACCCACGATGCGACAACCGGTGCAGGTCACCTCCCGGGTGAAGTTCCCACCCGCGCTGATCTTCCGGCTCATGCAAACCCTCAACGACAGCATGAGCAACTACGAACGCCAATTCGGCCCCATCACCCACCTCGGTGAATAACCTGCCCACGGAGAAATGCATGCAGACCCCGAAATCAAGCCCCATCATCATCATCGCCGGCCCGGCTGACCGTCCCGTCGTCTGCGACCCAGCCGTACGGTATCGGCCGCAGATAATCCCGGGCCGCCACTACCTCGTCGCCCCCGCCGCCCCGCACCCACAACCCGAACCTTCCTGAATATGACAGGCAGGGGGTTGTTCGCGGGCTTGCAACATTGTTGGCGTCTCCCGCCCATCACGCGCAGTTACGGCTGTCTCCTTACTGCCGGGCAAGGAGACAAGAACAGTTGCCGAAGGAGACATGCAGAAAACGCAGCGGCGGTGGCCATCATTCATTGATGGCCAC
>NZ_JBSGCB010000008.1:0-243581 GCF_053601595.1 Nocardia sp. NPDC004711 | reverse complement strand
ACCACGGGACCTACAAACAGGTCCTCGACCGCTGGGGCCTCGGTAACGAGGCCGTGCCGCAGTCGCGGATCAATCCGCCCGGACTACCCAAGAAGAAGGGATGAGCGTGTCGCGCACCGTATTCCACGTCGCTCAGCACGATCCGCTGGCCGCGCCGCTGCTGGCGGAGCTGGCCATCGAATACAGCAGCCGCTACGGCCGTACCCCGGGCGAGGTGCACGCGGATCTGACCGGCTATTCGGCCAGTCATTTCGCGCCGCCGCACGGCGATCTGCTGATCGTGGTGGAGGACGGCGAACCGGTGGCGGGCGGCGCCTTCCAGCGCTTCGACGCGGAAACCGCGGAGCTGAAACGGATCTGGACGTCGAGCGCGCACCGCCGCCGGGGGCTGGGCCGGTTCGTGCTGGAGCAGCTGGAGGCCGAGATCGCCCGGCGCGGCTACCGGCGCATCTACCTGACCACCGGTCCGCGTCAGCCGGAGGCTGTGGCGCTGTACGCGGCCGCGGGCTACACCGCGCTGCCGCGCGACATCGTCAAGGAGGTCGGGCACGTGCACCCGTTCGAGAAGTACGTCGCCGCCGGCCGGCGCTCCGGCGACACCGCGGCGGTCCCGGCATGAAGTTCCTGCTCCTGACCCTGATCACGCACACCCTCGACCCGGTGACCGGCACTGCCGAGACGCCCCGCCAGCGGTTGCGCCGCGTGGTCGACAGCGCCCGGCTGGCCGAGGACCTCGGGTACGACGGCTTCGCGGTGGGGGAGCGGCACGAGGATCCGTTCATCTCCGCCGCCCCGCCGGTGGTGCTGAGTCACATCGCCGCGGTCACCTCACGCCTGGCCCTGTTCACCGGTGTCACCACGCTGAGCCTGCTGGATCCGGTGCGCGCGTTCGAGGACTACTCCACCCTGGACAATCTCTCCGACGGGCGCCTGGAACTGATCATCGGCAAGGGCAATGGCGCGGCGCAGGCCAAGCTGTTCCACGTCACCACCGATGACCAGTGGGATCGCAATCGCGAGGGCTACGAGCTGTTCCGCAAGCTCTGGGACAGCGACAGCGTGACCTGGTCCGGCCGCTTCCGGCCGGCGCTGACCGAGGCCAAGGCGCTGCCCCGGCCGCTGCAACCGCGCCTGCGCATCTGGCACGGCAGCGCGACCAGCCGGGAATCCGCGGATTACGCGGCGCTCCACGGGGATCCGCTGTTCTCGGCGAATGTCACCTATCCGATCGAGCCGTACGCGGAACTGGTGGACCACTACCGGGAACGCTGGGCGGCCTACGGGCACGATCCGGCCGAGGCGCTGGTGGGCGCGGGTACGGCGGGCTTTCTGGTGACCCGGACCTCGCAGCAGGCCGTGGACCTGTATCGCCCGGTCTTCGAGGCCCGTCAGGCCGTGGCCCGGAAGTTCGGCGTACCCATCGTCTTCGAGACGGTGGAGGATTTCGTCGCACGCTCCTCGGCGCTCATCGGCAGCCCGGAACAGGTGCTGGAAAAGGTGAGCCGCTATCACGAGCGGTTCGGCCACGAGGTGATCCACCTGAGCGCCGACGCCGACGGCCGCACCGAGGCCCAGCATCGCGACAGCCTCGAGCTGTTCCAGGCCGAGGTCGCATCCGAACTGCGCCACCGCATTCCGAGCCGCCCGCTGGGCGGCGATCGCTACCTGTCCGGAGACCCCGCATGAATCACCCCCTCGCCGCCCGCGCGACCCGTCCCCTCGCGCTCGCGGGCGCGCTGGCCGCCAGCCTCGCGCTGACCGCGTGCGGTGGCGGCGGTACCGCCGGTGGCAATGGCGAGCCGTCGGGCCCGCCGCAGTCCGGCGGCACCCTGCGCTACGGTCTGTCGTCGGCCCCGACCTGCTCGGATCCCGCGCAGTCCGCCACGAATCAGACCATCTACGTGACCCGGCAGGTTGTCGACTCACTGGTCGATCAGGACCCGGAAACCGGTGCGTTGAAGCCGTGGCTGGCCGACAGCTGGACGGTTTCCCCGGACGCCAAGTCGTTCACGTTCCACCTGAAGGACGGCATTACCTTCAGCGACGGTACCCCGCTCACCGCGGACTCGGTGCGCAAGAACTTCGATTCCATTGTCGCGCTCGGCGGGGCCAAGGCGCCGCTGGCCGCGAGCTACCTGGCCGGATACACCGGCAGCACGGTGGTGGATCCGCGCACGGTGCGGGTGGACTTCGCGGCGCCGAATGCCCAGTTCCTGCAGGCGACGTCGACGCCGCAGCTGGGGATCCAGTCCGACGCCTCGGTCGCCAAGCCCGCCGACGACCGCTGCCTGGGCGCGAATATCGGCAGCGGCCCGTTCACCTATGCGGAATGGAAGCAGAACGCCTCGGCCACGCTGGCCAAGCGCGCCGGATATGCCTGGGGCTCTGCGGTCTTCGCCGGACAGGGTGAGGCGTACCTGGACAAGATCGTGTTCACCGTGGTCCCGGAGTCGGGGGTCCGCACCGGCAGTCTCGCCTCCGGTCAGCTCGATGCCATCAGTGACGCCCTGCCGCAAGATGTTTCGCAGATCGAAGCGGGTGGTGGCCGGGTGCAGTTCACCGCGAATCCGGGCGTGCCGTTCGGCCTCCAGGTGAATGTCACCCGCGGACCGCTGCGGGACCCGGCGGTGCGGGCGGCGCTGGTGCCCGCCCTCGACCGTAAGGAACTGGTGGACACCGTGCTGGGCCCGCAGTTCAAACCGGCCACCAGTGTGCTCGCCTCGAAAACCCCGGGGTATGTGGATCTTTCATCCCGGGTGAAGTACGACCCGGACGCGGCGAAGAAGCTCCTCGACCAGGCCGGATGGGTGCCCGGCGCGGACGGGATCCGGGTCAAGGACGGCCAGCGGCTGGCTGCGGGCGTCATCTTCTCCGCGGTCTTCGCGGGTAATCAGGCCATCCTCGAACTGACCCAGCAGCAATTGAAGGCGGTCGGATTCGATCTCGGCCTGGAGCCGCTGTCGGTGGCGGAATCGAATGTGCGCCAGAACAACAAGGACTTCGACTTCGACTACTACAACTCCACCCGTGCCGACGGCGACATCCTGCGCACCACCTTCGCGGTGGACCAGCGCAACCTGAACGCCCGCGGCCCGGCCGAGCCGCTGGACTCCCTGCTCGCCCAGCAGCTGTCGGCCACCGACCCGGCCACGCGGGCCCGCGTCATCGGCGACGCCCAGTCGGCGGTGCTGGATCAGGGCCTGTGGATTCCGACCATCGAACTGTCCCAGGCGATCGGCGTGGGCAAGGGCGTGGCCGGGGTGAAGTTCGAGGCGTCGGCCCGGTTGCAGTTCCATGACACCTGGCTGCAGCGGTAATTCCATGGGCCGCTATGTGATCGGACGGGTACTCCAGGCGGTAGGCGTGCTGTGGGCGGCGTTCACGCTGTCGTTCGTGGTGCTGTACCTGCTGCCGGGCGATCCGGTGGAGATAGCCGCCAATACCGCCACCGGCACCCCCGTGGACGCGGCGGCCATCGCGGAGATGCGGGCCAGATACGGCCTGGACCAACCGCTCTGGACGCAGTACTGGACGGCGCTCACCCACGCGGTGCGCGGCGATCTGGGCCATTCCATCTTCAGCGGCCAGACCGTCGCCCGCGCCGTGGCCGAGGCGCTGCCCTCGACCCTCGCGCTGGCCGGGCTCGGCCTGCTGCTGGCGGTGCTCGGCGGCACCGGGCTCGCCCTGGCCGCCGCCTACACCGAGCGGCCCTGGCTGCGCGGATTGCTCACCGCGCTGCCGCCGATCGGGGCTTCCATGCCCGGCTTCTGGGTGGGATTGCTGCTGCTGCAGCTGTTCTCGTTCCGGTTACGGCTGGTGCCCGCGCTCGGCGGGACCGGGTTCAGCGGCACCATCCTGCCCGCGGTCACCATCGCCATCCCGGTCGGCGCGGTGATTGCCCAGGTGCTCTACAGCAGCCTGGTCGCCACCTGGCGGCAGCCGTTCGTGGCGGTGGCCTTCGCCAAGGGCGCGTCGCGCTGGTGGGTGCAGCTGCGCCACGTGCTGCGGCCCGCCGCGACCCCCGCGTTCACGGTGGCGGGCCTGTGGGTCGGCCAGGTGCTGGCGGGCTCGGTCGTCACCGAGACCGTGTTCTCCCGGCCGGGACTGGGCCGCCTCACCCAGGAATCGGTGCTGAACCAGGACATTCCGGTGGTGCAGGGCATCGTCGTGTTCGCCGCGCTGGTCTTCGTCACGGTCAACCTCCTCATCGATCTCGCCTATCCACTCTTGGATCCCCGTGTGGCGCACCGGGATACCCGCAAGGAGCGCGCCCATGCCTGACCTCCTGCCCGCTCACCTGATCCGGAACCTGCGCGACAACCTGCGCGTCCCCTCCGGCCCGCGCTCCCGGCTGCGAGTCATCACCCTGACCCACCCGCTCCTCGATCCCGGCATCGCCTACTGGGTCGGCGAAGAGGAGGCGTCCGATGCGTGAGGACCTGTTGCCGTGGCCGGCACCCGCGCTGAGTCGGCGGGCGTGCGAAAGTAGGTGGCCCGATCATGTCTGACGCTGTGGCGCTGTCGGATACGCCATCGCTGCCGATCGTCCCGATGCGGCGCGCAGTGGCGTGGGTGCGCGGAAATTTCGGACTGTTGGCGGCGAGTGCTGTGGTGCTCCTGGTGCTGGCATGGGCGATCGCCCCGGCGGCATTCGCCGGTAGCGATCCCCTGCGCGGCGTGCCGGCGCAGAAGCTGCGCGGGCCCAGCGCGGGGCACTGGTTCGGGACCGACCATCTCGGCCGGGACCTGTACGCCCGCGTGGTGCACGGCACCGGTCTCTCGGTGAGCGCGACCGTGTTCGCGGTGCTGCTCGGGCTGATCGCGGGCTCGCTACTGGGGCTGGTGGCGGGCACGGCGGGCGGCGCGGTGGACACGGCGATCATGCGGGTGGTCGACGTGTTGCTGTCCATACCGGATCTGCTCGTCGCGCTCGCCATGATCACCGTGCTGGGGCTGGGCACCCGCAATGTGGCCATCGCCGTGGGTGTTTCGCTCATCGCCCGGTTCGCGCGGGTGATGCGGGGCGAGGTGCTGCGGGTGCGGCGGGCCCCGTATGTGGAGGCGGCCTTCGCCTCCGGGGTGCGCTGGCACACGGTGTTGTTCCGTCATGTGCTGCGCAATGCCTACGGTCCGGTGGCGGCGCTGGCGGCGGTGGACTTCGGGGTCGCGGTGCTGTTCGTGGCCTCGCTGAGCTTCCTCGGCTACGGCGCGGTGCCGCCGACGCCGGAATGGGGATCGCTGGTGTCCGACGGCCGCGGGTTCCTGGCCACCGCGTGGTGGCTGACGACCATGCCCGGGCTGGTGATCGTCGTGCTGGTGCTGTCCACCCAGCGGATCGCCCGCGCACTGCAGCAGGACGGTGCCCGATGACCGATCTGCTGTTGAGTATCGAGGGACTGCGGGTCGAATACCGGGGCAGTACCGGGACGACGGCTGCCGTGCGCGGCGTCTCGCTGCAGGTGCGGCGCGGTGAGACGGTCGCGCTGGTGGGCGAATCCGGTTCGGGCAAGTCGACTCTCGCGCACGCGGTGATCGGGCTGCTGGACGGCGGCCGGATCACGGCGGGTGCGATCGGCTTCGCCGGGGAGCGCCTCGAGCACGCCTCGCAGCGGGCGCTGCAACGGATCCGGGGTGCGCGCATCGGCCTGGTCCCGCAGGACCCGGGCACCTCGCTGAATCCGGTGCTGCGCATCGGCGATCAGGTGGGGGAGGTGCTGCGCATTCACGGCCGGGCGGATCGACGCACCGCCCGGCTCGAGGCGGTGCGGATTCTGGAGCAGGCCGGACTGGATCGGCCGGAGGTGCGGGCCGGGCAATATCCCCAGGACCTGTCCGGCGGCCAGCGCCAGCGTGTGCTGATCGGCATCGCCCTGGCCGGTGGCCCCGAACTGGTGATCGCCGACGAGCCGACCAGCGCTCTCGACGTCACCGTGCAGCGTCGTATTCTCGACCACCTCGCGCAGCGCACCGCGGAATCCGGTGCGGCGGTCCTGCTCATCACCCACGACCTGGCGGTGGCCGCCGAACGCGCGGACCGCATCGCGGTCATGCAGAACGGACTGATCGTCGAAACGGGCACGGCGGCAGAGGTACTCGGCAAGCCACAGCACGAGTACACGAAGCGGTTGATCGCCGCCGCCCCCACCCTCGACCGGGGTCAGCATCCGCGACCCGTCCGCGAGCCCGCGACGCCGCTGGTGTCGGCGACCGGGCTGCGCAAATCCTTCGGTGTCGCCGGGGATTTCACGGTCGCCGCGGTCGACGACGTGTCCTTGGAGATCAATCGGGGCGAAACCCTGGCCGTGGTCGGCGAATCCGGTTCGGGCAAGTCCACCACCGCCCGCATCATCGCCCGGCTGGCCGCACCGGACGCGGGCACCGTCACCTTCGACGGGCAGGACATCACCGCGCTGAAAGGGGCCGGGCTGCGGGCGCTCCGCCGCCGCGTCCAGGTCGTCTATCAGAACCCGTACGTGTCGCTGAACCCCAAGCTGAGTATCGGCACGATCGTGTCGGAACCCTTGCAGGCGTTCGGAATCGGCGATCGCCGGTCCCGCCGCGCGACGGCCGCCGAACTCCTGGACCAGGTCGCGCTGCCGGGCGCCTACCTGGATCGCCGCCCCGCCGAGCTTTCCGGCGGCCAGCGGCAGCGCGTCGCCATCGCCCGCGCGCTGGCCCTGCGCCCGGACCTGATCGTTCTCGACGAACCGGTGTCGGCCCTGGACGTCTCGGTGCAGGCCCAGATCCTGGATCTGCTCGAACGGCTGCAGACCGACCTGGACCTGGCCTACCTGTTCATCTCCCATGACCTGGCCGTGGTCCGCCGCCTGGCCGACCGCGTGGCCGTCATGCGCCAGGGGTGTGTGGTCGAAACTGCCACCACCGCAGAGCTTTTCGACAATCCGCAGACCGACTACACCCGCGAGTTGCTCGCGGCCGTCCCCCGGGCGACCCCGCCCGAGGTCCCCCTTCCGCTCGAAAGGACAGCCTGATGCCGCATCTCCCTCCGCTGCTGCTGGGCCTGGAACTGTCCGGCGCCGGCGTGCACCCGGCCTCCTGGCGGCGCGCCGACTCCCGCGCCGAGGACCTCTTCGATGCCCGCTCCCGCTGGCGGGAGGCGGACGAGGCCGTCGAGGTGGTGTCGCGGCTGTGGGACAGCTGGGAGGACGACGCCGAGATCCGTGATACGTCCACCGGCCGCTTCATCGACCGCGACAAACTGCACTACATCGACGTCGCCGGTGAGCACTTCTCGGTGAAGGGCCCGTCCATCACCCCGCGTCCGCCGCAGGGGCAGCCGCCGGTGGCGGTGCGCGCGGCCGATCCGCACAGCACCCGGGTAGCGGTGCACCGCGCCGATCGCATCCGCCGGCAGCAGGTGACGCCGCAGACCGCGATCGCCTTCCTCGAACAGGTCTGGGGCCGTGACCTTTCCGCCTACGATCCGGACGGCCCGCTGCCGGACATCGATCCGGCCGAGGATGTGAACATCACCCGGGGCAGGGTCCGGCACGCTCGCGATCCGCGCGCCATCGCGGAGGCGTGGCGGGCCAGGGCCGAGGCAGAGCAGCTCTCCATTGGCGAGCTCATCATCGCGACCACCGCCCGCCGGCAGTTCGTGGGCACGCCCCGGCAGGTGGCCGCCGAGATCGACCACTACGTCCAGTCCGATGCCGCCGACGGTTTCGTGCTGGTCCCGCATCTCACACCGACCGGTCTCGACGAGTTAGTCGAGAAGGTCGTCCCGGAACTGCAGTCCCTGGGCAGTTTCCGCACCGAGTACACCGGCACGACCCTGCGTGACCACCTGGGTCTGCGCCACCCCCACCACGGCACCGAAGGAGTCCGCGCCTCATGACCGCCACCGCCACCGAATTCGACCAGCAGTGGGCCGCGTTCCGCGCCGAACGAGCCGCCTGGGCCCGCCAACCGCTGGGCTGGCTCAGCCTGACCGGCCTGCACTGGCTCGGGGAGCACGACGAGACCGTCGACGGCCTGCCCGGCCGCTGGCGCGCCGAGGGCGAGAACGTCCATGTGACAGTGGGATCCGAGGAGGCCGGGCAGCTGCTGCTGAACGGCGCGGCACTCGCCGGTTCGGCGGTGCTCACCCCGGGCGAGGGCGCCCCGGGGCTCGAGGTCCGCACCGGTGACCGTGTCATCGAGGTGATCCGCCGGACCGGGCAGTTCGCGCTGCGTGTCCACGATCCGGCGTCGCCGGCCCTGGCGGCCTTCACCGAGATCCCGGTCTACCGGCCGGATCCGGCCTGGGTCGTGACCGGCCGGTTCGAACCCTTCGAGGTGGCCCGGGTGGTCACCACGGGTGCGGTGGTCGAGGGCCTCGAACACCACCACGCCGCCACCGGAACCGTGACCGTCGAACTGGACGGCGAGCAGCGGCAACTCGTCGTCTTCGGTAACCAGACGCGCGGCCTGCACGTGCTCTTCACCGACGCCACCAGCGGCGTCACCACCTACGGCGGCGTGCGGCGGCTGGATCTGTCCCGGCCCGCCGCCGACGGCACCGTGGTCCTCGACTTCAATCGCGCGGTCAATCTGCCCTGCGCGTTCACCGACTACGCCACCTGCCCGGTCGCTCCGGCCGAGAACCGGCTCCCGCTGGCCGTCGAAGCGGGCGAACAGGATCCGCGTAAGGAGCACACCGCATGACCATTCCGCTATCCGTCCTGGACCTGGCCCCGATCAGCGCCGGCTCCACGCCGCAGCAGGCGGTGCGCAACAGTATCGACCTGGCCCAGCAGGCCGAACGGCTCGGCTACCACCGGTTCTGGGTCGCCGAGCATCACTTCGTGAAGGTGGCCGGCGCCGCGCCGACCACGCTGATCGGATTGATCGCCGCCGCAACCGAATCCATTCGCGTCGGGTCGGCGGCCGTGCAGCTCGGGCACCACACCTCGATCTCGGTGGTGGAGGCCTTCGGCACCATCGACGCCCTCTACCCGGGTCGCCTGGACCTGGGGCTGGGGCGCTCCGGTCACCGTGCGGACCAGGTGCGGTCGGCGGGTGTGCCGCCGGTGCCCGCGCCGGATCGCCCCACCGAGGTTCGTGACGGCGTGGTCATCCCGCCCCCGTTCTTCCCCGGCCAGCTGCTCGACTTCTCCAGGGTGCGAGCGGGTTTGGGCGCGTTGCACCTGCCGGGCGCGCAACCGCTGCCCTACACCGAGCAGATCGCGGAGATTCTCGCGCTGCTCGACGGTACCTATGTCACGCCCGACGGCGTCGAGCTGCACGCCGTCCCCGGCGAGGGCGCCGATGTGCAGCCCTGGCTGTTCGGCAGCAGCGGTGGTGAAAGTGCACAGCTGGCAGGGCGATTGGGCCTGCCGTTCGCGGCGAACTATCACGTCTCGCCGGGCACCGTCGTGGAGACGGTCGAGGCCTACCGCGCGGCCTTCCGCCCGTCCGCCCGCTTCCCACGCCCGTACCTGGTGGTCTCCGCCGATGTGGTGGTCGCCGCGGACGACGCCACCGCCCAGCACCTGGCCGCCACCTACGGCCACTGGGTCTACAGCATTCGCAGCGGTGCGGGCGCGGCGGAATACCTCGATCCCGACACCGCGCCGCCACTGCCCGACCAGCAGCGCCGCCTGGTCGACGACCGGATCACCACCCAGTTCGTCGGTTCCCCGGCCACCGTCGCCGAACGCCTGCGCGCCCTGCAACGGCTCACCGGGGCGGACGAAATCCTGGTCACCAGCGTGACTTTCGACCATGAGAACCGGGTGAACTCGCACCGCCTGCTGGCTCGCGAGTGGGGACTGTCCCCGCAGGTGCGCGCCGCCTGAGACCACCGCCGCCCGCCCGGAAGGGGACTCCGGGGCGGGCGGCGGGGAAACCCGCAGTGCGCGCAAGGGCCTCGCGTGCTTGCGGGACCGGGGGCCGGGCCGGACCGTGGACCGTCCGGCCCGACCCCCTTCGGCCACAAGGAAATCCCCGCCGGACGCGCCGGCGGGGATTTCGTCGTATCGGGCTAGCGGGCCCGGGTGGCCCGGCGCATGGCCGACAGCGGATCGGCGTAGAACACGCTCACCGACGTCACCGCCGCCGCGAATTCCTGCACCCGTCCGCCGAATCGGCTGATCCGCAGATCCGCCGCGGGCAGGGTGGTCGACTCCGCGAAGGCCTTGGCGACCCGCTCCATGCCGGGCCGCCAGCCGGTGAACGCCTGACCGCCCAGCACCACCCGGTCCGGATTGAACATGTCGCGCACCAGAGCCGCCGTGCGGCCCAGGATTTCGGCCCGCTCGACGAGCAGGTCACGGGCGGCGGCATTGCCCGAGTCCGCGGCCCGGTACAGATCGGTGATCGCCGGGCGACGCGGGGCCTCCGGCTTGGGCAGTACGCCCTTGCGCACCGCGCGCTCCAGCAGGGCGCGCTCACCGATGGCGGCCTCCAAGCAGCCGCGCCGGCCGCAGGTGCAATCCACCTCCGAGCCGGTCGGCAGGTGCGCGATCGAGCCGGGGCCGTTGGCGGGCGTGTGCACCCGATCGTGCAATGTCACTGCCACACCGGCGGTTTCGCGGGCGTAGACGAACAGGCTGCTGCCCGGTCGCGCCTCCTCACCCGGCTCGCGCGGGGTGAGCAGCAGCTCCGCCGCCGCCATCGCCTCGACGTGCGCGGACACCGAGACCGGCAGATCCAGCACGCTGCTGAAGACCGCCGCCACCGGCGCGGCCTGCCAGCCCAGGCGGGGATGGTCCACCACGCCCGCGGCGGGATCCACCCGCCCGGCCAGCGCCACGCCGGTCCACAGCGGCCGCCGCCGCGGCAGCCGGTCCAGGAACGCCTTGGCGCTGCGGGCCACTATGGTCAGCGCCGCGTCCTGACCCGTTTGGGGCGTGGCGATTTCGAGTCCGCCCAGAATGCGGCCGGACAGGTCCGCGGCCACGATGCGGGTGACGGTGAAGCCGATGTGCACACCCAGCGTCACGTAGGTGTCGGTGTCGACCTCGAACGGCACCCGCGGGCGGCCCACCGCGCCGGACGCGGTCAGATCGGCGCGCTCGCGCAGCAGTCCGGCCGAAAGCAGCGCGGACACTTGGCGATTCACGGTGGCGATGCTCAGACCCGTGGCCTGTGCGGCGATATCGCGGAAGATGGGTCCGCGGGTGGCGGCGCGCAGCACGGCGGCCGCCGGATTGTCGGTGATGCGCAGCTCCGGCGGCACCGCCGGGCGGGCCGGAGCCAGCCGTGCGGTCGCGGTGGAGACGGCGGTATGGGGACGTTCGAGCGTGGGGCTGGACACTTTTCGCAATCCTTGCTGCGGTCCCGCCTGCCGACAGGGGGACGAATGCCTACATGGAGGAATCAGCGGTGCAGCGAGGAACCCGGATCCGGGTGGGCGGTGAGGCTTGAACGATCCGGGTCAGAACTCGGCTGCGCGACGGCAGGGACAACACAGTTCCCGTTGCCGCGGCAGCCGAACGCCCAGCGCGATGGTCACGTAGGTGACCCGCGGCGCGGAGAGAGGGCGACTGGCAGACATAGGATCAAAGTATCATTCCGATCACGACGAACGGAAGGCGCGCGCGTCCGTCCCGGCAGCCTCGGGCCTGTCGGCCCGTCTCGGCTGCAAACCCTCCGAACAACCTGCCGTACGGCCGAATCTTTTGTGCCGGTTGATATTTCACGCCACCGAACCGGTCGCGCAGAGCCGACGGAAAATGTGGTGCACGCCACGTCGCCGTCCCGCATCTCGAGAAAGCGGGCCTGCCCCGAGCCCACTCCGGACCCGGGTCCGGTGCACGCATTCCGCTCAGCGTGATTCCAAGTCCGCCACCCGCGGTCGCGGTGGCGCAATAGCTCGAATCACCGGCATTTCGGCAGGCCGCGCGGACGGCCGGGCGGCGTAGAAACGCACCGCCCGCGCGGCCCTCCGGTGCGTGCCCCGGTGCCCTCCCGCATCGCCTCTACAGTTCTGAAACCACAGGTCAAAGGCGTTGAGAGGAGTCGAGGTGTCGCCGGAACCGGTACCGCTGCGCGCACCCCTGCGCCGGGCCGATCGTGCCCGTCAGGTGGCGGATGTGCTGCGTCAGCAGATTCACGCGGGCGCGTTCGAGGGGGCGCTGTCCCCGGAACACGAGCTGGCCGCTGAATTCGCGGTGTCGCGGAACACGATTCGCGACGCCCTCACCCTGCTCAAGGACGAGGGCCTGATCGAACGCGCCCCGAAGATCGGCACCCATGTCGCCCAGCGCAAATACGACCACGGACTCGACGCCCTGCTCGGTCTGAAGGAGACCCTGCGCGGACACGGCGAGGTCCGCAATGAGGTGCGTGCGGCCCGGCGGCTGCTGCCGCCGCCCGCGGTCGCCCGCAAGCTGCGGCTCGAACCCGGCGAACAGGCGGTGTACATCGAGCGCCTGCGATACCTCGGCGACCTGCCGTTGAGCCTGGACCTCACCTATCTGGCCCCCGACATCGGCGACGAGGTCGTCACCCGCGATCTCGAGAGCAATGACGTCTTCGCCCTCATCGAGCAGATCAGCGGCGGCCCACTCGGATCCGCCGATCTCGCGCTCGAGGCCATCACCGCCGACGCCCATTCGGCCATGACCCTGCAGATGCCGGAGGGCGGCGCGCTGCTGCTGCTCGAGCGGCTCACCAAACTCGAGGACGGCCGCCCGGTCGACCTGGAATACATCCGCATGCGCGGAGACCGGATCACCATGCGCGGCAGCCTGATCCGGCCACCGGAGCGCTCACCCGGTGCCGAAGCGGGCACCGACTGGAGGTTGATCTAGATGGCTGTGGTCGAGCACCGGGCCGACGTGCCCGTGACCATCGACGAATCGCTGTGCATCCAGGGCTGCACGCTGTGCGTGGAGATCTGCCCGCTGGATTCGCTGGCGATCAACCCGGACAACGGCAAGGCGTACATGCACGTCGACGAGTGCTGGTACTGCGGCCCCTGCGCGGCCCGCTGTCCCACCGGCGCCGTCACCGTCAACATGCCCTACCTGCTGCGTTGAGGAAACCCATGCTGTCGACCCTTCGTGAGAACCGCCCCGCCCGCCTCGCTACGGCCGCCCTGGCCGCCGCCCTCGCCCTGACCGCGTCCGGCTGCTCGCTCGAGAGCACGGGCGACGGTGACACCGTCAAGGTCGTCATCGGCTACCAGTCCAAGACCATCAATACCGTCACCGCCGGAACCCTGTTGAAGGCCAAGGGCTTTCTGGAACAGCGCCTGAACACCCTGAGCGCCGCGGGCGGCAAGAAGTACGCGGTGGAATGGCAGGACTACGACACCGGCGCGCCCATCACCGCGCAGATGGTGGCCGAGAAGATCGACATCGGCTCGATGGGCGACTATCCGCTGCTCATCAATGGCTCCCGTACCCAGGCGAGCGAGCGATCGAAGACCGAACTGGTCTCGATCACCGGCTACAACCCCAAGGGCGCGCTCAATATGGTGGTGGTAGCTCCCGACTCCAAGGCGCAATCCCTGAACGACCTGGCCGGTCGGAAGATCTCGGCCAGCGTGGGCTCCGCCGGGCACGGCACCCTGGTGCAGGCGCTGACCCGCGCGGGCATCGACCCCAAGTCCGGAGTCGAGGTGCTCAATCAGCAGCCCCAGATCGGTTCCTCCGCACTGGAATCCGGGCAGGTGGCGGCGCTGTCGCAGTTCGTGGCCTGGCCCGGGCTGCTGGTCTTCCAGAACAAGGCCAGGCTGCTCTACGACGGCGCGGAACTGAACGTCCCGACCTTCCACGGCGTGGTCGCCCGCCGCGACTACGCCGCGCAGCATCCCGAGGTGCTCGATGCCTTCCTGCAGGCCCAGCTGGACGCCACCGATTTCATCCACCAGCACCCCCTGGAAGCGGCGCAGGTGGTCGCCGACAACGCCGGGCTGGCCCCGGAGGTCGTGTACCTGTACAACGGGCCGGGCGGAACCTCCTTCGACACCACGCTGAAGCCCGCGCTCATCGCCGCGTTCAAAGGTGATGTGCCGTACCTGAAGTCGATCGGCGACTTCGCCGACCTCGACATCGACAGGTTCGTCGACCCGGCCGCGCTGAAGCAGGCGTTCGCGGAACGGGGCCTGAACTACGACGCGGAGCTGGCGCGCACCACCAACCCCGCCCCCGTCGCCGGCACCGATCCGGTGGCCAACCGGGCTGCCGACAATCCGGCGCTGGCCGGCGAGATCTGGCTCACCGGCCAGGACGTCACCCAGCCCGCCGCCGACCCCACCAGCCTGCTCCGCGCGATCAAACAGGCGCGGGCACAGGGGAAGACGGTCCGCGCCGCCTACGTGCCGGATGCCGAACTCGGCACCCGCTGGTTCGCCGACAAGGCGCTGTGGGTCCGCGACGGGGACAGCTACCTGCCCTTCACGACCGCGCCGGCCGTGCAGCGCTATCTGGGCGGACACCCGTCGGGTGTGACGGTGTCCTTCGACCAGGCCGTCAGCGAGGTCCGGCCGTGAGCGCCCGGCCGCGGAACGATGTGATCCCGGGTCGGCGGCGAACGGCCGAAGCGGGCCGAAGCATTCGGTGGCGCAACGGAGTTGGACGATGACCGCGTCCACGGCGGTAGCGGCCCGTCCGGCGTCGCCGGCCGCCGCACCCGCACGGGCGGTGGGCGCGGCCGGCTCCGGGGCCGGCCGGACGGTATGGCGGTCGCGCCTGGTGCGCGCGCTGTCTGTGCTGGCCGCGGTGGGTGTCTGGCAGTTTCTGACCGCCTCCCACCTCCGGCTCTGGGTGCGGTTCGACACCCTGCCGACGGTGACGCAGATCGTGCGGGCGTTTCAGCATCAACTGGGGACCGACACCTACTATCTCGATCTGGGGCAGTCGCTCATCCGAATCCTCACCGGATTCGGGTTGGCGGCCGTCGCCGGGGTGGCATCCGGTGTGGCGCTGGGGCGTTCGCGGTGGATCGCCGACACGCTGGGGCCGCTCACCGAGCTGGCCCGGCCGATTCCGGCCATCGCCATCGTGCCGGTGGCCATTCTGATGTTCCCCGACGACGAGGCGGGAATCGTGTTCATCACCTTCCTGGCCGCGTACTTCCCCGTCATGGTCGCCACCCGGCACGCGGTGCGCGCGCTGCCGGTCATCTGGGAGGAATCGGTGCGGACACAGGGCGGGACGCGCTGGGACGTGCTGTGGCGAGTCGTGCTGCCGGGCAGCCTGCCCGGCGTCTTCGGCGGACTGTCGACCGGCATCGGCGTGGCCTGGATCTGCGTGGTCTCGGCCGAGATGATCTCGGGCCGGCTGGGCGTCGGCTACCGCACCTGGCAGGCGTACACCATCGTCGACTACCCGGGCGTCTTCGTCGGCATCATCACCATCGGCGTGCTCGGCTACACCACCTCCGCCGCCGTGGAACTGCTCGGGCGGCGCGTCACGCACTGGCTGCCCCGCGGTGAGGAGTCCGTGAAATGAGCACCGCCGGAATCGATCTGACCCTGGACCGGGTCGGGCTGTCGTACACGGTCGCGCCGGTGATCAGCGACCTGTCGCTGACTGTGCGACCGGGCGAGATCCTGATCCTCACCGGACCCTCCGGCTGCGGGAAGTCCACGGTGCTGCGCGCCCTGGCGGGCCTGCTGCGGCCGGACACCGGCCGGGTGCTGGCGGACGGGCTCGAGGTGACCGGCACCGATCGGGACCGCGCCGTCGTCTTCCAGGACAATGCCCTGCTGCCCTGGAAGTCCGTGCGCGCCAATATCGAACTGGCCCTGAAGCTCCGTGGCGAACCCCGGGCCGGACGACGCGCGCTGGCCGACCGCTGGATCGCCGAGATCGGGCTCACCGGCTTCGCCGACTTCCTGCCCAAATCGCTGTCCGGCGGCATGCGCCAGCGCGTACAGCTGGCCCGCGGACTGGCGGGCGCGCCCCGCGCGGTCATGATGGACGAGCCCTTCGGCGCGCTGGACGCCCAAACCCGGAACACCATGCAGCGCCTGCTGATCGACACCTGGCGCGAGCATCCCGCGACCCTCGTCTTCGTCACCCACGACGTGGACGAGGCGCTACTGCTGGGCGACCGCATCGCGGTGCTCGGCCGCGCCGGCGAACCCCTGCGCGCGCTGCTGGAGGTTCCGCGCCCACGCGAAACCGGGGTCGATCGCAGCGCGCTACGCACCGACATCATTGCCGCCCTGGATCATTCGGGCGACCTCACGGAGGCAACCAAGTAATGGACATCCCCGATCTCGCCGACACCACCCGCCTCGACTGCGACGTGCTGGTGATCGGCGGCGGCACCGCCGGCACCATGGCCGCGCTCACCGCCGCCGAAGCGGGCGCGAACGTACTGCTGCTGGAGAAGGCGCACGTCCGCCACTCCGGCGCGCTGGCCATGGGCATGGACGGCGTCAACAATGCCGTCATCCCCGGCAAGGCCGAACCCGAGGACTACGTCGCCGAGATCACCCGCGCCAATGACGGCATCGTCAACCAGCGCACCATCTATCAGACCGCCACCCGCGGCTTCGCCATGGTGCAGCGGCTGGAGCGCTACGGCGTGAAGTTCGAGAAGGACGCCTACGGCGAATACGCCGTGCGCCGGGTGCACCGGTCCGGGTCCTACGTGCTGCCCATGCCGGAGGGCAAGGACGTGAAGAAGGCGCTGTACCGCGTGCTGCGGCAGCGGAAGATGCGCGAGCGCATCAGAATCGAGAACCGGCTGATGCCCGTGCGGGTGCTCACCGAGAAAGGGCGTGCGGTCGGCGCGGCCGCCTTGAACACGCGCACCGGTGAATTCGTCGCGGTCGGCGCGAAGGCCGTCATTCTGGCCACCGGCCCGTGCGGCCGCCTCGGGCTGCCCGCCTCCGGGTACCTCTACGGCACCTACGAGAATCCGACCAATGCCGGTGACGGCTACGCCATGGCCTACCACGCGGGCGCGGAGCTCTCGGGCATCGAATGCTTCCAGATCAACCCGCTCATCAAGGATTACAACGGCCCGGCCTGCGCGTATGTGGCCAATCCGTTCGGCGGGTACCAGGTGAACGCGCTCGGTGAGCGCTTCGTGGACTCCGACTACTGGTCCGGCCAGATGATGTCCGAGGTGAAGCGGGAGATCGAATCCGCCCGCGGCCCCATCTATCTCAAGGTCTCACACCTGCCCGAGGAGACCCTCGACGCCCTCGAGAGCATCCTGCACACCACCGAACGCCCCACTCGCGGCACCTTCCACGCCAACCGCGGCCATGACTACCGCACCCACGACATCGAGATGCACATCTCCGAAATCGGTTTGTGCAGCGGGCATTCCGCCTCCGGCGTCTGGGTCGACGAACACGCCCGCACCACCGTGCCCGGTCTCTACGCCGCCGGTGACCTGGCCTGCGTCCCGCACAACTACATGATCGGCGCGTTCGTCTACGGCGACCTGGCCGGCGCACACGCCGCATCCACCCTGGGCGAGATCACCGCTCCCGGCGCGCTGCCCGCCGACCAGCTCGCCGCCGCCCACGAACTCGTCTACCGCCCGCTGCGCAATCCCGACGGGCCGCCGCAGCAGCAGGTCGAATACAAGCTGCGGCGGTTCGTGAACGACTATGTGGCCCCGCCCAAGACGGCCACCAAGCTCTCCCTCGCCATCGAGACCTTCGACCGCATGCGCGACGACCTCACCGCCATGGGCGCGCGCACCCCGCACGAGCTCATGCGCTGCGCCGAGGTCACCTTCATTCGGGACTGCGCCGAGATGGCCGCCCGCTCCTCACTCACCCGCACCGAATCCCGCTGGGGCCTCTACCACGAGCGCGCCGACCTGCCGGAACGCGACGACGTCGAATGGCGGTACCACCTCAACCTGCGCAAGACCGCCGACGGCCGGATGGAATTCCTGAAGCGGCCGGTCGCACCGTATTTCGTTCCGGTGCCCGGGCTGGATGATCTGCCCGGCACCGACGACACCGTCGTCCCGGTGGACCAGCCCGCCCTCATCGGCACCCCGCCCAACCTCGGGGCGCAGGTGCGCTCGCATGCGCCGGCCGCGGGCGTCGCAACGAAAGACGTGGTGGCACCGCGGATCGCGCTACTGCTGAGCCTGGACGCACCCGGCACCCAGGAGTTGCTGCCGTTCCTCTCCGATGCGGATCCCCGGGTCCGTGCCACCGCCCTGGCGGTCCTCACCGAGCACACGCCGGACGGCTTCGCCGAGCAGCTGATCGCGGCGCTCGCGGACGAGGACGCGGAAGTGCGCTCGGCCGCCGTGTCCGGCCTGCGGGAACTCACCGAAATCCTGCCCGCCGCAACCGGTCTCGTGCGGCACGCCGATTCCCCGGACTCGATCGTGCGCGCCGTGGTAGTGGACCTGCTGCGCGCCCTGCGGTCCGGCTCGGCGGAGCTCTTCGCCAAGGCCGCCGTCGACGCCGACCACCGCGTCCGCATCCAGGCCGTGCACGCCCTGGTCTCCCTGGACGACTGGACCGCCCTGACCGCTGCCGCGCACGACGACAATCGCGAGGTCAGGATTGCCGCCGCGCGCGGTCTGGCCACCATCGGTCTCGGCGGCGCCGACACCGTCCGCGCGCTCACCACGGACCGCGACCCACTGGTCCGCGCGGCCGCGTTCACCGCGCTGTCGCGACTGGGCGCCGACTCCGATGCCGCGACACTGACCGCCGCACTGGGTGATTCGGCATGGCAGATCCGGGAGGGGGCGGCGCGCGGCCTGGCCGCGGTCGGACCGGATCGAGCGGTCGAACCGCTGAGCCGGGCCCTCGCCGATATCCACCCCGACATTCGCAAGGCCGCGGTGCTGACCCTCAGCACCTGGCCGGAATCCGCCGCCGCCCTGGCCGCCCTCGAATCCGCCCGCGCGGACAGCGATGCCGATGTGCGCGCCTACGCCCGGCGTGCGCTGGCGGTGCATGCCGGCGGCTAGGCCGTCGTGCGGGTCAGCGCTGGTCGGCGGTCCGGAACAACCCTTCGACGGCCGTGATGAAATACGGGAAATGCGCGCCGAAACGCTGCAGCGCGCGATCGCCCTCGAAGCCGCCGAACCAGTACAGGCCCGGGCTCCCGTCCGCTGTCGGATCCAGCTCGCGGAACGTGCGCACCCACTGGTCGCCGCGGCGCGCGGCCACCAGGAACGGCAGCGCCCGGGAGAACACCAGCTCCTGATCGGCGGCCGGAATGCGCTGCGGCGCAATCGCGTCCAGCCCGCGCTGCATGGCCTGGACCCGACCGGTCAGCTCCCGGCCCAGCGCCGTGCGGGCGGGCAGATAGCGCGGCAGCAGCAGCGCCGCCACCCCGCCGAGCGCGATGGCCGCGCCGACCAGGGCATGCCGCTGCGGGCCGAAGGCCAGCGCCACGGTCGCGATGACCCCGAGCAGGATCAGCCCGACCCCGAGCCAGAACTCGAAACCCCGGCGGGTCCGGTCGATGAAGACCCCGGCTGCCACGGCATCACCGATCAGCGCCGCCCGCACCGCGCCCGCATCCACCCGGCCCTTGCGCTCGGACAGCAGCACCGACTCGACGCCCTCCGGAATCAGCGCCGCGTACACCGCGCGCTCGTAGGCGGTCAACTGCCCGTCGGGCGGATTCACCCGGGAGAAACGCCAATCCGAATCGCCGACAGCGCTCACCCACAGATAGTTGCGCACCGCCAGATCCACCACGGTCGACGCCATATCCGGTACGTCGGCGTGGCCGTCGAGCAGCAGCCCGGCCGTGCTCGGGAGCATCCCGTCGGGCGAGGTGAACTGCACGTGGTCGCCTGCGCGCACCAGCGGATCGAGCACTTCGGTGCCCGCCGGCGCCGACCGGCGCGACCACACCACATACCCGGCCGCCGCCGCCAGCGCCGCCAGCAGCACGCCGAACGCGGCGAACACCGGACCGGTCAGCGAGAAGGCGCCGGGCGCATTGTCGTCGCGCACATCGGCATTCGCCTTGACCGTGCTCGGCGGCAGCTGCAAGGTCACATCCAGGATGTCGCCCTTGTGCAGGTCCGTCTTCTCCAGATGCGCGAACCCGTCCGGCTCCACGCGAATATCCGCGCAGTCCTGGGGATTTCCGGGCGGGCCCACCGTGCACCTGGTGATGCCCATGCGGAAGCTCGGGCTCGACACCGTCGCATTGATCGACGCCACATCGGTATTCAGCACGCCGGTCCACTGGAACACCTGCGCGCCCGAAGCTTCACTGACGGTGTTGTGCACCGTGTACTTGAAGGTGGCCGAACCCGGCCGGGCCTCGATGGTGAACCGGTCGTCGGCGACCTTGGCATCGCCATCCCCGTCGGCGGACACGTCGGTCACCTGGAAATTGCGCTGCACGCCCGCGCCCACCTGCACCCGAAGCGGCAGCACCTGCCGAAACTCGCCGCCCTCGGGCACTTTCACGGTTTCGGTGATCCGCAGCAGACCGTCGTCGCCCAGATTCACCTCGGCGGTGATATCCACACCGGCCGGCTGCGCCACCGCGGCCGGCGCCGCCACACCCGCCACCGCGAGCAGCAGCGCGACCAGGGCGGCCCCCCGAAAAATCTGCATGACTGGCTACTCTAGCCAGCTTGCTATCCTTCCTCAGCGGCAAGTCGCAGGTCTATGGAGCCGGCAGGTTATCTCTGAGGAACGAGGGGGTGCGGGGGAGATGACTCGCCCACCGTCCGAACACGGACCGACACCCCCGGGCCGGCGTCCCGTGCCACCGCGCGGAACCCCGCCGGGCGGGTCGCAGCAGCCGCCCGGATACCAACGGCCGCCGGGATATTCGCCGCAGCCGGGCCGGCCCACTCCGCCGCCGCCCGGCTATCCATCCCCGCGCCCGGGATATCCGCCCCCGCCCGCTGCGGGTGCGCCCCGGCCGGGATATCCACCGCACCAAGGCTTTCCGCCGCCCGCCTACGGCCAGCCGCCCGCCTACGGCCAGCCGCCGGGCTACCCGGCCCGGCCCGCCTACCGCGCGCCCATGCCGCCGCCCACCGCCGCCCCGCCGACCGGCGCGATCCCGATGACCCGGCCCGCGCCGCCGCGCCGCGGCCGGATCGGTGTGCTGGTGGTGATCCTGGTCCTGCTGGTGACCGGCGTGCTGCTGCGCACCGCCATCACCACCGGCCTGAATTCCATCAATGCCGGCTCAACCGTCAAGACCAGCTACCCGGGGGATGCCGGTGAGAACCACGGCGTAGCGGCCACGGCCGACAACCCGTTGCTCACCGATGCCGATTACACGCTGCTGCCGGCCAAGTGCGCGTACACGCCGTGGGGCACCCAGGTCGAGGTGGCGCGCAAGTTCTTCGAAACCGCGGCGGACTGCCTGCACTCCACATGGAAACCCTTGTTCGACAAGATCAATCTGCCGTTCGAGGCGCCCAAGCTGAACGTGTCCGCCGACACCACCGGAATCACCACCCTGTGCACCGGGAACAGCACCAATTTCGCGGCCTTCTACTGCTCGGCGGACATGACCATCTACCTGCCGATCAGCCAGCTGCAAACCGATCTCTTCGGCAACAACTGGGTCGTCTACCTGTCCGTCTTCGCCCATGAATACGGCCATCACGTCCAGGCTCAGGCCGGCATTCTCGGCAAGGTGCACCAGCAGCGCCGCGACGCTGGTTCCCGCAGCGACACCGGCCTGGAACTGTCCCGCCGCACCGAATTACAGGCCCAGTGCTTCGACGGCATGTACCTGTCGTCCTCCAGCAATGGCGGCTCGCTGACCAGCGCCCAGATCGGCGTGGCCCGCAATGACGCCTATCACCGCGGCGACGGACCCGGCGACATGCGCGACCACGGCACCGCCCAGAACATGGGCGGCTGGTTCGAGATCGGGTACGACAAGGACCGCACCCTCCAGTGCAATACCTTCAGCGTCCCCGCGAGCAAGGTGAACTGAACCGGACCGCAAAAGCATTCGAGCCCCGCTGCGAGACGCAGCGGGGCTCGAAATATCGCACAGCTCAGTGCCCGTGCGGCTTGGCGATCCGGCTCGGCGCGTGCCCGTGCACGCCCTCGGCGTAGGCGGTCTCCGCGTGCAGCGCGAAGTCGATACCGCCGATCTCGTCCTCCTTGGTGATCCGGAAGCCGATCAGCTTGTCCAGCACCTTGCCCAGCAGGAAGGTCACCCCGAAGGCGAAGGCCGCCACGGTCAGCACGCCCACGGTCTGCTTACCCAGCTGACCCAGTCCGCCGCCGTAGAACAGGCCCTTCGGCCCACCGGTCATGACCGCCGAGGCCAGGAAGCCGATGAGCAGCGTGCCCACGATGCCGCCCACGAAGTGCACGCCCACCACGTCCAGCGAATCGTCGTAGTTGCCCTTGAACTTCCAGCTCACCGCGAACGAACACACCACGCCCGCAACCAGACCCACGATCACCGCGCCGATGGTGTTCACCTCGCCGCAGGACGGCGTGATCGCGACCAGACCGGCCACCGCGCCCGAGGCCGCGCCGAAGGTGGTCGGCTTGCCGTCACGCCGCGCCTCGACCACCAGCCAGCCCAGCATGCCCAGACAGCCCGCCACCAACGTGTTCAGGAATACCGCGGCGGCAATGCCATTGGCCGCCAGGGCCGAACCCGCGTTGAAGCCGAACCAGCCGAACCACAGCAGGCCCGCGCCCAGCAGGACGAACGGCAGATTGTGCGGCCGCATGGCATCGGTCTTGAAGCCCACCCGCGGTCCCAGCACCAGCGCCATGGCCAGTGCCGAAGCGCCCGAGGCGATCTCGACCACCAGACCGCCCGCGTAATCCAGCGCGCCCAGCTTGGCCAGCCAGCCGTCCGGCGTCCACACCCAGTGCGCGATCGGCGCGTACACGATCAGCGCCCAGGCCGGCACGAAGATCATCCACGCCGAGAACTTGGCGCGGTCGGCGATCGCGCCGCTGATCAGCGCGACGGTCAGGATCGCGAAGGTCAGCTGGAAGGTGACGAACAACAGCTCCGGCACCGCCGCCCCGCTCTTGGTGTCCACCACGTGCAGCGTGTTCGGATCGATTCCGGCCAGCCCGAAGTGCCCGAGATCGCCGATGATCCCGCCGCCCGCGTCATCCCCGAAGGCCAGGCTGTACCCGAACAGCAGCCACGCCACCGCGACCAGCGGAATCGAGATGAAGCTCATCATCAGCATGTTGAGCACACCGCTGGACCGCACCATGCCGCCGTAGAAGATCGCCAGTCCGGGTGTCATCAGCAGCACCAGCGCCGTGGCGGCCAGCAGCCAGGCCGTCGCCGCCGGGTCGAGATGAGGTGTCATGCGGTAACTCCTTCCACGCGGTGATCGCGTTGCGTGGAAGTTACCGAATCCTCACGTTAAGGCGCTGTTACAAAAATGAGGCTTCGGATACCTGCCGTTAACAGCCCTAGCTGCGACGATCCTTGACCTTTTTGGTCAGCGCGCGCAATCCGCGCGGGCCGGGGACCGGATTGCCGTCGTCGAGCGCCATCCATTCGGCGGTCACCAGCCACTGCTGCTGGGCCCGGGCGTCGGCTGTGTCGTTGAACACGCGCCGTCCCCGATCGTCGCGCAATTCGTAGGCCAGCACCGACCAGCGCGGCGGGCGGCCCTGCTCGGCCACCTGGTCCCGCAGATACGCCGCCACCAGCGTGCCGATGGTGTTCACCGGTCGCAGCGACACCCGGTTGCCGTACCGGGCGGCATGGAAGCGCCTTCCGGCACACAGGGATCGGGGCGCGGCGTTGTAGGCGATCCAGCCCGCGCGCTGGGCGCGCTCGATCAGCCACAGATGCTTGATGGCGGTCGGCTGGATATCGCCCACCCGATCGCGGATCAGGGCGATCGACGGTTCGGAGAGCAGAATGTCGCGCCGGGTCGGACCGGTGCCGTGCGCGATCCAATAGTTGTCGGTGAGTTTCGCCAGCACCCGTCCGAAATCGTCGATGCTGCGCTGCGCCCGCCGGCCCAGCCGCTCGATGCGCTCGGCCTCGGCCCGCATGTCGTTCTGCACGATGAGGGTGTGGATCGCCGCCAGGGTCGGCACCTGGCCGCGCTGCAGCAGTTCCAGAATCGCGCCCGCGGTGGCCGGATCGGCAGCGGCGGACACCGGTAGGGAATCGCGCCGGATGTCGTAATCGTGCGGGCTGATGGCGCGGCTGAGCAGTCCGACCGCGGCGGAATCGCCGGCGAATTCGGTACTGGAGAGCCAGGCTGCGGCGATGTCGTCATGCGACTGCACGAGGCATGTCCTCCGGGGGATTTGGTTGTGCTCCGGCCGGGATGAGGGACCGGCCGGGGCGACCAACCTGATGAAGGTTTGGCTACCGAAGTTGCCGTCGTCCACGGTAGCCAAGCGATTGCGATCTTGCCGCATCGATTGACTGGATCGTTATGTCGGATCTCTGGAGTTGAAACAGAACGTAAGTCTGTATCTGGTGACATAGCAGGTCAGAGGTCTTGGACAAATGGCCGCTATGGGCACGCTGAGAATTTGCTGTGGGAATTGTCGAGATGTCCGTTCGGGACGGTCGGTTCTGACCGGGCCTCAGGAATGAGTGTGATCTACGCCATAGTTCGAGTGGACGACCGGACACCAGCGGAGTACCGGACGACCGGCCCGGCGGCGCGGCACCGCCTGTCGGTGCGCCCCGGTAACCTCTCCCCGTGGCTCTGTACCGGAAGTACCGACCGGCAACGTTCGCTGAAGTGGTGGGTCAGGAGCACGTCACCGATCCCCTGAGTATCGCGCTCGACACCGGGCGGATCAGTCATGCCTATCTCTTCTCGGGACCACGCGGCTGTGGCAAGACCTCCTCCGCGCGCATCCTCGCGCGCTCGCTGAACTGCGTACAGGGCCCGACCTCCAAGCCGTGCGGCGTCTGCTCGTCCTGCGTGGCGCTCGGCCCGGGCGGATCCGGCAATCTCGACGTCATCGAGCTCGACGCCGCCAGCCACGGCGGTGTGGACGACACCCGCGAACTGCGCGACCGCGCCTTCTACGCCCCGGCCGAATCCCGGTACCGCGTCTTCATCGTCGACGAGGCGCACATGGTCACCACCGCGGGCTTCAACGCGCTGCTCAAGATCGTGGAGGAGCCGCCCGCCCACCTGATCTTCGTCTTCGCCACCACCGAGCCGGACAAGGTGCTGCCCACCATCCGCTCACGTACGCACCACTACCCCTTCCGGCTGCTCCCGCCCGCCACCATGCGCGGACTGCTCGGCAAGATCTGCGACCAGGAGGGGGTGCAGGTCGAAGAGTCGGTGTACCCCTTGGTGATTCGCGCCGGCGGCGGCTCCCCGCGCGACAGTCTCAGCGTGCTGGACCAGCTGCTGGCCGGCGCGGGCCCCGAGGGCGTCACCTATCCGCGTGCGGTCTCGCTGCTCGGCGTCACCGATGTCGCGCTGATCGACGACGCCATCGAGGCGCTTGCCGTCTCCGACGGCGCGGCCCTGTTCGGCACCATCGACCGCGTGGTGGAGGCGGGTCACGACCCCCGCCGCTTCGCCACCGACCTGCTCGAGCGGCTGCGCGATCTGATCCTGCTCCGCGCCGTCCCCGACGCCACCGACCGCAACCTGGTCACCGGCCCCGGCGACGTCATCGACCGCATGCGCTCCCAGGCCGAGCGCCTCGGCGCCGCCACCCTGGCCCGCCACGCCGAACTCCTGCACGAGGGCCTCGGCGACATGCGCGGCGCCACCAACCCCCGCCTGCTGCTCGAAGTCGTCAGTGCCCGCATGCTTCTTCCGGCCGCTTCGGACGCCGAAACCGCCACCCTCCAGCGCCTCGAGCTGCTGGAGCGCCGAATGGCAAGCGGCGCAATCCCCGCCGCCCCGCAGCAGGCGCAGGCCGCTCCGGCCGCATCCGCGTCCGCCGCTCCCGCCGTGCCCCCGGCCGGCGGTGACAACCGCCGGCGCGGAGCCGCGGCCCTGGCCGCGCTGCGCGCCGAAAAGTCCGGCACGCCGGCAGCTCCCGTCGCCGAGACGGCATCCGCGCCGATCGCTCCCGCGCCGGCTGCCGATCCCACACCGCAGGCCGTCGCCGGCGGCACCGCGGTCCGGCCGCCTGAACTGAGCCCGGTGGGCAGTGCCGCACCGCAGGTTGCGGCGACCCCGGTAGCGGAAAGCCCTGCACCGCAGCAGGTTCCGGCCGCTGCGGAACCCGCGCCCGCGCCGGTGGCCCCCGAGCCGGGGCCGGTGGCGATCGAACCCGTTGCGCCGGTTGCCGATCCGATCGCGGCCGCGCCGGTCGTGGAGCCGGTGGCCGCGCCCGAGCCGGTCGTGATTCCCGCGCCGGAGCCTGTCCCCGCGCCCGAGCCGGTTGCTGCGCCTCGACAAACCGCCCCGGCCGAGCCGGTCGCGGCACCGGCCGAGGTCGCTGCTCCGGCGGCCGCGGCGCCCGTGGGTGACGCCGTGCTGCAGGAGATCGAGGCGGCCTGGGCGGATATCCGGGCCAAGGTGCGGGACTTCGGTGCCGCGGTGCAGGCCCTGCTGACCGGCGCCAGCGTGGCGCGGGTCGAAGGGGAGACGATCGTCTTCGCGCACCTGCACGCACCGCTGGCGCAGCGGTTGTCGCAGCCGCAGAACCTGGACGCGGTGCGGTCGGCGGTCCGGGCCGTGCTGGGGCGCGACCACGATGTGCGGTGGGAGGTCGGGGGACCGGCCGCCGGTGGCGGATCGGCGGCCACGGCGGCGGGGCGGGCCCCGGCGGGCGGGCAGCCCGCGCCCAAGAAGGCCGCACCGAAGTTCTCGCGCCCGAGTCAGGCCAAGGCGGCCGCGGCCGCACCGGTCGCCGAGCCCGCGGCGGCCGCTGGGTGGGGGAGCACCACGCCCGCGGCGCCCGCCGCTCCGGCGCCGGCCGATCCGGGGCCGGCGGGCGGGGATCCGTTCGATGCGAACAGTGCCCGTTTCGCGCCGCCGGAGGACGATATTCCGCTGCCTGACGGGCCGGATCTTCCGGACGATCCGGGGCCGGGTGACTACTCGCCGGTAGGTTATGACGGCGTCCCACCTGCTACTACGCCGGAGGAGGAGCGGGAGATGCTGGCGGAGTCGGCGAAGCCGGTGCCTCCGGAGGAGCGCCGCGACCCGGATGAGGTGGCGCTAGCACTGCTGAGGTCGGAGTTGGGGGCCACACCTCTCGAGGGTTGACAGTTCCCCTGCGGGGCAACTTAAGTTAACCGGAGTTCGCATAGTTCGGTACTATGATCGGGTGGCCGTGAGTATCGGTTTCGCGAGGTTCTAAGGTATGGCCCGGGCGTACGGGCTACCGGAGCGTCAACGAGCCTGCTCGGGACGTTGTTTGTACAGCGTCTAGGCGATCGGTCGTGGGGCCGGTCGGCGAGGTTATAGCCATGGCACTGCCCGCACAACGCGGTGACGGCGCACCCAAGAGAGGAAAACTCCGATATGACCACAGAGGCCTACATTTACGAGGCCATCCGCACCCCGCGCGGCAAGAACCGGAAGGGCTCGCTGCACTCGGTCAAGCCGATCGACCTGACCACCGGTCTGGTCGAGGAGCTGCGGAACCGGTTCCCGAACCTGGACGAGGACCGCATCTCGGACATCATCCTGGGCGTCGTCTCCCCGGTCGGTGATCAGGGCGCCGACATCGCCCGCACCACCGTGCTCACCGCGAACCTGCCCGACACCGTCGGCGGCGTGCAGATCAACCGCTTCTGCGCCTCCGGCCTCGAGGCCGTCAACATGGCCGCCCAGAAGGTCCGCTCGGGCTTCGACGACCTGGTGCTGGCCGGTGGCGTGGAGTCCATGTCCCGCGTGCCGATGGGCTCCGACGGCGGCGCCATGTTCATGGACCCGTGGACCAGCTACAACGCTTACATTGTGCCGCAGGGCATTTCGGCCGACCTGATCGCCACCATCGAGGGCTTCTCCCGCGACGACGTGGACGCCTACGCGGTCCGCTCGCAGAACCTGGCCGAGCAGGCCTGGAAGAACGGCTACTTCTCGCGCTCCGTCGTCCCGGTCAAGGACATCAACGGCCTGACCGTCCTGGACAACGACGAGCACATGCGTCCCGGCACTACCGCCGCCGACCTGGGCAAGCTGAACCCGGCCTTCGCCGGCATCGGTGACATGGGCGGCTTCGACGCCGTCGCCATGCAGCGCTACACCTACGTCGAGAAGATCGACCACGTCCACACCGGTGGTAACTCCTCCGGCATCGTCGACGGCGCCGCGCTGGTGCTGGTCGGCTCCGAGGAGGCCGGCGCCGCTTCGGGTCTGACCCCGCGCGCCCGCATCGTCGCCACCGCCACCTCCGGCGCCGACGCCACCATCATGCTGACCGGTCCGACCCCGGCCGCGCACAAGGCGCTGGCCAAGGCGGGCCTGACGGTCGATGACATCGACCTGTTCGAGATCAACGAGGCCTTCGCCTCCGTCGTCCTGAAGTTCCAGAAGGACCTGAACATCCCGGACGAGAAGCTGAACGTCAACGGTGGCGCGATCGCCATGGGCCACCCGCTGGGCGCCACCGGCGCCATGATCACCGGCACCATGGTCGACGAGCTGCACCGCCGCAACGCGCGCTACGCGCTGGTCACCCTCTGCATCGGCGGCGGCATGGGTGTCGCCACCATCATCGAGCGCGTCTGACGCCCACCGACTTTCATCTTCAGGAGAATCGAAAACAATGACCGAGAACATGATCGGCTGGGAAAAGGACGCCGACGGCATCGTCGTGCTGACCATGGACGACCCGAACCAGGGTGCCAACACCATGAACCAGCTCTACAAGGACTCCATGCGGGCCACGGTGGACCGCCTGGTCGCCGAGAAGGACGACATCACCGGTGTCGTCATCACCTCCGCGAAGAAGACCTTCTTCGCCGGCGGTGACCTCAAGAACATGATGCAGACCACCCCGGCGGACGCCGCGGCCATCATGGAGGAACTGACCTTCATCAAGGACGACCTGCGTCGTCTGGAAACCCTTGGCAAGCCGGTGGTTTCGGCCATCAACGGCGCTGCCCTGGGCGGCGGCCTGGAGATCACCCTGGCCACCCACCACCGCATCGCGGCCGACATCAAGGCCGTGCAGCTGGGCCTGCCCGAGGTCTCCCTGGGCCTGCTCCCGGCCGGTGGCGGCGTCACCCGCATCACCCGCATGCTCGGCATCGCGAACGGCCTGATGGGCGTGCTGCTGCAGGGCCAGAAGTTCAACGCACAGAAGGCGAAGGCCACCGGCCTCATTCACGAGACCGTCGCCTCCGTCGAGGAGCTGGTCCCGGCCGCCAAGGCGTGGATCAAGGCCAACCCCGAGGCGGGCGTGCAGCCGTGGGACGTCAAGGGCTACAAGATCCCGGGCGGCACCCCCTCCACCCCGTCGCTGGCCGCCAACCTGCCGGCCTTCCCGGCCAACCTGCGCAAGCAGCTCAAGGGCCAGAACATGCCCGCCCCCAAGGCGATCATGTCCGCCGCCATCGAGGGCGCGCAGGTCGACTTCGACTCCGCCTCGCTGATCGAGTCGCGCTACTTCGTGTCCCTGCTGACCGGTCCGGTCGCCAAGAACATGATCCAGGCGTTCTTCTTCGACCTGCAGCACATCAACAACGGCGGTTCGCGTCCGAAGGACGTGCCGAAGCGTGAGATCAAGAAGGTCGGCGTGATCGGCGCGGGCATGATGGGCGCGGGCATCGCGTACGTCACCGCCAAGGCCGGCATCGACGTCGTCCTGAAGGACGTCACCATCGAGGCCGCCAACAAGGGCAAGGACTACTCGGTCAAGCTCGAGGAGAAGGCGCTCTCGCGTGGCAAGACCACCGAGGAGAAGTCGAAGACCCTGCTCGACCGCATCAAGCCGACCGCCGACGCGGCCGACTTCGCGGGCGTGGACTTCGTCATCGAGGCCGTGTTCGAGAACCCGGAGCTCAAGGCGAAGGTCTTCGGCGAGATCGAGGACATCGTGGACGCCGACGCGCTGCTCGGCTCCAACACCTCGACCCTGCCGATCACCCTGCTGGCCAATGGCGTGAAGCGGGCCGAGGACTTCATCGGCATCCACTTCTTCTCGCCGGTCGACAAGATGCCGCTGGTCGAGATCATCAAGGGCGAGAAGACCTCCGACGAGGCGCTGGCCCGGGTGTACGACTACACCCTCGCCATCCGCAAGACCCCGATCGTGGTGAACGACTCGCGCGGCTTCTACACCTCGCGCGTGATCGGCAAGTTCATCAACGAGGCCATCATGATGCTCGGTGAGGGCGTCGACCCGCAGACCATCGAGCAGGCCGGTCTGCAGGCGGGCTACCCGGCGGCGCCGCTGAAGCTGTCGGACGAGCTGAACTTCACCACCATGCAGAAGATCTACAAGGAGACCGCCGAGGCCATCGTGGCCGCCGGTGGCGAGATCGACGCCGCCTCCGGCGCGACCGCGCAGATCCTCGACAAGCTGGTGGACGAGTTCGACCGCAAGGGCAAGGCCGGCGGCGCGGGCTTCTACGACTACGTCGACGGTAAGGCCACCGGCCTGTGGTCGGAGCTGCGCTCCACCTTCAAGACCTCCACCGAGCTGCCCGAGGGCGTCTCGCTGCAGGACCTGAAGGACCGCATGCTGTTCGCCGAGGCCATCGAGACCCAGAAGTGCTTCGACGAGAACGTGCTGACCTCGACCGCCGACGCCAACATCGGCTCGATCTTCGGCATCGGCTTCCCGGCCTGGACCGGTGGCACCCACCAGTTCATCGTGGGCTACCCGGGTGGACAGCAGGCCTTCGTGGCCCGCGCCGACGAGCTGGCCGCCAAGTTCGGCAGCCGCTTCGAGGTTCCGGCTTCGCTGCGCAAGTAACAACGGCGCTCCAGCGCTGAAACACCCGGCCCGGGTCGCGAATACGCGGCCCGGGCCGGGTGTTTTACAGGTGTGTGAAGAGGACCGCACGGGACGCCCGGAGCTGAGTGAAAGGTCCACACGCCCGTGCGGTCCGCGCTACGTTGGAAGATGCGCGGGAGAACACCGGAGGCAGGTCCAGATGAATCCACAGGCGCGCCCGGGCGGCTCGCGGAGTGAGCAGGCCCCTCCCGAAGACTCCACGCAGTCCTACCTTCCCATGACCCTCGACGACGAGCTCGAGGCCATGGGCCTGTTCGACGCGGAGGAGATCGGCCGGGGCGGTTTCGGGGTGGTGTACCGCTGTGCCCAGCGCGCCCTGGACCGGGTGGTGGCGGTCAAGGTGCTCTCCACCGAGATCGACGACGAGAGCCGGGAGCGGTTCCTGCGTGAGGAACACGCCATGGGCCGGTTGTCGGGGCATCCGAACATCGTCGACATCCTGCAGGTGGACGTCACGCCCAGCGGGCGGCCCTTCATCGTGATGCCCTATGCCACCCGCGGTTCCCTGGAACAGGTGGTGCGGGACAGCGGGCCGCTGTCCTGGACGGATTCGGTGCGGGTCGGGGTGAAGCTGGCGGGGGCCATCGAGACCGCGCACCGGGCCGAAGTACTGCACCGGGACGTGAAACCGGCGAATGTGCTGCTGAGCCGCTACGGGGAACCGCAGCTCACCGACTTCGGAATCGCCCGTATCCCAGGGGGTTTCCGCACCTCGACGAGTCTGATCACCGGCTCGCCCGCGTTCACCGCGCCCGAGGTGCTCAAGGGTGACGAGCCGACCGTGCGCTCGGATGTGTACGGGCTGGGCTCCACCCTCTTCGCGCTGCTGACCGGTCACGCCGCCTTCGAACGGCAGGCCGGGGAGAAGATCGTGGCGCAGTTCCTGCGCATCACCAGCCAGCCGGTGCCGGATCTGCGGGAGCTCGAGATTCCGCCCGACGTGGCGGCGGCCATCGAGGCGGCCATGTCGCCGGATCCGCGTGACCGGCCCGGCAGCGCCGTGGAATTCGGGGAGCTGCTGCGGACCGTGCAGGGCGAGCACGGGCAGGTCCCGGACGAGATGGCGCTGCTCGAGAGTGAACAGCCCGGGGTGGACGGCACGGATTCCACTGCCACCCGGACATATTCGCGCCGGCGCACGCACACCGTGGTCACCGCCCCGCGTGCCCGCTCGCTGACGCTGCGGCCGCAGGGCAATCCCAGCGCCGTGTTCGCCGCCTCCGGCACCACCGAGTTCGGGGCCGTCGGCAATACGCTGCCGCCCACGGCCGCAACGAAATTCCTGCCCCCGACCCCGGCCCGCGAGCCGATCCCACGCCCCCGGCTGCTGGAACCGCTGCGCGCGGGCGGTCGCCGCCGGCTGGCGGTGATCCACGCCCCGGCCGGATTCGGCAAGCGCACCCTCGCCGCGCAGTGGTGTGCCGAGCTCACCGATCGCGGGGTGGCGGTCGCCTGGATCAGCATCGACAGCGACGACGACAACGAGGTATGGCTGCTGGCCCACATCATCGCCGCCATCCGCAAGGTGCGGCCGGAGATCGGCGTGGGGCTCGAGCAGCTGCTGGAGGAGCGGCCCGCCGAGGCGGTGCCGTACGCGGTGTCGGCGCTGATCGACGAGGTGCACGCGAGCGGGAGCCCGGTGGTCGTGGTGGTGGACGACTGGCATCGGATCACCGACGCGGGGGCGCAGCGGGTAATGGAGTCGCTGCTCGACAACTGTTCGCACGACCTGCGTTTCGTCATCACCAGCCGGGAGCGGGCCGGGTTGCCGCTGAGCCGTCTGCAGGTGGCCGACGAACTGGTGGAGATCGGATCCGGTCAGCTGCGGCTGACCGAGGCGGAGACCCGGCAGATCCTGGTCGAGCGCATGGGGCTGGAATTGAGCGAGCGGCAGGTGGAGCAGATCCACACCGCCACCGACGGCTGGCCTGCCGCGATCCAGCTGGCCGGACTGTCGCTGCGGTCGGCCGATCGCGACGTGGACCGGCTGATCACCGGACTCTCCGGCGACAACAAGGCGATTCGCGAGTACCTCGCCGAGAACGTGCTCGACACCATCGAGCCGCACATGCTCGAATTCCTCAGTGCCATAGCGGTTCCCGAACGCGTGAACGCCTCGCTGGCCGAGGCGCTGTCCGGCGCGAAGGACGCCGCCGATCTGCTGGATCAGGCCGAGCGGCGGGAACTGTTCGTGCACCGGCTCGCCGACGATCCGAATTGGTACCAGATGCAGCCGATGGTGGCCGAGCACCTGCGCGCCCGCTTGGACCGGGCCCAGCCCGGGCAGCTGAAGAAGCTGCACGGCAAGGCTTCCCGCTGGTTCGCCGAGCACAATCTGATCAAGCAGTCGGTCGATCACGCGCTCGCTGCTACCGATCTGAAGTACGCGCTGGACCTGGTCGAGAAGGGCGGCATGGACCTGATCGACAGCGCTCGGCTGGCGACCCTGTTCGGCACGGTGTCGAAACTGCCGGTGCAGCAGGTGACTTCGCGTAGCAAGCTGCTGATGGCGTTGGCCCGGGCCAATGTGAACCTGCAGCAGTCCGGTGCGGCCCGGACCGCACTGGGGCGGTTGTCGAACATGCTGGCGCGCAGTGGCACCGACGACGCCGAGGCGGTGAATCAGCGCTGTCAGGCGGCGGTGCTGGCCGCGGCCGATCAGGTGGCCCGCGACCGCACCGAGGGCGTGCTGGACAAGATCACCGAATGCCTGAAGCTGGCCGACGACCTCCCGGCGTGGACGGTGTCGACGGCCGCGAATCTGGCCTCCTTCGTGCGCCTGTGCGACTTCGACTTCGAGGGCGCCCGGGACATGCAGGAGTGGGCCGCGCCCTATCACGTGCGGTCGGCCGATCCGCTGGGCGAGGTGTTCGGGCGCTGCGCGCAGGGCGACGCCGCCTACGAGCAGCTCGATATCGACACCGCCACCCGGTGTTTCGAGCAGGCCTGGCAGATCGCCCGCGACCGCGCGGGGTCCCGCTCGAACTCGGCGCGGGTGGCGGCCGCGCTGCTGGGCGAGGTGGCCTACCGGCGCGGTGACCTCGACAGCGCCGAGCGGCTGCTGGATCAGAGCCACGAACTGACCGCCCGGGTCGGCCCGGTGGACTTCCTGGTCACCATCTTCGTGAGCGGGGCCCGGGTGAAGGCGGTCCGCGGTGACCTGGAGACCGCCGCGGCGCGCCTGGACGAGGGCGCGCGCATCGCCGCCGACCGGCGGCTCACCCGCCTGGCCGCCCAGGTTCGGGCCGAGCGCCTGCGGCTGGGCCTGCCCGCCGATGCGCTGACCGCGGGCCTGGTCACCGATCCGATGGCCCGCGCGTTGCGGCACGCCACCGGCGCGGCGGCGCTGGCCGCGGAGGCGGAGGAGATCGCCACCATCCGTGCGCTGCTGGCCCGGCACTACCGCGGCGAGGACCGTGCCACCGACGACCTGGCCCCGCTCGGCGCCGACGACACCGCGGTCAAGCGCGCCCGCGCCCTGTATTCGCGCATCCGCGAGCAGCGCCGGCCGCGCGCCGAACTCGACGCGGCGCTGCTGCTGGCCGAATGCCTGTCGGTCTCCGGCTGGCTCGGGGAGTCCATCGCGGTGCTCACTCCGGTGGTGGTGCGCTGCGCCGGGCTGGGCTGGTCCCGGCCGCTGCTCGACGCCGGGCCGGGCGTGGTGAACATCCTGCGCACCATGCGCCACGAGATGCCGCTGGACGCCGATACCGAGGCGCCGGAGCTGCCCCGCCGTTTTCTCGATTCGCTGCTCTGAACAGCGGATTCGGCGGTACGGCCAGCGAATTCGGGCGAGTTCGCCCAGCATCCAGGCTTCATGCAGCCTATTCACAGGGTTTCTCGAGGAATGGTGTCGAGAATCGCCGACGTGCCTGTGACGACGATGCTGCAGTCCCCGCCCGCCGTGCCTCCGGCACCGCAGTTGCCCGCACAGACCCAGACCGGGTTCGGGGGCGGCTTCCATCACGGGGTTTCGCTGCTGCACGGCTGGCTGCCCCAGGTGATCACCTTCGTCGCGGTCTTCCTGCTGGTGGTGGCGTTCGCGCGATTCACCCGCCGGTGGTGGCTGCTGTGGGTGCCGGTCTGCGTGGTGTTCGCGCTCGGGGTGGTGTGGGCCGCCTGGATGTACACCAACGACGAGGGGCTGGCGTCGGATCCGGCGCCGGTGCTGCTGTGGATCGCGATCGGCTTGGCGGGGGCGGCGCTCGCCGCCGCGGTGGTCGGTATCCGAACCGGTGGCTGGTGGCAGCGGATCGTGGCCGTGCTGGCGGTGCCGGCGGCGCTGCTGAACGTGGGTGTCGTGCTGAACCAGTGGGTGGGGTACTACCCGACCGCGAACGCGGCGTGGGCTGCCATGACGGCGGAACCGCTGCCGCATCAGACCAGCCTGGATTCGCTGGCGTCGCTGCGGAACACGAATGTGGGGACCGGGCGGATCGTGCCGGTGGATATTCCGGAATCGGGTAGCCACTTCAATCACCGCACCGAATACGTGTACCTGCCGCCGGCCTGGTTCCAGGGCGACAAGCCGCCCACCCTGCCGGTGGTCATGATGATCGGCGGCGAGTTCAACACCCCCGCGGACTGGGTGCGCAGCGGTCAGATCATGCCCAGCGTGGACGATTTCGCGAAGTCCAACAACGGCCAGACGCCGATCCTGGTGTTCGTCGATTCCGGCGGCAGTTTCAACAACGACACCGAATGCGTGAACGGCCCGCGCGGCGATGCGGCCGACCACCTCACCAATGATGTTCCCGCCTACGCGGAATCGACCTTCGGCGCGTCCGCGGATCCCGCCAAGTGGGGGATCGTCGGGTGGTCCATGGGCGGGACCTGCGCGGTGGATCTGGCGACCATGCATCCGGAACTGTTCGGCACCTTCGTGGATATCGCGGGCGATCTCGGTCCGGCCGCGGGCAACAAGGAGCAGACCGTCAAGCGGCTCTTCGGCGGCAGCGAGCAGGCCTGGGCGGCCTTCGATCCCACGACCGTGATGCAGAAGCACGGCCCGTATGCCGACACGGTCGGCCTGTTCGACGATCTGACGCCGCCCGCGTGGCAGAAGAAGATGGCCTCCGACCCCAAGGCGAAGGCCTACATGCAGCAGCAGTCGATCGACGAGAGCAAGGTCGGCATGGGCGGCAAGGACGGCGTCTACGACACCGGCGAGGTCGGCGCGGCCGAGGCGCTCTGTGCCCAGGGGCAGCAGGTCAATATCAACTGCACGGTGCACACCACCGAGGGCGGGCACACCTGGCAGTTCGCGGCGGCGGCCTTCACCTCGTCATTCCCGTGGATGACCGCGCGCCTGGGAATTCCGGTGGCGGGCCTGTCCTCGTAGCAACGAGAGCAGGCGTGCGGCGAAAGCCGCGCGCCTGCTTCGTGTTACGAGGGTTCCTATGCCTTCCACCAGGGGCGTAGCGGCACGGTCCAGGCCTGGTCCGCGCCGAGCTTGACGCCCAGGATCTGGTGCAGCTGCACCACATTGCGCTCGAAGCCGAGCTGACAGCCGGCCATATAGAGCCCCCACACCTTGGCGGTGCCCTCGCCGACCTCCTCGACGGCGGCATCCCAGTTCTTCACCAGGTTGTCGCACCATTCGGCCAGGGTGAGGGCGTAGTGCCGGCGCAGGTTCTCCTCGTGCAGCACCTCGAGGCCGACGTTCTGGACCTCGGAGATGATGCGGCCGGAGCCGGCCAGTTCGCCGTCGGGGAAGACGTAGCGGTCGATGAAGTCGCCCGCCTTGGTGATGCGGGTGTTGTCCGGCCGGGTGATGGAGTGGTTCAGGAACAGGCCGCCGACCTTCAGCTTCGACTTGATGAATTCGAAGTAGGCGGGGTAGTTGTGCACGCCGATGTGTTCGGTGAGCCCGATGGAGGAGACCGCGTCGAACTCGCCCTCGTGCACGTCGCGATAGTCGCTGTGGCGCACCTCGGCGAGGTCGGACAGGCCCTCCTCGGCGATCTTGGCCCGCGCCCACTCGGCCTGCTCGGCCGACAGGGTGGCGCCGATGACCCGCACGCCGCGCTTGGCGGCGTAGCGCACCATGCCGCCCCAGCCGCAGCCGATGTCGAGCAGCCGGTCGCCGGGCTTCAGGTTCAGCTTTTCGAAGACCAAGCGGTACTTGTTCTCCTGGGCCTGCTCCAGTGTCCAGGCCGGGTCCTCGTAGGCCGCGCAGGTGTAGGTCATGGACGGGCCCAGCACGTACTCGTAGAACGCGTTGGAGACGTCGTAGTGGTGGTGGATGGCCTCGGCGTCGCGAGACTTGCTGTGCCGCAGGCCTTCCAGCGCGATGCGCCGCCAGCGCGGCATGGCCTCCTGCGGCGGCGGGGGCACCGGCTTGAGCAGTTCCCAGCCCAGCGAGCGGGCGATGACCACCAGCTGCAGGGCGGTGGGGCGGCGGAACTTCATGCCCGCCATGGCCTTCAGCAGCTCGTAGGGGTCGCCGGGTTCGACGCCGTGGGTGATCAGGTCACCGGAGATGTAGGCGCGGGCCATGCCGAGGTCGCCGGGCGCGGTGGCGATGAAGTTGACGCCGCGCGGGGTGGTGATCTCGAGACCGAATTCCGAGTCCTCCGGTCCGGCGCTGCTGCCGTCGTAACAGGTCAGGCGGATCGGTACGGGTCCGTCGAGGAGGGTCTCGAAGATCTCGGCAATGCTGAGTTTGGTTCCCAGCTCGGCGAATACGTCGGAACGGTCCTTGTACGTGGTCACTTGCGTTGCACCGCCTTCGAATACAGATCCAGTAGACGAGAATCCGGGTCGTAGCGTTTCTTGAGGGTGAGGTAGGTATCGCCGCCGTAGTAGAGGGAGGCGAATTCATCCTGGTCGTAGAAGGAGTCCGAATACAGGGATTTATGACCGTCGAGTTCGGACACCTTGTGCTCGATGGCACGGTTGGCCGCGCCGCCGGGCTGTCCCGGCACCGTCGGCACGGCCGACCAGAAACCGACATTGACATAGGTGCGGCCGGGCTCCAGCGGATAGAGCGGCCAGGGGCGTTCGGCCGCGTCCTGCGCTTCCGCGCGGTTGTCGCGCAAGCGCAAGGGGCACAACCAGATCGGCTCGATGGGAACCTCGCGCAGGAACCATTCCACGAAATCCGCGGTGTGGTCGATGGGCACCTCGATGTCCTGCACCACTCGTTCGCGCGGCGGATTCCCGTGCCGCGCCTCGATCTTGTCGCCGATCGCGTACCGGTGATCCAGCGCGATCAGCTTCCAATAGAAGCTGGAGCGCCGGTACTGCTGGGGCCAGAAGCGCCGGATCCGCGGGTTCTGCGCCCCGAATGCCCGTGAGCACCAGAACCAGTCGGTGTCCCAGCGCCACAGGTAATCGTGGATGGTCAGCCGATCGCGCTTGGGCCGCGCCGAATCGTGCTGGATGGATCGGTAGTAGATGTCCATGCCGGTGTAGTCGCTGACCGGGCCGGGCTCGTCGGTCTGGCGGCCCAGGATCAGGTAGCTCTCGTCGGCGGTGAAGACCACGCCGTCGAGGTAGTCGACCGGTTCGCCGTCGTGGGAGCGGTCCGCGATGATCTGTGTCATCGTCGCCTCCAGCTCCCGCAGATCGTGGAACCGTATGTGCCGCAATGCCACGTAGGGCAGCACCGGTTCGAGTTCTATCTTCAGCCGGGTCGAGTACCCGAGCGTGCCGTAGGAATTCGGGAATCCGCGGAACAGATCCGCGTGTTCGCCGTCCCGCGTGGCGGTGACGATCTCACCGGCGCCGGTCAGTACGTCGATCTCGAGCACGGATTCGTGCGGGAGACCGTTGCGGAACGAGGTGGATTCGATGCCCAGTCCGGTGACCGCGCCGCCCAGGGTGATGGTCTTCAGCTGCGGCACCACGAACGGGGCCAGCCCGTAGCGCAGGGTGGTGGCGACCAGGTCCTCGTAGGTGGTCATGCCGGCCACGTCGGCCGTGCGGGCTTCCGGGTCCACCGCGATGACCTGCGTCAATCCGGACACATCGAGGCCGGGCGCGGTGCTGCGCGCCCGGGCCCGGAAGAGGTTGGAGGTCTTCTTGGCCAGCCGTACGTTCGCATCCGGCGGGATGGCGCGGTACGAGGCCAGGAGGCGATCGACTCCGGCCCGATGCGCGGCGAAACCTGATTCCTGTGCGGCCGGTGCGCGGCCGGCCTTCCCCAACAGACTCACTGCCACCTTCGGAAACCTAGCGTGCACCGACCGGTACGGCCAGCAGGGGAGCACCGGCGGGGCGGGTTTTCACGCACAGTTTGCATGCGTGTCGGCGGGTACGACCTGCCGTGTAGCGAGGGTATTCCCGTCCCCGGCGTGATGATTGTTACTTCAGCTAACAATTGGGTTACGGTGCGGCCGAGCTCTTTACAGCGGGTCGTCGAGCTCCAGCTGCCGGATCTGCGGCAGATACGGATCCAGTTCGCCCGCCTCGAAACGGCACAATCCGATCACGTGCCAGAACTGGCCCGCCGTCAGGCCCTCGGTCTTGTAGCGGCCGTCCGGTGTGAAGGCCACCCAGCCCTTGGGCAGCCCGAGCAGGGTGCCGCGCGGCTGCGGAGCCGCGGCCGGATCCGTCAGCGACCACAGCATGATCGAACCGTCGTTCCCGGCGCTGGCCAGCAGCCGGCCCGACGGGGCGAAAGCCAAGGACCGCACCCGGTTCCGATGGCCGTAGAGGGTGTGCAGGTGCCGGCCGCCGGTGATGTCCCACAGGTTGATGACCAGATCGTCGCCCGCTGTGGCCAGCGTGCCCGACACCGGATCCACCGCCACGCACCACAGCCGCCCGCGGTGCAGGTCCAGCCGATGCAGCGGGGGACCGCCGGTCAGACTCCAGATCCGCACCGTGCCGTCCCAGGAGATGCTGGCCAGCCGGTCGCCATCGAAGACCACCCCGTAGACCCGGTGGCCGCTCGCGCCGTCGCGGACCGGGTCCGACAGCGTTTCCAGCAGCTCCCCGGACGCCACGTCCCAGAGCCGGACATGGCCGTCGTCGCAGCCGGTGGCCATGGTCGCCCCCGCCGCGTCGAAGGCGATCGAGCGCACCCGGCCGCGATGCTCGGCGCAGACGGCGTGCTCGCCGCCGGTCTCGCGGGTCCACAGGGTGACGGTGTCGTCGTCATTGGCGGTGGCGATGTAGCGAGCGGTCGGGTCGTAGGCGATGGCCCACACCGGGGCGGAGTCGACGGTGATGTCGCGTTCCGCGGTGGCGGCGTCGATATCGAACACCCGCAGCCGCCCGGCATTGCCGACCGTCACCAGCTGGGCGGGGTGGGCCGGGCTGAAGACACCGGACTCCAGGGTGATCAGCCCGTCCGCGGTGCCCTGCAGGCGCTGCGCCAGCCGTCCGGTGGCAGCGTCCCAGAGCCGCACGCTGCCATCGTTGCCGCAGCCCGCGAGCAGGGTGCCGTCGGCATTGAAGGAGACCGCGCGGACATGGCGGCCGTGCCCGTTGAGGGTGTGCAGGCGCTCGCCGGTGGCGGGATCCCAGATGCGCAGCGCGAACTGGTCGTCGGCGACGGCCAGCTGGGTGCCGTCGGGGCGGAAGGCGAAGGGCCAGATGGATCCGGTGTGGCCGGTGAGCCGGTGCAGCGGCGCGCCGGTGCGGCCGTCGCGCACGTAGACCGCGCCCGTGGTGTCGCCGGAGGCGAGCATGTCACCGGCCGGATCGAAGCCGAGCCAGTGGATGCGCGCACTGCCGTGTTCGGTGCGGGTGTGCACCGTCTCGCCGGTGCCGGTGTCCCACAGGCGAATTCCGCCCGCGGTGTCGCCGCTGGCCAGGATGGGCTCGACCGGGTGGAAGGCCATGGTGTACACGACGTCCCGGTGCCCGGCGAGGTCGCTGATCCGCTCGCCGGTGGCCGGATTCCACAGGCCCAGTACGCCGTCCGCGCCGCCGGCGGCGAGCAGCGCGCCCGCGGGATCCCAGCAGATGCGGCGGATCGGGCCCGGCGCGCCCCGGAAGCCGGCGACCTCGGCGCCGGTCGAGAGCTGCCAGATGCGCACCGCGCCATCGTGATACGCGGCGGCCACCCGGTCGCGGTGGAAGGCGATGCTGTAGATGCGTTGGGGTCGGCCGTCCGGCGGCGGGAACTCGTGCAGCTGTTCGCCGTCGGGGAGCTGCCGGATGCGCAGCACCCCGGCCGCGTCACCGGTGGCGAGCAGCGTTCCGGCCGAATCGGTTTCCAGCGGCCACGGCCAATTCGCATGGCCGGACAGAATCTTTCGCACCGCCCCGCTGGCCGCGGCCCAGATCCGGACAGTGCCGTCGGCCGAACCGGTGACCAGGACCTGCTCGGTGTAGGCGACCGCGAAGGTGCGGGCGCGATGTCCGTGCAGGGTGCGCAGCGTGCGCCCGGTGTCGGCGCCGTAGACGACCACACTGCCGGAATCGCAGCCGACGGCGACGGTGCCGCCGTCCGGACTGTAGGCCAGCGGGCGGGGCAGCCGTCCGCTCTGCGCGTCCACCCCGTGCTTGACACCGATTGCGGCCGGGGCGAATTCGGTCAGCGGTGGGGTGCCCGGCACCCGCCCGGACCCGGCCAGTCCGGTGCCGATCGGGCTGCCGATCACGTCCAGCAGGGCGGCCCGGGTCCAGCGGCTGCCCTCGCCGCGTGCCCCGGTGAGATCGGTGCGGGCCAGTCGCGCCCCGGTCAGGTCGGCGCGGCCGAGGTTGGCGCGCACCAGGGAGGCCTGATCCAGGTGCGCCCGATGCAGGCGGGCCCCGCGCAGGTCGGCGTTCTGCAGGTTGGCGCTGGTGAGCTGGACCTCGGTCATATCCGCTCCGCGGAGATCGGTGCCGACCAGAGAGGCCTGGTCGAGTTGCGCGCCCACCAATCGCACGCCGCGCAGGACCGCCTGGTCCAGCACCGCGCCGGTCAGCCGGGTCTCGGTCATGTTCGCGCCGGTGAAGTCGAGCTGTTGCAGATTGCGGAAGGACAGATCCTCTCGCGACAGGTCCAGCCCGCGCAGGTCCTTGTCGGGCGAGATGCGCAGCCGGGCCGCGATCCTGGCGGCATTGGTCCGGGTGATCTCGTGCTCGTCCGGATCGTCCAGGGTGCGCTCCACCCAGGCCTGCAGCAGCTCGACCTCGCCCAGATCACAGAGGAATTCGACGGCCAGCGGTTCCAGCTGCGCCTGCGCCAGCGGCGCGGGGGCGGTGACTCCGGTGCTCAGCTGGGCGGCGACCTGTTTGGCCACCAGCCAGTCCCGCACCGATGAGTGGATGAAGCCGAAGCGGTTGTCCTCCGCCCGCACGATGAGGCTGCGGGAACCGAGGGTGTGCACGAACTGCGCGACATTGAGCCGGCCGTCGTCGATCTGCTCCACGGCGGCGTGCGCGACCTCGGTCAGCTCGGCCAGATTCAGGTACGGCCGCCCGGTCTCCCACACCCGCAACGCGAAATACGTGACGGCGAGCCATAGTTCGTCGATGCGCAGAGTGGGATGCGAGCCGGCGCGCTCGGGGGAGCGTTCGATCTCGTAGCCGAGCCAGCTGGTCAGGATCTCCTCGTAGAGCCGGGTCGGCCCGATGATGCGGCGGGCCCCGGCCGCGGTGCGCAGCCGCTGTTCGTCCAGATCGGCGATGAAGCTCAGCATGCGCGGGTTGCAGGCCAGCTCGAACAGGCCGGGAATGCCGCGCAGCAGCCGCATCCGGGCGTCGGCCGAGGGGCCTTCGGTGCCGTAGCGATTGACCAGGAAGGCGTGCACCTGCTCAGCGGTGAAGTTCTCCACGCTCAGCAGGTAGCGATCCGGATGGGGTTCCTCCTGGGTCTGCAGCGCGGTCGCGATCTGGTCGTAGGACTTGAAATGCTGGGTGCGCCCGGCCACCACGACCTTGGCCCGGCCCACCGCGGCCTGCAGCAGGGTGGCCATGTGCTCGGCGGCGCTGTCGTAGTTGAGGCGGGTGAGCAGTTCGTCGAAGCCGTCGAAGAGCAGCACCACCCGGCCCTGTTCGAGCATGTAGCGCAGGGCGCGCAGATCGATGCGGGATTCGCCGTTGTTGGCCAGGTGCGCGGCCAGCAGGGTGTCGAGGGAGCTGGTGCGGTCCAGGTCCCGCAGTTCGATGAGGATGGGGACGAGCCGGCCGGCGTTCGCGGTGATGCGGCGGGTCAGCTCGCGCAGGGCGAAGGTCTTGCCGAGCCCGAAATCGCCGAGCAGCAGCACGAATCGGCCGTCGTCGGCGGTCACCAGGCGCATGAGCTCGGCGACCAGGTCGCTCTGCACCTCGCGGCCGTGCGGGGCGAGCATGCGGAAGCGTTGCGGCACATACAGATCGGGCGCGTAGGCGGGGTCGTCGTGCAGGCGCGCCGACTGTTTGCGCAGGTAGTCGCCGAGATTGGCCATGCCCTGGAAGTCGGGGAAGCTGCGGATCCGCACGCCCTCGGCGGCCGCGCGGTCGAGCAGTTCCCGGCTCGGCGCGGGACCCAGGTAGATGAGCTGGGAGCCGGGTTTCGGTTCCGGGCCGAGGAATTCGTCGAGGACCTGGCCGGTCACCTCGCCCACGTGCACGCCGATGATGAGCTGCTCGATCACCGGCTCGGATTTCACGGTGACCAGCAGGTACGGCGGGTCGGAGGCGATGCGGCGGATGCGCGCCCCGGGATAGCGAACCTCGCACACCTCGGCGACCTGCTCCAGCAGCATGTCGTGCGGCCGGGCGGTCTCGCTCGCCCGGAGCTCGGGCCGGCGGGGTTCGGGCGGGGGTGGCGGCAGCTCCGGGGGCGTGGCCCGGCTCGACAGCGCGACAGCGCAATTCGTCCAGGTGAGCTGTTGCAGGGCGGGGGTCTCGAAGGATTCGTCGCACCGGTGGCGGGTTAGTCCGGCGGCGGTGATGTGGAGGAGTTCGGCCTGGCCCGGGGCGGGAGCCGGCAGCACGGGCAGGGTGCCGGTGGGATGGGCGAGCGAGCGGCCCGCCCGGCCGGGGCCGCGCAGCAGCAGGTTCAGGCGCGGGCCCAGGCGGCGGAAGGTGCGTTCGGCGTCGCGGAGCACGCCCGGGTCGTACGGGGAGACGTTCGGGCCGGGTGCGGGATCGTGGCGGACGACGCCCAGCCGGAACCAGCCCTGCGCCTCCTGGACGCGCAGGTGCTCGGCGAACCAGTCCTTCTGCTCGGTGCCCACGGAGCCGTAGTCGTCCTCGGGGCGGTGCGTGGCAGCCATGGTGGAGTTCAGACCGGCCACCACGAGCCGCAATTCGGGCACCGGGAACAGGGTCCAGGGCTGGCCCACATCGAAGACCAGATGGTCGAGTCCGCGGTACAGGGTGTTGAACATCTGCTCGAACAACCGCAGTTTCGCGTAGTAGGGCGGCCGGGGGAGGCGGTCGTTGGCCTCGCAGTCGAGGAAGTGGGCCCGGCAGAGGAGTCGGGAGATGTCGTGATTGCCGGGGACTACGACCAACCGGTCGGGCTCCAGCTTGAGCAGGACCCGCAGTCCCGTGAGAAACGAGACGGCCTTGCGGAATTCGGCCGGATGGGCGGACTCGGTGAGGTCACCGCTCACCACGATCAGATCCGGCGCGGGGGCCTGCCGGTCGATGAGCTCGGTGACCGCGCCATAGATATGTGACTGCAGGCCTTCGGGATCGGCGGGAACATCGGCGGACGACAGGGTGCGGCCGAACCGCGGGCCACCGACATGCAGGATCGACAGCCCCGCATGCGGACGACTCGCCGCCGTGTCCCCCGGAAAGGCCGGCGGCGACAGCGGGCGCCGGCGGACCGGGGTGGATTCCGGTGCCGGAGACCAGATGTCGTCCGCGCGCGGGTCCGGCTGCCGCCGCGGCGCCCACCGGTCCGAGAGCATCCGCTCGACCCGGTCCACTACCGTCCGCCGCATCTCGGTCGCATCGCTCACTCCGAGCAGATCGAGGGACGCGACACCCGTGGGCAGCCACTCCAGCGCACACTCGCTGACCCGAACCGCCAGCAGCTTCCCCGGATCCACATCCAGCGCGGCCTGCCACTCCCGGTTCGCGTGCCGCGAGGACACATAGTCCCGCGTCAGCACCGCCACCACCAGATCGGACTCCCGCACCCCGCGCTGCACGAAGTCCGCATAGTTGGTCGCCGGATCGAAATCCCACGACGACACCACGGTTCGATACCGCGCCTCGGCATGCTCCAACTGCCAGGCCAGCCAGATGGCCCACCGCTCGTCGGCCGGTGAGTAACTCGTGAAGAGCATCCGCGACCGCCCACCCCACAGCGTCACCCTGCCAGTATCCCGCCATCGAAAGCGTCGCGAGGCCAATCGAATTGACCTCTGTGGGATTCCTTGGCCGCGCGACAGTTCTCAGCCGGTGCGACCCTCCCGCCGATCCTGCGATCATTGGCCAATGCCCGAACAGCTGGAATCCGATCACCGATGAGCGCGTTCCAAGTACTCGTTCCAGCGGCCGCCTGCGTGCAGGCCGTCATGGCCGTGGCAGCAGCAGTGATCACTTTGGCCGCGATTCGTGGCGTCGAGCCAGGTCAGCGCCCTGCGGTGATCATCACCGTGGCGGAGTTGATCTCGGCGCTCCGCGGTCGAAAGCGGCCTCACCCCAAGGGAAAGCGACATGCGTAGCGCGGAAGAGGTGGAACGGCCGACGGGCTCGTGGCGGCCAAGTGTGCTGGATTCAGTTCGAATCGGGCTGCTGATCATCGGCTTGCTCTGTGTGGCAACGGGACTGCTGCCACGACATGAGGCGGCGGAGAACATGCGGCGGATCGCGCCGTTGTTGTTGTTTCTGGGCAGTGTGATCGTGCTGGCGAATCTGGCTCGGCGGGCCAAGGTGTTCGATGTGATCGCGCATCGGCTGGCGATCATTGCCGGTGGGAACTATGCCGGGTTGTTCCTGCTGTGCGTGCTGTTCGCGTCGACCACGACGACGGTGCTGAATCTGGATACGACCGCGGTACTACTGACACCGGTGATGATCGCGCTGGCGGGGCCGGCGCGGATTCCGCCGCTGCCGCTGGCCATGACGACGCTGTGGCTGGCGAATACGGCGAGCCTGTTGCTGCCGGTGTCGAATCTGACCAATCTGCTGGCGGCGGATCGGGTAGCACTGGACGCGACCGGTTTCGCAGCCAGAATGTGGCTACCGCAACTGCTTTCGATCGCGGTGACCATGCTGTGCCTGTGGTGGTGGTACTGGCGGCGGTCGCAGCGCGGGGCCGACCGGTATGTGGTGCCGGAGCCGATCCGCCCGGCGGATCTGCGGGAACGGGTGCTGCTGTACGCGTCCGGGGGCGCGTGTGTGCTGTTCGTGCTGGCCATTCCGTTCGTGGGGGATCGGATCGGGATCGCGGCCACGGTGGCCGCGGCCATCGCGGTGCTGGCCTTCGCCATCTGCGACCGGTCGGCGCTGCGCCTGTCGTTGTTTCCCTGGCAGCTGCTGGTTTTCGTGTCCGGGCTGTTCCTGGTGGTGCCCACGCTGTCCGCGCACGGCCTGTCGACGGTGATGGATCATCTGATCGGGCAGGACTCCAGCGGTCCCAGCGTGTTCCGGGCCGCCGGTGCGGGCGCGGCGCTGTCCAATGTCGTCAACAACCTGCCCGCCTACACCGCGGGCGAGGCCGTGATCTCCCCGGGTGAGCGGAACCAGTTGCTGGCCTTGCTGATCGGCACCAACGCGGGCCCGGTGATCACCCCGTGGGCCTCCCTGGCCACGCTGCTGTGCCTGGAGTTCTGCCGCACCCACGCGGTACGGGTCCCCATGCGCCGGTTCCTGCTGACCGGCCTGGTGCTGGCGGTGGCCGCGACCGCCGCCGCCACCGCGGGGCTGCTGCTCACCGGCTAGAACGTATGCACCGGGCGCAGTGCGTATTCCACGATCTCGATGACGTCGTCGTCGGTGTACACGGCGGGCAGGGGTAGGCCGAGGCTTTCCAGCAGTCTGCGCACCTGCCCGATCGTCGGCTCGCTCGGCGGCCGCAGATCGGCGTCGCGATTGAGCTGCACCGGCTGGGCCTGTTTGAAGCTCACCGCCAATTCCCGGGTGAAGTCCGAATACTGGGGCTTGCCGCGCTCGAACAGCAGCGCCGGGGTTTTCGAGCCGCGCTGATTCATGATCACCACGTTGTCCGACATGTCCCAGCGGTAGGTCGACAACGTCGACGACAGCCCGAGTTCGACGGTCAGGAACTCCGACTGCTGCCGATACCAGGCGCAGGCCAGCGCCGTGGCGTAGGACTGCTTGCGAATGCGGTCGGCCGTCCACGGCCGCCCGCCGGCATCGCCCTGCGGCTGGAGCGAATTGCGGTACTGCGCGTCCGCCAGGCACAGCTGCTCATTGCCCGGGTCCAGGACCTCCACCCGCAGATTCAGCAGGTGGCTCTCGTCCCGCGCCCGCCCGAGGAAATACGGCAGCGTCACCGCGCGCAGATAGGTTCCGGTGCCGCCCTTGTAGATCCAGTTGTCGGTGTCCCGCCGGGCCCGCGCGTGCGCCTGATCGATCTCCGCGCCGTGCAGCAGCCGGACCGCCGCCAGTTCCCGGACCAGCCGGGAGGTCCGATTGCGGTCGCGCAGCAGGGTGAGCGCGAGCAGGCTCAGCACGAGCAGCGTCGCTCCGCTCACCGCGTTCAGATTGGCGAACTTGTCGAAGGTCTCGACCACAATGGCCGTGGCCGCCACGACCAGCGTCACGACACCGTCGATATTGAGCCGGATCCAGGTCACGAACCGCGTCATCACCGCGTCCTCCCCCGCAGTAGTGCACCCAGGATAGGTGGCCGACCCGACACGGCGCAGCGAACCGGCGCACCCGGATGCGGCGTAGCATGACCGAGCGGTAACAGGGCAGAGTGCCGGTCGGCCCGCGCAATCACTAAGGAGCACATGGTGGGACAGGTCAGCGCCTCCAGTTCGATCGTCGTCGCGGCGGATCCGAAGCGCACCCTCGACGCGATCGCCGATTACGAGACAGTGCGGCCCAAGATCCTCTCCGCGCACTACCGCGACTACAAGGTGGTCGAGGGCGGCCAGGGCGCCGGCACCCTCGCCGAGTGGACGCTGCAGGCCACCGAGAAGCGCTCCCGCAATGTGCGCGCGGCCGTCTCGGTCTCCGATTCCATGGTGACGGAACGGGATTCGAACTCCTCCATGGTCACCGCCTGGACCGTGACCCCCTCGGGCACCGGCTCGCTGGTCACCGTGCGCACCACCTGGAAGGGCGCGGGCGGCATCGGCGGCATCTTCGAGGGCATCTTCGCGCCGCTCGGCCTGAAGAAGATCCAGGCCGAGGTGCTCGAGAACCTGAAGCGCGAGCTCGCCTAGCGAGCGGGGGTCAGCCCTCGCCGCCGATATCGAAGAGGTTGCCCTCCGGGTCCGCCAGCGTCGTCCACTTCACGCCGTATTCGTCGAAGTCCGCGAGATGTTTGGCCCCGAGGGCAACCGCGCGCTCGACCTCGGTGGTCAGGGCGCTGCCCGCACTCAGGTCGACGTGCACGACGTTCTTGCCCGGGTTCTTGTCCGGCACCTGGACGAACATGAACGTCGGGGTGGCGGCGGCGTCGCCGATGGTCGCGAAATGCTCGTTCGCGCCCTCGTCGACCGGGCGGTCCAGCAGCTGCGCGTAGAAGCCCGCGAGCGCGGCGGCGTCGTGGCAGTCGAAGACGATATTGCCGAGGGACAGTGCCATGGATTCTCTCCTTCTTCAGAGCCGGCCGATGGGCCAGCAGACTTCGGTGCGGTAGTCGGCGGGCTCGGCGTCACCGGGCCCGACCAGGTAGATCTCGCGCACGGGTTCGGCGAGCGCGGTGTCGTGGTCGGCCACATGGCTGCCCAGCGCGCCATAGGTGCGGTCGAATTCGGTGAACGGGCCCGCATGGACAGCGATGGCGAACCGGCGGGCGGGCAGGTCGAGCACGGTCCCGGCGTCGACGCGGTCCCGGTGCCGCTCGTCGATGGGCACGAAGGTGACGACTTCGCCCCGGTCGTATTCGAAGAACTCCGGCGCGTAGGTGGCGCCGCCCGGTCCGGCGGGTGCGAGGTTCGCGGCGGCCAGTTGCGCGTACATGGTTCCGTAGCTGTGCTCACACCACGCATCGCAGTCCTCGCGCGCCACCTCCGCCGTCATGGCCAGCGCCGGATAGCTTGCGACGGAACGGTATTCGACGCTGATCCCGGTCGACGGCAGCAGCAGCGCCCGGAGCGAGGCCACCACGTCGCGGGTGCGCACCAGCTCGGCCTCCATCCGCTCGAGATGCGCCCGGATGGCCGCGTCCCGCGCCGCCTGATCCGGGGCGGCCATCACCGCCTTGATCTCCGGCAGCGGCATGTTCAGCTCGCGCAGCCGCTTGATCAGGTGCGCCTGGTCCACCTGCTCGGTCGAATAGAACCGGTAGCCGGAGCCCGGGTCGATCGCCACCGGGGCCAGCAGGTCGATCTCGTGGTAGTACCGCAGCGTCTTGATGGTCAGGTAGGTGAGCCGGGAGAACTCGCCGATCGGAACCGTTGCCGTCATGCCCTTAGCGAACACCCTCCAGCGAGGGGAGAGTCAAGCAGCGCGGCGCGCGTCGCCGACTAGGCTGGGGAGCGATCACCATCCCCCAGGAAGGACGCGCCGTGCAGCCCGGTGAAGGTTTCGATTTCCAGCAGTTGATGGCCCAGGCCCAGCAGATGCAGCAGGCCGTCATGGCCGCGCAGCAGGAGATCGCGGAGTCGGAGGTCGAGGGCGAGGCGGGCGGTGGCCTGGTGCGCGCCCGGATCCGCGCCACCGGCGAGGTGCTGGCGCTGACCATCGACCCGAAGGTGGTCGATCCCGAGGATGTGGACACGCTGCAGGATCTGATCATCGGCGCGCTCAACGACGCCATGGAGACCGCGCAGAACCTGGCCGCCGAGCGGCTGGGCCCGCTGGCCGGCGGTCTCGGCGGCGGCGCGCTGCCCGGACTCTGATCGGGGCTGGGTAGGTGTACGAGGGTCCGGTTCAGGATCTCATCGACGAGTTGGGCAAGCTGCCCGGCGTCGGCCCGAAGAGCGCGCAGCGCATCGCGTTTCATCTGCTCTCGGTGGAGCCGCCGGAGATCGACCGGCTGCAGGCGGCCCTGCAGAAGGTGCGGGACGGCGTGCGGTTCTGCGCCGTCTGCGGCACCGTCTCCGACGGTGAACTGTGCCGTATCTGCGCCGATCCGCGCCGCGACCGCACCATGATCTGCGTGGTCGAGGAGCCCAAGGATGTGCAGGCCATCGAGCGCACCCGGGAATTCCGCGGGCGCTATCACGTGCTCGGCGGCGCGCTCGACCCGCTGTCGGGTATCGGACCGGACCAGTTGCGTATCCGGGAATTGCTGACCCGCATCGGAAATCAGGACGACGGCGTGGATGTCACCGAGGTGATCATTGCCACCGATCCGAATACCGAGGGCGAGGCGACGGCCACCTACCTGGTCCGCATGCTGCGCGATTTCCCGGGACTGAGCGTGACGCGCCTGGCCTCGGGGCTGCCCATGGGCGGCGATCTGGAATTCGCCGACGAATTGACCCTGGGCCGCGCCCTTTCCGGGCGGCGCGCCCTGTAAGTGATGTACCGGGATCGGGTTATGTCCAGGTCGGCGGCGCGGGGAGCGCCGCCGGCTGCGGGCAGGGAATGTGCTGAACGTTCCTGGGGATATCGGCTCCGGCCCCGCTGGCGTGCAATGCCACGGCGATAGCGAAAGTAGCCGCCAAACCGGCCACGACTGCCAAGCCCTTACGCAAGGTCCCGTTCTTCAAGGATGGGCGTAGCTTCGACAAACGTAGCTTCATGTTTCGCTCCTCGCCTCGGTGAGTAATGCGTACAAGCTCGGAAACACCGCGTGCAATTAGCGAAATGCTAGCTTTCCTGCGCGTGCGCAGCCTTCATTCCGGGGGGTTGGAAGTGGAAATTGAAATCGGTCCGTTATTCGACGGTCAGAACGTGAGACGCTGCCAATCCAGTGCGGCGAATCCCGAACGATCTCCGGTGGCCCATCCCCAGATGAGATCGGCCACAATTCTCGGGTCGTTCGCGGTGGCGGCGAAATGCTTGTCGGCGGACCCGTCCCGGTATTCCAGGTCGTAATGCCCGTCCTGATGCCGATAGGTCTGGATGTAGATCTGATCTCCGGTTTCCACGATCAGATACGGACCGGGCTGTTCCAGCTCCGGAATCCACAGCTCCACCAGTTGCCGTGTCAGGTACGGGAATTCGCCCGCCCCGCCGTGCGTGACGGCGGCCGTGACCGATTCGGCCGGATCCACCAGCCAGGCCAGCTGCGGGTCCCACAGCGCGTAGTCGTGCGGGGTGCCCAGTTCGAACAGCAGCCCGCGCACATGGCCGATGGCGTCGTAGGGGGTGGAGACGAACAGGGCGTCGCCGAGCACGCCGTCGCCGGCGGGCGAGCCCAGGAAGCTGTCCGCCTCGGGCAGTTCGCCATTGCGCTCGTCCAGCTCGGCCGCGATCTCGGTGACGGCGTCACCGGCCGGCCTGCCGTCCTGCGCGGTCAGATACGTGTCCACCTCGGCGGGGGACACGGCGGCTCCGGAGGGCAGCAGAACGAGGTCGTAGCTCACCCGGCCAGGCTAGCTGTCGGAGAAACTCCAGCGTGTCCCGGCCTTCGCATGGTGAACTGGACAGATGGGGATCAAGGTTTCCCTCGAACATCGCACCACCTATTCCTTCGACCATCCCGTGCGCGTCCATCCGCACGTGGTCCGCCTGCGGCCAGCCCCGCACACCCGCACCGCCATCGAGGCGTACTCGATGCGGGTGAGCCCCGGGAACCACTGGGTGAACTGGCAGCAGGACGCGTTCGGGAATTTCCTGGCGCGCTTGATCTTCCACGAGCCCACGCCGGAACTGTCCATCGTGGTCGGGCTGATCGCCGATATGGACGCCATCAATCCCTTCGATTTCTTCGTCGAGGAGCACGCCGAGCATTTCCCGTTCGGGTATTCGCCGCAGTTGTCCGCGGACCTCGAGCCCTATCTGCGGCCGGTGGACGAGGGTGAATCCGGTTCCGGCCCCGGCGCTTCGGTACGGGACTGGGTGCGCCGCCACACGCCGGCGGATCGGCCGCGCACCATCGACTTCCTGATCGCGGTGAATCAGGCGCTGCGCCACGATGTCGCCTACACCGTCCGGATGGAACCGGGCGTGCAGTCGCCGGATCACACGCTGCGCGCCGCCCTCGGCTCGTGCCGGGATTCGGCGTGGCTGCTGGTGTCCGTCCTGCGGGAGTTCGGGCTGGCCGCCCGCTTCGTCTCCGGGTATCTCATCCAATTGGCCCAGGACGTACCGTCTCTGGACGGACCCTCCGGGCCGCCCGCCGATTTCACCGACCTGCACGCCTGGACCGAGGTGTACCTGCCCGGCGCGGGCTGGGTGGGCCTGGACCCCACCTCCGGCTTGTTCGCGGGGGAGGGCCACATTCCGCTGGCCGCCACCCCGCATCCGGTCTCGTCGGCGCCGATCACCGGATCCACCGACCCGGTCGCCGCCAGCCTCGACTTCTCCAATACCGTGCGCCGGATCCACGAGGATCCGCGCGTCACCCTGCCCTACACCGATTCCCAGTGGGAGCGCATCCGCGCCGCGGGCGCGGTCGTGGACGCCCGCACCGAGGCCGCCGGGATCGGGCTCACCATCGGCGGTGAACCCACCTTCGTCTCCCTCGACGATCAGACCGGTCCGGAATGGACCACCGAGGCCGACGGCCCGCGCAAGCGCGAACGCGCCGCCGACCTGGCCGAGCGCCTGCGCCGCATCTACGCCCCGACCGGCCTGGTGCAATACCGCCAGGGCAAGTGGTATCCGGGAGAACCCCTGCCGCGCTGGGAAATCGCCATGACCTGGCGCGACGACGACGAACCACTGTGGCGGCACCCCGACCTGCTCGCGCATCCCTGGCTCCCGCAGGCCGGCGACGCGGGCGAGGCCGCCGCGGCGACACCCGGCACGACCGAACAGCGCCGGGCCGCGCGCGCGGTGATCGCCCACATCGCCCGGGGCTTGGGCCTGCCGGACGGTCAGGTGCGGCCCGCCTACGAGGATTCGCTGGTCCGGATGGCCGCCAAGGCCGCTGTGCCACAGGGTGATCCGGTCGGTGCCGACGAGGATCTGGACAGCGGCGGGGATTCGGCGTCGGCGCGCAGCGCGCTGCTGGCTCGGCTGGATGCCGCCGTCGGCGAGCCCGCCGCCTACGTGCTGTCGCTCTATCGCCGGGACGACGAGGCCGGGTGGGCGAGCGCCGACTGGAAGCTGCGGCGCGGTCGAATCGTCTTGACGGAGGGCGATTCCCCGGCCGGACTCCGGCTGCCGCTGCGGTCCGTCACCTGGAACGCGCCACCGCCGCGACCCGAGGCGGACCCGTTCGCGCCGCGCCCGCCGCTGGCCGCGGATGAGCCGCCCGCGGTGGTGGAGTCCGCCGAGCGCGCGCCGATCACCGCGCTGGTCGCCGAGGTCCGCGACGGCCGGCTGTTCGTATTCCTGCCGCCCGTCGAGGAATTCGGCGCGTTCTGCGATCTGGTGCGCCGGGTCGAGGAGGCGGTCGCCGCGGCCGGGCAGCCGGTCGTGCTGGAGGGTTATCCGGCCCCGGTGGACGGCCGGTTGCCTACCTTGTCCCTGGCGCCCGACCCGGGCGTGATCGAGGTGAATGTCCAGCCCACCACCGGTTTCGCCGAGCAGTCGCGGCTGCTGGAGACGCTCTACGAGCAGGCCCGGCTGGCCCGGCTGAGCACCGAATCCTTCGATGTGGACGGCACCGACCGCGGCACCGGCGGCGGCAATCACATCACGCTCGGCGGCCGCACCCCGGCGCACTCGCCCCTGCTGCGCCGCCCGGACCTGCTGGTGTCGCTGCTCACCTACTGGCAGCGGCATCCGGCGCTGTCCTATCTGTTCTCGGGCCGCTTCATCGGCCCGACCTCCCAGGCGCCCCGCGTCGACGAGGGCCGTGCGGACGCGCTCTACGAACTGGAGATCGCCTTCGCCGAGATCGCTCGCCTGAGCCGGGCCGCCGATCGCGATGAGCCGGCCGCGCCGCCCTGGGCGGTCGATCGCGCGCTGCGCCACCTGCTCACCGATCTCACCGGCAATACCCACCGCGCCGAATTCTGCATCGACAAGCTCTACAGCCCGGATTCGGCGCGCGGCCGCCTCGGACTGGTGGAACTGCGCGGCTTCGAGATGCCGCCGCATTTCCGCATGGCCATGGTGCAGTCGCTGCTGGTGCGGGCGCTGGTGCTGCGGTTCTGGGAGCACCCCTACACCGCGCCGCTGCTCCGGCACGGCGCCAACCTGCACGGGCGCTACCTGCTGCCGCATTTCCTGCAGGCCGATATCGCCGAGGTGGCGGCCGATCTGCGCGCGCACGGCATCGAGTTCGACACCAGCTGGCTGGATCCGTTCTCGGAGTTCCGTTTTCCCCGCTTCGGCACGGTGGTACTCGGGGATATGGAAGTGGAACTGCGCGGGGCGATCGAGCCGTGGAACACCCTCGGGGAACAGACCACCGCCTCCGGGACCGCGGACCGCGACCGGTATGTGGTGACCTGCAACGGTTTCCCGCTGCCCCTCATCCCGGCCGGGCGGGCGGACGTGCAGGTCGCGGGCGTGCGGTATCGGGCGTGGCAGCCGCCGGAGTCCCTGCATCCGACGGTCACGGTGGACGCGCCGCTGGTCTTCGACGTGGTCGAGCTGCAGACCGGCCTGTCCCGCGGCGGCTGCACGTATCACGTGAGCCATCCGGGCGGCATGTTCTATGCCGGGCCGCCGGTGAATTCGGAGGTGGCGCAATCCCGGCGCAATCGGCGATTCGAATCCTCCGGGCACACCCCGGGCCCGGTGGATATCGCGGATTTGCGTGCCAAAATGGCCATACAGGCGACAGACGTCGGGGCGCCCGGAATACTCGATCTGCGCCGGGCGCGGACCGTGTGGGGCGTCGTCGGCGATCGATAGGCATACCCGGGGAAGTGGTAGCGGTGACAGTGCTCGACGCAGTGCCACCCGGCGAGGAGTTCGCGAATTACCGTGCCGCCGCGGCCGATACCGGCGCCCGCGACGCCTGCGGCCTGGCCACCGGCGGCTTCTACGACGAGCTCGTCGATCACAACGGTCGCTTGCGCGGCCTGTGGGCCGACCTGTCCGCCGACTTCCTGGAGCAGGGCCGGGCCGGACTGCACCGCATCGACGGCCGGGTCCGGCGGCTGATCGAGGACGACGGCATCACCTACACCGAACTGACCGGCTCCGACGGGGCCGCGACGCCCTCGCCGTGGCGGCTGGACCCGATTCCGCTGCTGCTCTCCGACACCGAGTGGGCGGCGCTGGAATCCGGTGTGGTGCAACGTTCCCGGCTGCTCGACGCGGTGCTCACCGACGTGTACGGCGCGCGCCGCACCCTCACCGAGGGGCTGCTGCCGCCGCAGGTGGTCTTCGCGCACCGCGGCTATGTCCGTGCCGCGCACGGTATTTCACTGCCGGGGCGGCATCAGCTGTTCCTGCACGCCTGCGATGTCAGCCGCTGGAGCGACGGCGGCTTCCGGGTGCTCGCCGACTGGGCGCAGGCCCCTTCCGGCGCGGGCTACGCGCTGGCCGACCGCCGCGTGGTGTCCGCCGCCATTCCCGAGGCCTTCGAGCTGGCCGGCCCGCGTCCGCTCACCCCGTTCGTGCGGGCCATGCGGCTCATGCTCATCGAGGCCGCGCCGCGGGGCGCCGACGAGGACCCGGTGGTCGTGGTGCTGAGCCCGGGCGTGCACTCCGAAACCGCCTTCGATCAGGCGTATCTGGCCTCCGTGCTGGGCTTCCCGCTGGTGGAGAGCGCCGACCTGGTGGTGCGCGACGGCCGGCTGTGGATGCGCTCGCTGGGCACGCTCGAACGGGTCGACGTGGTGCTGCGCCGCGTGGACGCCGAGTTCTCCGATCCCCTGGACCTGCGACCGGATTCGCGCCTGGGCGTGGTGGGCCTGGTGGAGGTGCTGCGGCGCGGCGCGGTCACCGTGGTCAACACCCTGGGCAGCGGACTGCTGGAGAATCCGGCGCTGGCCACGTTCCTGCCGCGCCTGTCACGGCGGCTGCTGGACGAGGAACTCATCCTGCCGGGCATCGAATCCTACTGGGGTGGAGACGATTCCGAACGCTCCCACCTGACGGCCAACCTGCACCGCCTGATCCTGCGCTCCACCGTGGACGGCACCACGATCTTCGGGCCCATCCTCACCGCCGTGCAGCGCGCGCAGTGGCGGGCCCGCATCGAGACCGAGGGCTGGAAATGGGTCGGCCAGGAACCGGCCCGCTTCTCGGTCGCCCCCGCGGTCGACGGCTCCGGCGGGCTCGCCGCGGCCCCCGTCGCCGTCCGCCTGTTCTCCCTGGCCGGACGCGTCGGATACCGCATCATGCCGGGCGGATTGGGGCAGCTGCATCAGCACGGCGGACCCGAGGGCACAGTGGGAGAGGCCGCCGCCAAGGACGTCTGGGTGCGCGCCGCGCCCGCCGCCGTCCCGGCGGTGCCCGCGGCCACCGCCGAGGTGCCCGAAGAGCACGAGCGCCGGGTCGTCGCGGTCGCCGCGATGGACGTGGTCAGCTCGCCGCGCGTGCTCAACGACCTGTTCTGGCTGGGCCGCTACGGCGAGCGCGCCGAGGTCACCGTGCGCCTGCTCAGCGCCATCCACGAACGCCACCAGGACTACCGCTACCGGCCGTGGCTGGAGGGCGCGGAGGCCATGCCCATCCTGATGGCCGCCCTCGCCCGCATGACCGGCACGACCCCGGCCGAGCCGAAGCTGCCTGCCGTGCCGAAACCGACCGCCGTGCAAGCGGATTCGCCGGAGCTCCGGCGCAGACGCCGCCAGCCGCAGGCGCAGTCCGCTGCGCGGACCCGATCCGGATCCCAGCCGCCGCGGCGTCGCGAGTACTCCGACGAGCCGACCGTCCCGATCGCGCTGCCCGGCGCGTCCCGCCGCGACCACGACTACCTGGTCTCGCTCACCGTCGACCGCGAGGTTCCCGGCTCGGTCGCGTTCTCCGTGGAGCGCTACGCGAAAGCCGCACGCGCCGTGCGTGATCAGCTCTCACCCGACACCTGGATGGTGCTCGGCTCCATCGATCGTGCCCTGTCGGAGTACCGGGCCGTGCGCGGCGATCGTGGCGCGGCGCTGTCGGCCGTGCACTCCCGCGCCCTGTCCGCCCTGCTGTCGCTGACCGGCATCGACGCGGAATCGACCGTGCGGGACACGGGGTGGCACGTCATGGACATCGGGCGGCGCATCGAGCGCGCGCTGGCGCTGTCGGCCCTGCTGACCTCCGCCCTCACCGACGCCTACCCGCCGGAGGTCGGCCGGGTGGTGACCGACGCGGTCCTGCAGGCCACCGTCTCCGCGGTGAGTTACCGCCGCCGCCACGGTGATTCGGTCCGCATCGCCGCCGTCGCCGGACTGCTGCTGTTCGACGGGCACAACCCGCGCTCGCTGGCCTACCAGCTGGAACGCCTCGAGGCCGACTTCCCGGCGCTGCCCGGGGCCTCCGGATCCTCACGCCCGCAACGTCTCCTGGCCGATGCCCAGCGCATGCTGCGCCGCGTCGACCCGGCCGAGCTGGAGACCGTCGCCGACGGCCGCCGCACCGAACTGGCCGAGCTGCTCGACGGCGTCCACCTGCGGCTGCGCAAACTCTCCGAATCCTTCGAGGCGAGCCGGCTGTCGGTGCCGCGCGAGATCCAGCCGCTGTGGGGCTCCGCCCGGGTGGTGGGCTGATGCGCCGCTACCGGGTGCTGCACCGCACCGTCTACCTGTACTCGGACGTGGTCAGCAGCTCCTACGGCCGCGCCTACCTGACACCGCGCGAGTTTCCGGGACAGCGGTTGCTGTCCCACGACATTCGCGTCGATCCCGTGCCGTCGGACCGATCGGTCGGCACCGACGTGTACGACAACACCACCCTCTACTTCCACGTCACCGCCGAACACCGCCGCCTGGAGGTGACCGGCGAATCCCTCGTCGAAGTCGGCGCGCCCGCCGCGCCGGCCGCCCAGCCGGCCTGGGAGCAGGCGCGCCCGAACGCCGAGAACGGCCCGCTCGCAGTGGAATTCACCCTCGACCTGACCCCGCCCGAGATCATCCCCGAGGTCGCCGCCTACGCCGCCGAATCCTTCCCGCCCGGCCGCCCGCTGCTGGACGCGGTGCGGGAACTGACCACGCGCATCCACACCGACTTCGCCTATGAATCCGGCTCCACCACCGTCAGCACCAGCGTCGCCGACGTCTTCGCCGCCCGCCACGGCGTCTGCCAGGACTTCGCCCGCCTCGGTATCGCCTGCCTGCGCTCCCAGGGTCTGGCCGCGCGCTATGTCTCGGGCTACCTGTCCACCGATCCGCCCCCCGGCAAGGAACGCATGGTCGGCGCGGACGCCACTCACGCCTGGGCGGCGGTCTGGCTCCCCGGCGCCGCCGGGCACTGGATCGGCTTCGACCCCACCAACGACCAGTTCGCCGACGACCGCTACGTCACCGTCGCCTGGGGTCGCGACTACGCCGACGTGCCGCCCCTGCGCGGCATCATCTATACCGATGCCAAGGAATCGACCATCACCGTGTCGGTCGATGTGGCACCCATCGGCGCCGATGAGTGACACGCCCGGGCTGTGGCGCCCGCCCTCCCCTGCTTCCGAGCATCTATTGCGCCCCTGTAAACTCGTCGCCATCATGCAGCGGGCACTTCTCCTCGGCCGCCGCGACGGGGTCTGATTCGGACCGGCTCCCGTCGCGGGGATCTGCCGTGCCGGTCTACCCCATACCTGGGATCCAGCCACACCCTCGGAGATAAATCGCCATGTCAGCCGCTGACGCTTTCGTATCCGGTACCCGGTCCATCACCGCGCCGTCCAAGCCCGCGCCCGCCGACCAGCCGGCCTGGAACACACAGAAGAACTCCTCCATGCCGGTCTTCCGGTATCGGCCCTTCGCCGAGGAGGTCGAGCCCGTCACCCTGCCCGACCGCACCTGGCCGGACAAGATCATCGACCGCGCGCCCGGCTGGTGTGCCGTGGACCTGCGCGACGGCAACCAGGCGCTGATCGACCCGATGAGCCCCGCCCGCAAGCGTCGCATGTTCGACCTGCTGGTGCGCATGGGCTACAAGGAGATCGAGGTCGGCTTCCCGTCCGCCTCGCAGACCGACTTCGACTTCGTCCGCGAGATCATCGAGGACGGCGCGATTCCGGCCGACGTCACCATCCAGGTGCTGACCCAGTCCCGGCCCGAGCTGATCGAGCGCACCTTCGAGGCCTGCGCCGGCGCCGCCAATGTGATCGTGCACTTCTACAACTCGACCTCGATCCTGCAGCGCCGCGTGGTCTTCCGTGCCGACCGCGACGCGGTCAAGAAGATCGCCACCGACGCCGCGAAGCTGTGCCTGGAGGTCGAGAAGCGCTACCCGGACACCAACTGGCGCTACGAGTACAGCCCGGAGTCCTACACCGGCACCGAGCTGGACTACGCCCGCGAGGTGTGCGACGCGGTCTCCGAGATCATCGCGCCGACCCCGCAGAAGCCGCTGATCATCAACCTGCCCGCGACCGTGGAGATGGCGACGCCCAACGTCTACGCCGACTCCATCGAGTGGATGCACCGCAACCTGGCCCGCCGCGACTCCATCGTGCTGTCGCTGCACCCGCACAACGACCGCGGCACCGCCGTGGCCGCCGCGGAACTGGGCTACCAGGCCGGCGCCGACCGCATCGAGGGCTGCCTGTTCGGCAATGGCGAGCGCACCGGCAATGTCTGCCTGGTGACGCTGGGCATGAACATGTTCTCGCGCGGCATCGACCCGCAGATCGACTTCTCCAACATCGACGAGATCCGCCGCACGGTCGAGTACTGCAACCAGCTGCCGGTCGCCGAGCGCCACCCGTACGGCGGCGACCTGGTCTACACGGCCTTCTCCGGCTCGCACCAGGACGCCATCAACAAGGGCCTGGACGCCATGAAGGCCGCCGCCGACGCGCAGGGCGCCGACGTGGACGACATCGTGTGGGAGGTCCCGTACCTGCCCATCGACCCGAAGGACGTCGGCCGCACCTACGAGGCCGTGATCCGGGTGAACTCGCAGTCCGGCAAGGGCGGCGTGGCCTACATCATGAAGACCGATCACGGGCTGGTGCTGCCGCGCCGCCTGCAGATCGAGTTCTCGCAGGCCGTGCAGAAGATCACCGACGGCGAGGGCGGCGAGGTCACCCCGAAGGAGATGTGGGACGTCTTCTCCGAGGAGTACCTGACCCCGATCCTGCCGCTGGAGCGCATGCGCCAGAAGGTCACCGCCGCCGAGACCGACGGCGGCGTCGACCACATCGACGCCGTGGTCAAGGTGGACGGCGTCGAGCACGCCATCTCCGGTGAGGGCAACGGCCCGCTGGCCGCCTTCGTCGACGCGCTGGCCACCATCGACTACGACGTGCGCGTGCTGGACTACAGCGAGCACGCCATGTCCTCCGGCGACGACGCCCAGGCCGCCGCCTACGTCGAATGCGCCATCGGCGATCAGGTCACCTGGGGTGTCGGCATCGCCACCTCCATCACCACCGCCTCGCTGCGCGCGGTCGTCTCCGCGGTCAACCGCGCAGCCCGTAGGGCCTGAGGGATTGCTCCCGATCCTCGCGAACGTGACGACCGATTTCGCGAGGATCGGGGTAACTCACCGGGTACGTCCAGAATCGGTTCGGCACCCGACGCAGGCACGCATGCAGGAGTGAAAACGGCACTCAGCCGTGCGCCGAAGCTGCGGGGAGGCGGCTCTGCCTCGCCGCGTCCGGAGGGGGCAACAATGCTAGCGTTGGGACGCATTAGCGCCGAGCTCTCTGTTCGAGCCGTCGAGCAGATGGGGGACACGTGACCACGAAAGATCAGAATTCGACCTCGAAGCCTGTGCAGGGCAAGGGGGTTACCGACGACGCCGTCGAGGTGGCCGATGTCGAGGCCGAGCAGGACGCGGTGAAGGCCGACGGACCGGCCGAGAACAACGGCGCGGCGAGCGATTCCGAGGAGCAGGTGGCCGGATTTTTCCCGCCGGTGCCGGATTCGATCGACCAGGCCCTGCCGCATCCGGGTGAGGGCCCCCACCCCTTCGCACCGCCCAACGGCCCCTTCCCGGGGCCCTACGGTGGGCCGGACGGCCACAACCCGTTCGCGGGCGACGGCCACAATCCGTTCGCGCCGAGCGGTCCCGGGCCGTACGGCCAGCCGGGCTTCCCGCCCGCCGGCGCGTTCCCGCCGCCGGATGCCGGGCAGTTCGCGCCGCCGCCGAATCCCGGTGTGCCGGGCGGTTTTCCGCCGCCGGGTGCACCGCTGGGCGAGGTGCGCGATCAGACGCCCTACGGCGAGATCCGGCAGGAGATCGGCAGCGACGGCATGGTGCGCCGGGTGTTTACCGAGCCGCCCGGCGTGCCGGGTGACAGTGAGAAGCCCGGAGCGCCGGGACATTTCGGTGGTCCGGGCCAGCCGGGGCAGTTCGCGCCTTCCAATGATCAACCGGGCGGGCCGATCTACAGCTGGTCGCCGCCCCCGGCCGCGCCGCCGCAGACCCAGCTATCCCAGCCGCAGCCCCAGGTGGGTTTCCAGCCCGGCTGGAATCCGCAGCCGCAGCAGGGTTTTCCACAGCAGCAGGGTGCTTTCGGGCAGCAGTTCGGGCAGCAGCCGATGCCCCCCGGGCATTCGGTCAATGATCTGAACCTGTTGAAGCGGGCCAAGCGGGCGCCGCGCAGCGGGTGGCGGCGGGCCGTGCACAAGGCGTCCGGCGGTGCCATCAACCCGGGCGAGTCGGCCGCGGACGTGGTGTACCGACAGCTGGTGGACCGGGTGAACCAGCCGGTCCGCGGGGACTACCGGATCGCGATCCTGTCGCTCAAGGGCGGCGTCGGAAAGACCACCACCACGGTCGGTCTGGGCTCCACCTTCGCCTCGCTGCGCGGTGACCGGGTGATCGCCATCGACGCCAACCCGGACCTCGGAACGCTGGCGCACCGCGTGCCCCGGCAGACCCGCTCCACGGTGCGAAACCTGTTGGAGGACGGGCACATCTCGCGGTATTCGGATGTGCGCGCCCACACCTCGCAGGCGCCCAGCCGACTGGAAGTGCTTGCCAGTGAACAGGATCCGGCGGTGTCGGAGGCGTTCTCCGAGGCGGACTACCGCAAGGCCATCGGCATCCTGCAGCAGTTCTACAACATCATCCTCACCGACTGCGGCACCGGCCTGATGCACTCGGCCATGTCCGGCGTGCTGGATATGGCCAGCTCGCTGGTGCTGGTGACCTCCCCGGCCATCGACGGCGCGCGCAGTGCCTCGGCCACCCTGGACTGGCTCGACCACCACGGCTACCACAAGCTCGTGGAGCGAACCGTGGTGGTGGTCAACGCCTCTCGCAAGGGTTCCTCCACGGTGGACCTGGACCAGCTCCGCAAGCTGTTCCTGGACCGCACCCGCGCGGTGCAGGTCGTCCCGTTCGACGACCACCTGGCCGAGGGCGCGGAGATCGACCTGGAACTGGTCGGCAAGCCGACGCGGCGGGCCCTGCTGGAACTGGCCGCCATGGTGGCCGACGATTTCGGCTATCAGGCTGCGCAGCAAGGGTTCCCGCCGCAGGGCGGCTTCCAGCAGCAGCCCCCGCAGGGCGGATTCGCGCCGCAGCAGGGCGGCGGTTACCCGCCGCAGGGTGACGGTGGCTATCCGCCGCACGGCGACGGTTTCCGGCCGCAGGGCTGATCCGGTATCGAACGACGAAATGCCCCGCAGTTCAACGGAACCGCGGGGCATTTCCTATGAGTCGGCCTCGGAAAGGGGAGCGGGTCAGCCCCGGACCAGCGGAGCCAGGGCGCGACCGGCGAGTTCGACCGCGCCGGCCTCGTGACCGTTGGTGACCATGTTCACGATGATGCCGTCGATGCCCTGGTCGAGCACCCGGGACTGAATCTGCTCGGCGACCTGGTCCGGGGTGCCGACGAACTGGCGGTCCGCCGGGGTGTTGCGCAGGGCCTCGTTCGGCAGCGCGCCCAGATCGGTGATCCCGATGCGGGCCAGCATCTCGGCCTGGCTCTTGCGGGCGCGGTCGCCGTCCTCGTCCACGATGACGAACGCCAGGAAGCTGGTCTCCAGCGTCTTCGGGTCGCGGCCCACCTCGTCCAGGCGCGCGTGCAGGGCCTCGAGCTTGCGGGGGATCTCCGAAGCATTGCAGATGATGTTGAGGTGGTCGGCGAAGCGGGCGGCCAGGCCGAAGGTCTTCTTCTCGCCGCCGCCGCCGAGCAGGATCGGCAGGTCGTCACGCACGCGCGGCTCGTTCATGGCGTTGTTCGTGCGGTACCACTTGCCGTCGAAGGTGGAGTGCTGCCCGCGCAGCATCGGGGTGATGATCTCGAGGGCCTCCTCGAGCTTCTCGAACCGCTCGGTGAAGGTGCCGAAGTCGAAGCCGTAGGCCTGGTGCTCGAGCTCGAACCAGCCCGCGCCGATGCCCAGCACGGCCCGGCCGCGGCTCACCACGTCGAGGGTGGTGACGGTCTTGGCGGTGAGCGCCGGATTACGGTAGGTGTTGCCGGTCACCAAGGCGGACAACTGGATTCGCTCGGTCGAGGCGGCCAGGCCGGACAGTGCGCTGTACGCCTCCAGCATGGGCTCCTCGGGCGCGCCGAGCAGCGGCAACTGGTAGAAGTGGTCCATGACGAAGGCCGCGTCGAAGCCGGCCGCCTCGGCCTCCCGTGCCTGCGCCACCACCGCCGGGAACAGGTCCCGCGGCGCGACCCCGTAGCTGAAGTTCGGCATCTGATACCCGAGTCGAATGCTCATGCCGCAAAGGTAGGACCTGGAGTGCGCTCCAAGTCAACCGCTGATTTCCGATTCCCGGTCGCACGGTCCGGCCGGGTTATTCGGTCCCGGTGGCGCGGCGGGCCGCGGCCTGGAAGGCGGCGATGACCATGGCGACGGCCGGGCGCTTGTCGGCGTGCGGGCGGGTGGCCAGGTCGTAGACGCGGGCGGCGCGGACGCCGGCCAGCCGGAGCATGACCAGGTCGGGGTGACGGACCGCGTGGCGGGGCATGAGGGCGACGCCGTAGCCGGTGGCCACCAGCGCCTCGATGACGCTGAACTCGTTGAGCCGCTGCGCGATTCGCGGCTGCACGCCGGTGACGGTCGCGATCGAGCGGAGCACGTCGTCGACCGGGAAGCCGGTGCGGACGCTGATCCAGGTCTCGTCGGACAGCTCCGCCGGAACCACCGCGCCCTGCCGGGCCAGCCGGTGATCGGGCGCGACCACCACATCGATCGGCTCGCGCATGAGCACCCGCGAGGACACCCGCGGCCCGCTGAGCGAGGGCGCCCGCTCGTCACGGTGGGTGAGCACCACGTCGTAATCGGCCAGCAAACGCGGCACCTCGCTGGGCGGCACGTCCTCGTCGCGCGCCACCATCTCCACCCCGCTGTCCGCCAGCTCGGCCAGCACATGCGGCAGGAGCAGCGCCGCCCCCGACGGGAACAGGGCCACCCGCACCCGCCCGCGCGGCGATCCCCGATACTCCGCCATCTCGCTGACCGCCCGTTCCATGGCCTCGAGCACCTCATCGGCCCGCACCACCAGCGCCCGTCCCGCATCGGTCAGCCGCACCCGCCGCCCATCCGGCTCCAGCAGCGCCACCCCCGCCTCCCGCGCCAGCACCTTCAACTGCTGCGACACCGCCGACGGCGTCATGGACAATGCCTGCGCCACAGCGGCAACCGTCCCGCGATCGGCCAGTTCGCGGAGCACCCGCAGCCTTTCGAGTGACATGAGCGGCCCCTCCGACCGCGCCATGCCGGACCCCTCGAGCTGTGCAGCGCCGACCTCCGCGGCTGCGCCCGTGCCTCGGCCGCCCTCGTGGACCGGGGCCGCGTCGGGAGGGCCCGGTTTGACGCGTCGCGCCCGCGTAGGGGCGGGGCCGGGCCGGGCTGCGCTCACCGGGGCGTCCGGGGTGGCATCGGCGCGAGTGTCGCGGGGGATGCGGCGTGGGGGTGGGACGGAGCGGGGTGGGTCGGGCTGGGGCATGGTTAAGTAGTACTACATTGTTGATGCAGAATTATTCGATTGTTCTTATTTATTAGCGTCAGCAAGATTTTCGGCATGACCAATCGCGATCGACTGCTCGGGCTCACCGTCGTGGTGCTGTGGGGGTTGAACTTCCTGGCCATTCACGTGGGGCTGGAGCATTTCCCGCCGTTCTTCTTCGCGGGGCTGCGGTTCGCTGTGATCGCGATTCCGGTGCTGCTGTTCGTGCCGCGGCCCAGGGTGCCGTGGAAGTGGTTGCTGCTGTACGGGATCGGGTTCGGGATACTGCAGTTCGCGTTTCTGTTCACCGCCATGCGGGCGGGGATGCCGACGGGTCTGTCCTCGCTGGTGCTGCAGTCGTCCGCGCCGTTCACGGTGCTGCTGGGCGCGGTGTTGCTGCGGGAGCGGCTGCGCGGCATTCAGCTGGCGGGGATCGCGGTGGCCATGGCGGGTATGGCGGTGATCGGGTGGGACCGTTCGCACCACGCGGCGCTGCTGCCGCTGGTGCTGACCCTGCTGGGTGGACTGGGCTGGGCCTTCGGCAATATCGGGTCCCGGCTGGCCGCGGCCTCGTCCGAGCGGGTGAACCCGCTGCACCTGACATTGTGGATGGCCGTGGTGCCGCCGATCCCCATGTTCGTGCTGTCCGCGCTCACCGAGGGGCCGGCCACCGGGTGGAACGACCTGATCGACTCCTGCTCGGCGACCGGTTGGCCCGCCTACGCGGCCCTGGCCTACATCGTCGCGCTGGGGACGATCGCGGGATCGGGGCTGTGGACCTATCTGATGAGCCGCTATCCGGCGGGCACGGTGGCGCCGCTGTCGCTGGCCGTGCCGGTGGTGGGAATCGCCGGCTCCTGGGCGTTCCTGCACGAGACTCCGTCCGCGTTGTCCCTGTTCGGGGCCGTCATCGTGATCGCCGGCGCCTTCACGGCCACCTCGGCGGGCCGCCGCGTCCGGGTGCCGGAGGCGGCGCTCGACACGCCCGGACCCGTCCGACCCGCCGGGCCGACACGCCGGTCAGAACTGGACCCGAATCTCGTCGAGGCCTAGCTGAGCAGTCCGATTTGCTGTAGTTCGCCCATCTTTCGGGTTTTCGGGATGAAATTTTCCACCCCAACCGACCATCTGTCTGCGACAGCTCCATAGGATGCGGACCAGGCGTGGGAGGTAACGGGTATGGCAGGACAACGTTTGTCCGTCACGCGGCGATCAGTGTTGCGTGGAGCGGTCGCAGCCGGGGCAATGGCGGGAGCGGTGGCGGCGGGGGCCGCCCGCCCCACCGCCGCCCGGGCCGAGACCGGACGGCGGGTCGTGGTGCTGGGCGGTGGGGTCGCGGGCCTGACCGTGGCGCACGAGCTGGCCGAACGCGGCTTCGAGGTGACCGTCTACGAGCGGCGGGCCCTGGGCGGCAAGGCACGCAGCATCGCGGTCCCGGGCAGTGGCAAGGACGGGCGGCCGGAGCTGTGGGGCGAGCACGGATTCCGGTTCTTCCCCGGCTTCTACCGCCACCTGCCCGACACCATGCGGCGAATCCCGTTCGCGGGCAACGCCAATGGTGTGTGGGACAACTTGATCGCCGCCCCCGAGGCGCGGTTCTCGCGCAAGGACGCGGACGACACCATCATTCCGATGGGCAAGTTCGGCAAGCCCTGGTCGAGTCCGGACGACTTCCGCGAGACCGTCGGGTCGGCCATTACGACCTCCACGAAGATGGGCACCAGCGATGCCCTGTATTTCGCGAGTCGCCTGCTGGTCTTCAACACCAGCTGCGACGCCCGCCGCTACGGGCAGTGGGACAACATGGCCTGGCGGGATTTCGTGGGCGCGGGCAGGCGCTCCAACGAATTCCGCATGCTGCTCTCGCGCACGCTCACCACGCTGCTGGTGGCCGCGCGCGAGGACAAGGCCAGCACCCTCACCATCGGCACCATGGGCGAGCAGTTCCTGGGCAATCCGCTCGAGGTCGGCAATGACGGTGCGCTGGACCGGCTGTTGAACGGGGCCACCAACGAGGCCTGGATCGATCCCTGGGTGAACCGCCTCCGGGATCTCGGCGTCACCTTCGTCAACGCCGAGGTCCGGGGTCTGGATCTGGAGGGCGCGCGCATTTCCGGTGCGCGCGTGGTGGATTCGTCGGGCGCGGCCCAGACGGTCACCGCCGACCATTTCGTGAGCGCACTGCCCGTGGAGGTGGCCCGCACCCTGTGGACGCCCGAAATCCTGTCGCTGCGACCGGAATTGGCAGGGATGAGCCAGCTGACGGTGGACTGGATGACCGGCATCCAGTTCTTCCTCCGCCGCCCCAGCGATATCGCGCGCGGGCACACCGCCTACGTCGACTCCCCGTGGTCGCTGACCTCCATTGCGCAAGCCCAGTTCTGGAACCGCACCCCGGTCACCGGCATGGGCGACGGCACCGTGCAGGACTGCCTGTCGGTCGACATCTCCGACTGGAACACCCCCGGCATGCTCTACGGCAAGACGGCCAAGGAGTGCACCCATGACGAGATCGCGCGCGAGGTGTGGGCGCAGCTGCAGGCACACCTCAACGATCGCGCCGACCTGCTGCGCGACGAGGATCTGCACTCCTGGTTCCTCGACACCGGCATCGCGTGGGACGCCGCGCAGCAGCGCAACACCAATGCCGATCCGCTGCTGATCAATACGGCGGGCTCCTGGGCGCTGCGCCCGGAATCGCATTCCGACTCGCTCCAGAACCTGTATCTGGCAGGCGATTACGTGCGCACCAATGTGGACCTGGCCACCATGGAGGGCGCGTGCGAGGCGGCCCGCGGCGCGGTGAACAAGCTGCTTGAGGTGGCGGGTTCGGATGCCCCGCGCTGCAAGCTGTTCACGCTCTACCGCGCGGAGGTGCTGGAGCCGTTCCGGCAGCTGGACATTCAGCGGTACGCGGCGGGACAGCCGAACATGTTCGACGCCTAGGGCGCTTCCGCACACCGGCGAAAAAGGCTGGTGTGCGGCCCGTACCGCGCGTTGAATCGGGAGCATGAGCGAGATCACGGACCCGGTCGAACTGCGTGAACTGCTGGGGGAGGTCGCGCCGCGGCCGCGGAACAAGGACCGGTACGCCCTGCATCACTGGGATCGGGAGTGGATCGCCCGCTCACCGTTCGTGGTGCTGGCCACCAGCGATGCCGACGGCAACTGCGACGCCTCGCCGAAGGGCGATCCGGCGGGCTTCGTGCGGGTGCTCGACGACAAGACGATCGCCATTCCCGAGCGGCCCGGCAATCGCCGCGCGGACGGCTACCTCAATATCCTGAGCAATCCGCATGTCGGCGTGCTGTTCCTGATTCCGGGCCGCGGCGATACCCTGCGGATCAACGGCCGCGCCCGGCTGGTCCGTGACGCACCCTATTTCGACGACATGGTGGTCAAGGGTCATCGCCCGATCCTGGCCATCGAGGTCGCCATCGAGCAGATCTTCTTCCACTGCTCCAAGGCGTTCATGCGCAGCGCGCTGTGGCAGCCGGAACAGTGGCCCGAGGACACGATGCCCAGCGTCGCGCGCCTGGTGAAGGATGTGCAGCCGGCCACCCCCGAGACCCTCGAGCAGCTCGAGGCGTACTACACGGGCGAGGGCTATCGAAAGATGCTCTACAACGGCTGAGTGCGGCGCGTATCACGCCGTGGGCCCCGATGCCGCCTGCACGTCCCGCCCGCCATCCCCATAAACTCGCGTCGTGGCAGACATCTCGATGCGCGGACAGCTGGCGCTGCGGGCGGCGACGGCGGCGTCGTGGGCCTCGCGGCGGGCCGGGCGCGGCAACGGCTCGATGATCGGCGGGCTGATCGCGCTGAAGATCGATCCCTCCCTCATGGCCCAGCTGGGTCGCGGCAAGCGCACCGTCCTGGTGACCGGCACCAATGGCAAGTCCACCACCACCCGCATGACCGCCGCGGCGCTGCAGACCCTCGGCGGCGCGGATCGCCGAGGACTCGGCAGTGTCGCGACCCAGGCCGACGGCGCGAACATGGACGCCGGGATCGTGGCCGCGCTCACCGCGCACCGCAGCGCGCCGCTGGCCGCCATCGAGGTGGACGAACTGCACCTGCCGCATGTCGCCGACGCGCTGAACCCGTCGGTGGTGGTGCTGCTGAACCTCTCCCGGGACCAGCTGGACCGGGTCGGCGAGATCAATATGATCGAGCGCCGCCTGCGCGAGGGCATGGCGCGGCATCCCGCGGCCGTGCTCATCGCCAACTGCGACGACGTACTGGTCACCTCCATCGCCTACGACCACCCGAACGTGGTGTGGGTGTCGGCCGGCAGCGGCTGGTCGGTGGACGCCACCAGCTGCCCGCGCAGCGGCGAGCCCATCGTGTGGGAGGGCGAGCACTGGTACAGCACGGGCGCGGACTTCCAGCGGCCCGTGCCGCAGTGGCGGGTCGGCGAGCACACGCTGTCCGGGCCGGACGGCCTGGAGATCCCACTCGCCCTTGCCCTTCCGGGGCGCGCCAATCGCGGCAACGCCGCGCAGGCGGTGGCCGCCGCGGTGGCGCTGGGCGCGGATCCGGCCGCGGCCGCGGCCGCCGCGGGCACCGTGCGCGAGATCGCGGGCCGCTATCGGACGGTCGAGGTGGACGGCCGCCGCACCCGCATGCTGCTGGCCAAGAATCCGGCCGGCTGGCAGGAGGCGCTGTCCATGATCGATCCGGCCGCAACGGGTCTGGTGATCGCGGTCAACGGCCAGGTGCCCGACGGCGAGGACCTGTCCTGGCTGTGGGACGTCCGCTTCGAGCACTTCGAGGGCACCCAGGTGGTGGCCGCCGGCGAGCGCGCCACCGATCTCGCGGTCCGGCTCACCTACGCCGGCGTCGAGCACATCACCGTCGCGGATCCGCTGGACGCCATCGCCTCCTGCCCGCCGGGACGGGTCGAGGTGCTGGCCAACTACACCGCGTTCCGTGACCTGAACCGCGACCTGGAGACGGGGACCCGCGCATGAGTGAATCGACCGTCCGCATCGGCCTGGTCCTGCCCGACGTCATGGGCACCTACGGCGACGGCGGCAATGCCGTGGTGCTGCGCCAGCGCCTGCGCATGCGCGGCTACGACGCCGAGATCATCGAAATCCCGCTCACCGAGCCGGTTCCCAACTCGCTGGACGTCTACACCCTGGGCGGCGCGGAGGACTCGGCCCAGCGCCTGGCCACCCGCCACCTGCAGCGCCACCCGGGCCTGCAGGAGGCCGCCGGACGCGGCGCTCCGGTGCTGGCCATCTGCGCCGCCATCCAGGTGCTCGGCCACTGGTACGAGACCTCCGCCGGGGAACGTGTGGACGGCGTCGGCCTGTTCGATGTCACCACCTCCCCGCAGGAGAAGCGCGCCATCGGCGAGGTGGCGACCCAGCCCCTCGTTCCGGGCCTCTCGCAGCCCCTCACGGGCTTCGAGAACCACCGTGGCGGAACCAAACTCGGCGGCGACGCCAAACCGCTGGGGCGCGTCACCAAGGGCGTCGGCAACGGGGTGGGCGACGGCCTCGAGGGCGTCATCCAGGGTTCGGTGCTCGGCACCTACATGCACGGCCCGGCCCTGGCCCGTAACCCGGAGCTCGCCGACTATCTGCTGACCCGGGCCCTGGGCGTGGATTCGCTTCCGGCGCTGGATCTCCCGGAGGTCGACCAGCTCCGCCGCGAGCGCCTGCGGGCCTGACAGCGGCCTGCCTGCGCCCGGTCCCGCGATGCCGGTGAAGTGTGGAAACACATAGCCGGCCCGCATATCTCGGTGGCGATCTCGCACCAACCTGTTGAGGCGTGGCCGACCGGCCGGTAATCTCGCGCGCGGCCATGCGTGATGAGGGAGGTGGCCGCTTGCGTAGGCGCGCCGTGTTGAAGGCTGCTGTTTCGGCGGCTCTGCTGGCAGGTGTCGGGATGGGTACCGCCGGTCGCGGTGCCGGACCGGCGTCGGCCAATCCGTTGTGGAACGCGCTGTACCAGGCGTGGGTACCGGAAATCTTTGCGCCGCTGCCGGATCCGCCGGAACACAGCGAGGCCATCGTCATCGGCTCCGGCTTCGGGGCCGCGGTGACCGCGCTGCGGCTGGCCGAGGCGGGCGTGCAGAACACCGTGCTCGAGCGCGGCTCGCGCTGGCCCAACGACCCGTGGCGGGAGATCTTCACCGGCGACGACCTGCCCGACGGGCGCGGCTTCTGGCATCGCACCAGCTTCACCGGCATCACCAAGGTGCCCATGCCGTGCTCGGATTTCGGTGGCGTGCTGGACGTCACGGAGTATCCGGGCATCGACGTGTGGCGCGCGGCCGCGGTGGGCGGCGGGTCCATCGTGTTCAGCGGCGCCATGGTCGCGCCGCCGCGGCGCCTGTTCGACCAGGTCTTCGGGGGCGTGGTGAACTACGACGAACTCGATTCGGTCTACTACCCGCGGGTCCGCCAGATGCTGCGGCTATCCACCATGCCGGCGGACGTGTACGACTCCACGCCCTTCACCCATTCGCGGGTATGGGATCGGCAGGTGCGGGCCGCGGGTTATGAACCGCAGGCCAATGATTCGATCTTCAACTGGGATGTGATCCGCGCCGAGCTGGCAGGCGCCAGCCGGGCCTCGGCCATCGCGTCGCGCAGCAATCTCGGCAATTCCAATGGCGCCAAGTTCGATCTGAACCAGAACTACCTGCGCTACGCCGAGGGCACCGGCCGCTCGGCCATCTACCCGGGCCACCGGGTGGACGCCATCGGCCAGGACGGCAGCGGCAAGTACGTGGTCACGGTGACCAAGCTGGCCCCGACCGGTCAGGTGCTCGGCAGCCGCACGCTCACCTGCGACCGCCTGTTCCTCGGCGCGGGCTCGGTGGGCACCTCCGAACTGCTGGTGCGCGCCCAGGCCACCGGCGCCCTGCCCAACCTCAACGAGCACGTGGGCGACGGCTGGGGCACCAATGGCGATGTGGTGCTGGCGCGCAGCGTCAGCTCGCTGTCCATGACCGGCGGTGGCGTGCCCAGCGCCAGCCGCATCTTCGACGACTCGGGCATGCCGCTGCACCTCGAAAGCTGGTATGTGCCGGGCATTCCGGTGGACACCGGCGCCATCGCCTCGCTCGGCATCACGCTGGATCCGACCCGGGCCCGCTTCGGCTACGACGCCGGCCGCAACGCGGTGGGACTGAGCTGGCCCAGAGCGGCCCAGGATCAGGTGGTCGCCGCCTGCCGCGCGGTCGATCAACGGGTGGCGCAGGCCGACCGCTCGCTGGTGAACTACACGCCGATCGGCTTTGACGCGCAAGGCTTCTTCACCGCGCATCCGCTGGGCGGGGCGGTGCTGGGGCAGGCCACCGACGCCTACGGCCGGGTCATCGGGCATCCGGGCCTGTACGTCACGGACGGTGCGGGTATCCCGGGCAGCACCGCGACGGTGAACCCGTCGCTCACCATCACCGCTGTGGCGGAACGCAATATCGAGGCGATCATCCGGGCGGGGAAGTAGCCGGCCCGGCCGCCCGGCCCCTCGAAGCCCGCCGCGCGGTCGTTTGCGCCGACTACGCTGGCGGGACCGTTCGATGAGGAAGGGGACGTCGTGATCGAGCTCGGCGCAGCGGATGAGGATGAATTCCCCCACAAGCCTCCCACGCTGTGGACCGATTTCGTCATGCTCGGGCTCGCGGTGGTCTCGGTCGCGCTCGTCAGCTGGGTGACCTTCTTCCCGGTCTCCGATCACACCTACCGGACGATCCGCATCACGGACTACAGCATCTGCGCGGTGTTCCTCGCCGAATTCCTGTGGCGCTGGCGGCGTGAGGGCTGGAGCTGGACCTTCCCCTTCATCTACTGGTACGAGGTCCTCGGCATGATCCCGGTGACCAGTCCGTTCTTCCGCGGTTTCCGGCTGCTGCGCATCGTGGTGATCGCGGTGCGGGTGGGCCGGGTGGCCGACCGCGCGTTCGGCGACCGGATCACCGCGGCCGTGGTGAACCGGTCGATCGGCGCCATCGTCGAGGCCATCGAGCGCCCGATCACGGTGGCCGTGCTGGACGAGGTCGCCGAGGTTTTGCGGTGTGGCCGATACACCCGCAATATCGCGAATGCGCTGGAGGAGAACCGTTCCGAGATCGATCAGATGATCCTCGAGGTGATCCGCAGTGATCCCCAGCTGGGGAAGGTGCGCTATGTCCCGTTCCACGAGGAGATGATTCGCGGCATCGCCGACGCCAGTTTCCGCGTCGTGCTGCAGGTGCTCGCCGATCCGCGCACCGACGAGCTGGTGGCGGATGCCCTGCGCGAGAACATCAATCAGATCCGCGAGGCCGTGAACTCGGGGGAGCGGGTGCCGGAGGCCATCGACAACCGGCTCGCCCCGCGGCCCTGAGCCGTCGCCGGCCGCGTGTTCGAGGGCCTCAGTCGAGCCCGTGCCGGATCAGATCGCGCGGCTGGGCATAGCGCACCACCTCGAACACGATAAGCGCCAGCAGGACCGCGCAGAGCACGCCGAGCGCGGCCAGTGCGGGCACCGCCGACCCCAGCGGGATCAGGGCCAGCAGCACCACCGCCGCCACCAGTCGCGGCACCAGCACCTTGCCGGTCGCGTAGTGCCGGAACCCGACCAGGGCGACCAGGTACGCGATCACACCGCCGTACAGCGCGAACAGCGGGATCCCGTGCAGCTCGTCGCTGAGCGAATGTCCTTGCGCCCCACCGACGTAGTTGAGCACCTTCTTCAAACCCAGTGCCATGGCCACGATTCCGGCGATCATCGGGAAGTGCCAGAAGGTGTAGCAGTTGCGCGCGATCTGGATGCGGCGCTCGCCGCCGGCGCGATGCATCGCGTGCTCCACGACCAGCGCGGCCACATCGAAGTACGCCCACCACAGCAGGCCCGCCACGCCCAGGCCCAGCATCGAGCCCACGGTGATGGACCAGGAGATCGGCAGCCCGGCCACGCCGACGCCGATGGACACGATGGATTCGCCCAGCGCGATGATGACGATCAGCCCGTACCGTTCGGCGAAATGCGAGGGCGAGTAGAGCCGCCACTCGTTGCCCGCGAAGAACGTCCAGCCCATGTCCCAGACCAGCGCCGCCAGCCACAGCCCCAGCTGCGCGGTCCCGGTGGTGAGCGCACCGGCCACCAGCAGCACGCTGGCCACGCTGAGTGAGCCTGCGGCCCAGCGGATCACCTGCCGGCGTAGCTGGGCGTCGTGGCTGCTGGCCATCCAGAACACGGTCAGGTGGACCAGCCGGACGGCCAGGTACGCGATGACGAATACCAGTGGCCCGTACCAGCCGCCGGGCAGATCGCGGAAGGACTCGGGAATGGTGAGCGCGATGATGAACGCCGCGCCCATGGCCACGAACATGGCCACCCGGGCGATGCCCTCATCGGCCTTGACCACATTGCCGAGCCAGGAGTAGCCGATCCAGCCCCACCACAGCATGGCCAGAATGAGCAGTGCGCGCAGCAGATTGACCGCGGTGGTCTCGTGCGCGGCGAAGTCGGTGACCATGGTGAAGGCGAAGACGATCACCAGGTCGAAGAACAGTTCCAGCTGCGTCACCGAGGCGTCCTCGGCGACGGGCATCATGCGGGTGCGTACGGGACCGGGCATGAGGGACATCCTGCCCAATGTGCGGCTCGAAAGGCAGTGCCGATCACGGCTGTTCGCTGTTCGCGATCAGCCGCGGGTGTTCGCGGCCGGCCTAGGCGGTGCCGAAGCCGGGCTCGAAATTGCGGCCGTAGTCCAGGCGCTGCGCGTAGCCCGGCTGGGCGTACCCGGGCTGGACCTGACCGGGCTGCTCGAAGGCGGCCGATTCGGCGTAGGGCGCTTCCTCCACCTCGCCGAGTCCTTGGACGCCGGTGACGGATTCGACGAATGCGATGAAGTTGCTGATCATCGCGTCGCCCTCGCGGCGGGCGCTGCGCTTGAGCAGCATGCCGGGCGCGGGAATCGGCAGGTAGACCTCGGAGTGGTACCAGACCTCGGTGGCGCCGTCCTCGGTTTCGCCGAGGTCGAACCAGCCCTTGCCGCCGGCGCCGGCGCTGGATTCGGAAACCCGCCATTCGACGCGGTTCTCGGTGCAGGTGTACTCGACGACCTGCCGGTCGGGGCGGCCCATGAGATTGGCCGACACGTAGACGCGCTTGGGGCGGCCGCGCTTGTCGCGGGTGGCGACCCGGACGTCTTGATGGGAGGGGGACCAGTCGGGCATTTGCTCGACCATGAGCAACGCATCCATCACCTGTCCGGGATCGATGTCGATGACGAACCGGTGATCAGTCTTCGTTCTCATATCTACCCTTCCATTCGGGCACCGATTGTGACCAGGGTCGCTCGGAGAGTCAACTGTGCTGCCCCTCGCTTCTGACCGACTGGTCGGTCTGGTAAGTCCCGATTTCCCTGCTCGGCAGGGCTATCCGGTCACGCCGGGGCGTGATCGGAAAATCTTGGGCTAACACGGCCGAAACGGGTTGTGACCGGGTGTTGTCAGCCCGGCTCCACCACCGAATCCGGGCCCGGGAACACCAGGCTCGTACGGCCGTCGGCAAACCGCACCACGTAGGGCGGCTCACCTTCCGCGCCGCGCACTTCGACGATTTCCGCGGTGTGGTCGGGGAGTCCGACATTGCGCCCATGGATGACCAGATGATCACCGACACTTGCATGCATACTTGGGATTATTCGCCCCTGGTGATGCTCGTCACAAGGTCGGAATGGCACGTTCCACCGCCATGCGCACCAGCCGGGCCGCCTCCTCGTCGGTGAAGATGTCCGGCAGTGTGAGTCTTTCGACGATCAGCCAGTTCAGGGCCAGGTAGAGCAGCGTCACCGAATCGGCGTCGCCGGGCAGGCCGGAGTCCAGATGGTTGCGGACATTGAAATCGAGGTCCGCGCGCACCCGCTCGGCGAGGATCGCCTGCAGCTCCGGGCGGCGGGTGGCCTCGAGCCGCAGTTCCAGCAGCGCGAGGTAGCCGGTGCGGAACGCGGTGATGCGGTTGACGGTCTCCGTCATCAGTTCCGCGATGGTCTCGCGGGTGCGCGGGCCGGTGAAGAGATGGTCCATCGTCTCCTTGCTGGGTTGTAGCCGCTCGTAGAAACGGTGCCCGGCCTGGATCAGGAGTTCGTCGCGATTGGCGAAGTAGTTGGAGGCCGTGCCCGCGGGCACCCGGGCCTCCTTGTCGACCGCGCGGAAGGTGAGTCCGCGCGCGCCGTCGCGGGCCAGGACCTCGATGGCCGCGTCGATCAGGGCATTGCGTCGTTCCGGATTCGTCCGAACCATTGACACCACTCCATGTGTAGTACTACGTTCGTAATCACTACGGACATAGTACTACGAACAAGGCGGTAAACAATGCGAAAGCTCGTCTACTACGTGGCGGTCTCCCTCGACGGCTACATCGCCGGTCCGCAGGGGGAATACGACTTCTATCCGGCCGGCGACGACATGATGGCCTGGTTCAACGAGGCCATGCCGGAGACGGTCCCGACTCACCTTCGCGAACTGGTCGGCCTGCCGGTCGATACGCCGAACCGGCAGATCGACACGGTCCTCATGGGGCGCGGCAGTTATGAACCCGGCCTGGCCGCCGGAACCGACAGCCCGTACAACCACCTGAAGCAGTACGTCTTCTCGACCACCCTTGCGCCGGTGGACAATCCGCAGGTGGAGATCGTCTCGGGCGATCCGGTAGAACTGGTCCGGCGCCTGAAAAAGGAAGAGGGCCTGGACATCTGGCTCTGCGGCGGCGCGAATCTGGCGGGACAGCTGATCGGCGAGATCGACCGGTTGATCCTCAAGAGCTACCCGGTCATCGCGGGTGCGGGCCTGCCCATGATCGTCGGCAACTTCAGCCCGTCCCGGTTCGAGGTCACTCAGCGCCGGGAATTCGGCAACGGCACGCAGGTCACCTGGCTCGACCGGGCCTGAGTCCCGTTCGTGCTCAATCGCTTCCGCGGATCCGGGCGGTCACGTCCATCGAGGTCTCGTGCAGCCGGTCGAAGATCTCGAGCAGTAGCGCCAACTGCTCGTCCGAATAGTCGCGGGCGATCTTGGCGAATTCCGTTGCCAGGAACTCGTAGTGCGGTGCGATCTCGTCGGTGCGGTCGTCCAGGGCGGTGACGATCACCCGGCGCCGATCCTTCGAATCGTGTTCGCGCCGTACGAATCCGCCCTTCAGCAGCCGGTCGATCATCCGGGTGATGGCCCCGGTGGTGAGGCCGGTGCGCTGGGCCAATTCGCCCGCGGTGGCCGGGCCGCCGATGCGCAGCATATTGAGACAGCGCAGGTCGGTGACGTGCAGGCCGAGCTTGTCGGCCATGGCCCCGTGCAGCATCACGGCGTCGGTGGCGCTGCGCTGGGCGGCGAAGGTGAGGGCGGCGCCCAATTCGTCGTGTTCCTCGCTCATCCCTTGGCAGCTTAGTCTCACTCGGGCAATATCTGAATGAGTCAACTACTGCTCAATTCAGTTGAAGACTGGTTCAGATATCTTCGGGAGGGATGTCATGACTGTTCAGCAGATCACCGACGAAACCGCCGTTCGCGCCCTGTTCGAGCGCTCGAATCAGGCACGGGCGGACGGGGATGCAAGCGTCGCCGGAACCGCTTCGACACCAAGGTGAACGTGTACGTCGCGGTGCGGCGGGACGGCGAGTGGGGCTTCGCCGCCTTCCACAACACCAAGTACAGCCGGCTGTTCAACACCCTTGTCGCCAAGCATGATCCGGGCGTGCGGATGTCGGCGCCGGAATAGCTGCCGGGTGACTGGAATCCGCGGACGGGAGGTGGGACGAAAAGTCGTGGACCTGGGCCGGTAGTCTTGGGCGTCGGTAGCAGCAGTTTGTCGATCTTGGAGGATTTCCGCCGTGGCTCTAGTCGTCCAGAAGTACGGAGGATCCTCGGTCGCCACCGCCGAGCGCATCCGTCGGGTCGCTGAGCGGATCGTCGAGACCAAGAAGCAGGGCCACGATGTGGTCGTCGTGTGTTCCGCCATGGGCGACACCACCGACGAACTCCTCGATCTGGCCCAGCAGGTCGCGCCCGCCGCCCCGGCCCGCGAGATGGACATGCTCCTCACCTCCGGTGAGCGCATCTCCAATGCGTTGGTCGCCATGGCCATTCACTCGCTGGGCGCCGAGGCCCGTTCGTTCACCGGCTCGCAGGCCGGTGTCATCACGACCGGCACGCACGGCAATGCCAAGATCATCGACGTGGCCCCGGGCCGGGTGCAGCAGGCGCTCGGCGAGGGCACCATCGTGCTGGTCGCGGGCTTCCAGGGCGTGAGCCAGGACAGCAAGGACGTGACCACGCTGGGTCGCGGTGGTTCTGATACCACCGCCGTCGCGCTGGCCGCCGCGCTCAATGCCGATGTGTGCGAGATCTACACCGATGTGGACGGCGTGTTCAGCGCCGACCCGCGCATCGTCTCCGACGCCCAGAAGCTGGACACCGTCTCCTATGAGGAAATGCTGGAGATGGCCGCCTGCGGCTCGAAAGTTCTCATGCTGCGTTGCGTCGAGTACGCGCGCCGCTACAACGTGCCCGTTCACGTGCGGTCCTCGTACACCGACAAGACGGGCACCATGATTACCGGATCGATGGAGGACATCCCCTTGGAGCAAGCAATCCTCACGGGCGTCGCGCACGACCGCAGCGAGGCCAAGGTGACCGTGGTCGGCATTCCGGACAAGCCGGGCTACGCCGCCAAGGTGTTCCGCGCGGTCGCCGATGCCGAGATCAATATCGACATGGTGTTGCAGAACATCTCGAAGGTCGACACCGGTAAGACCGACATCACCTTCACCCTGCCCAAGCTGGAGGGCCCGCGGGCCGTCGAGCTGCTCACCAAGCAGCAGGGCGAGATCGGCTTCTCCCAGGTCGTGTACGACGACCACATCGGCAAGGTGTCGCTGGTCGGCGCGGGTATGAAGTCGCACCCGGGCGTGACCGCCACCTTCTGCGAGTCGCTGGCCGACGCGGGCATCAACATCGACCTGATCTCCACCTCGGAGATCCGGATCTCGGTGCTGGTCAAGGACAACGACCTGGACGAGGCCGTGAAGGTGCTGCACTCGGCGTTCGATCTGGGCGGCGACGAGGTCGCGGTCGTGCACGGCGGAACGGGACGGTAACGGCATGGGTGTGCGTGTAGGCGTCGTCGGCGCGACCGGTCAGGTCGGCGCGGTCATGCGAAAGCTGCTGGAGGAGCGCAACTTCCCGGCCGACGAGGTGCGGTTCTTCGCGTCCGCGCGCTCGGCGGGCAAGACGTTGCCGTTCCGTGGCCGCGACATCGTGGTCGAGGACACCGAGACCGCCGACCCGAGTGGACTGGACATCGCGCTGTTCTCGGCCGGCGCCACCATGTCCCGGGTGCAGGCCCCGCGCTTCGCGGCCGCCGGTGTCACCGTCATCGACAATTCCTCGGCCTGGCGCAAGGACCCCGAGGTGCCGCTGGTCGTCTCCGAGGTGAACCCGGAGGCCACCCGCAACCTGGTCAAGGGCATCATCGCCAACCCGAACTGCACCACCATGGCCGCCATGCCGGTGCTCAAGGTGCTGCACGACGAGGCCGGGCTGCAGCGGCTGATCGTGTCCAGCTACCAGGCGGTGTCGGGCTCCGGCCTGGCCGGTGTCGAGGAGCTGGCCTCGCAGGTGCGCGCCGTGATCGGCGATGCCGAGAAGCTGGTGCACGACGGTTCGGCCGTGGAGTTCCCGGCGCCGAACAAGTACGTGGCCCCGATCGCCTTCGACGTGATCCCGCTGGCGGGTTCGCTGGTGGACGACGGCAGCGGCGAGACCGACGAGGATCAGAAGCTGCGCAACGAGTCCCGCAAGATCCTGGGTCTGCCGGATCTGCTGGTGAGCGGCACCTGTGTGCGCGTCCCGGTCTTCACCGGCCACTCGCTGTCGATCAATGCCGAATTCGCGCAGCCGCTTTCGGTGGAGCGCGCCGAGGAGCTGCTGGCGAAGGCGCCGGGTGTGAAGCTCACCGACGTCCCCACCCCGCTGGCCGCCGCCGGTATCGACGAGTCGCTGGTGGGCCGCATCCGCCAGGATCCGGGTGTGCCGGACGGCCGCGGTCTGGCGCTGTTCATCTCCGGCGACAACCTGCGTAAGGGCGCTGCGCTCAACACGATTCAGATCGCGGAAGTTCTTTTGAACAACTGATCAGATCTATCCGTTACGGACCGTGCACAAGAAAGTGCACGGTCCGTTTTCGGATATTGTCCAGGCGTCAATGCGATAGGCTCTCCGGAGTCGGTCAATCCGCCCAAAGTGCGGCACAGGGGAGCGGCGGTAGCCGATCGGTCCGGAGCCCGTCGATCGTGACTTCTATGCGATGCGGGCGCAAATGCGCAGCGAGGCGTTCGGCAATTGCGCGTTCCGCGCGGTAATCCAAGATCATTCCTCCGGGAAACCGCAGGCGCACATGGACTTCGTCGGTTTTCGGCGCCGCGGTCATCTCGATGGTGCCCGATGCGAGGCTGGTTGACCTTTCATCGAGCGCGAGTTCCGGATACCCTCGCGTTCGAGGCGCGCGGTGATGCTTTGCACCGTCGCCCCGTCGGCAGTGGAGGAATACTTGGTGGGCGCAAGGGCGCACGCCGCGAACCACATTGCCGCGCCGCCGATTCCGGCTCCGAGTAGGAAGAAGAGAAGTTCGCCGGGCATGACCACCTCTTGTCGTCCGTTTGGTTCGACGGGTCCTCTTCAAACGTTAAACACAGAAAAATTGCGGTGCAATAAGAAAAATCCATGTTCCATACTGTGCGCCGTAAGCTCGGTCGGTCTGGAATCCTTGTCGGCAGATCCCCCCTCTGGATGGAAAGGGCGGAAGGAGAAGGGCATGGTAGACATCGGCGAAACAAGCGGGCGGTGACGGCCGGGAAAGCCGATCAGGCAGAAGGAGTTTGACCCGGTGGCCGAAAGTACCCTTGGGGCACGGGTAGCGGAGTTGCGCCGGCGGCGGGGACTATCGCAGAAAGAGTTGGGAGCGGCGATTCGGCGCTCGGAAAGCTGGGTGTCGCAGGTCGAGCGAGACGTGCTGCCTGTTGAGCGACTGTCCGTTCTGCAAAGACTGGCGGACGTGCTCGGAGTGGCGGTACGCGATCTGCGTCCCGAAGCGGCCGAACCGATTGCCGCCGACCGCGGTGACGGGCATCGGCCCGGCTCGGCGGTGTTCGAGCAGCTGCGGCTGCTGCTCACCGGGCATCCCGCCCTGGAACAGCTCTTCGGAGACGAGGCCGATCGCAGTCTCGAGCTGAGCACTGCGGCCGCGAAACTGCCGGAGCTGCAACAGCGAGTGGACCTGGCCTGGCAGCTGGCGCACGAATCCCGGCTGGTCGAGGTGGGCAGCAGTCTGCTGGAACTGATTCCGGATCTCGAGCACGCCGCGCGGGCGGATGCCGCGCGGCGGCCGGAGGTGCTGACCCTGCTCTCGCGCGCCTATCAGGTGGCCGCGACCGCGTTCACCCGCCAGGAAGAGGTCGACGCGGCGTGGGTCGCGGCCGATCGCGCACTGTCCGCGGCCGAGGAATCCGGTGACGCGCTGAGCGTGGTGGCCGGAACCTACCGCATGGCACAGGCTTTCCTGCGTCTGCAACGCCTGGAACAGGCCGAGCAGGCGGCGCGAGTGTCGGTGGCCGCGCTGGCCGCGCAGGTGGCGGCCGAGCAGCCACGGCCGGAAGTGCTGTCGCTCTACGGATCTCTGCAGCTCATGCTGGCGGTGATCGCGGCGACGGACGGGAATCGCACGGCCGCCCGCACCGGGCTGGCAGCGGCGCGCGCCGCCGCCGACCGGTTGGGCGAGGGCCGCAACGATTTCGACACCGAGTTCGGTCCGACCGGGGTCGCCGTGCACGCGGTGGCCGTGGCGGTCGAACTGGGCGACGCCGGCGAGGCGCTCGATACCGCGCGCACCGTCGACGCCTCGATCCTGTCTCCGGAGCGGCAGGCGCGCTTCCTGGTCGATGTGGCCCGCGCGCACGCGCAGCGGCGGCAGGCGAGCGAGGCATTGGAAGCGTTGCTCAATGCCGAGCGACTAACCCCCGAACTGGTGCACACCGATCATCGCGCCCGCGAAGTGGTGCGGGATCTGCTGCAGTTCGCCGGTCGCCGACCGGCCGACGAACTACGGGAGCTGGCGGGCCGCGCCGCGGTCACCCCCTGACCGAATCAGGGGCCGGCGGCCGGTCAGCGAATCCCGGTGTGCGCGAGCCGGGTCCGACGCATACCGCGCGGGCTGACCCGGAAAGTTGAAGCCGACGCCCAACAAGCGCCTCTCGGCGAGTGGTCGCTCGTAGCGACGAAGGGTGCGGCCCGGGGCTGTTCCGACGCCGGCAAGGGGGATCAACCCGGGGTCCGCCGGATCTATTCCGGGGCGGGCACTGTGATCTGGGCAACGGTCCGCGGAACGAGCCGGTGACGGCGCTGCTGCGGCGGTCTGCTGACTCCGCCCGCAGTGTGGTCGAGATCGCTGACGCTCGATATTTGCCATATCTGCGCGGCCGGACTGTATATACCTTTGTTTACTCACCGCAATGCGGACTTTTCTTGACTAGTTCCAGAAAACTCGGCACGCTCGAAAACATGACCAAGGCGACCACCACCAATACCGGCGCCCCGGTGCCCAGCGACAACGAGTCGCTCACCGCGGGCACACAGGGCCCGATCCTGCTGCACGATCACTACCTGATCGAGAAGCTCGCCCACTTCAACCGGGAGCGGGTGCCCGAGCGCGTGGTGCACGCCAAGGGTTCGGGCGCGTTCGGCGAACTGGTGGTTACCGGTGATGTCAGCCGCTACACCAAGGCCGCGCTGTTCCAGCCGGGCACCCGCACCGAGTCGCTGGTGCGTTTCTCCACCGTCGCCGGTGAGCAGGGCAGCCCCGACACCTGGCGCGACCCGCGCGGTTTCGCGGTGAAGTTCTATACCACCGAGGGCAACTACGACATCGTCGGCAACAACACCCCGGTGTTCTTCATCAAGGACCCGATCAAGTTCCCCGACTTCATCCACTCGCAGAAGCGCCTGCCCGGCTCCGGTCTGCGCGACGCGAACATGCAGTGGGACTTCTGGACCCTGCGTCCGGAGACCGCCCACCAGGTCACCTGGCTCATGGGCGACCGCGGCATCCCGGCCACCCTGCGCCACATGGACGGCTTCGGCTCGCACACCTACCAGTGGATCAACGAGGCCGGCGAGCGCTTCTGGGTGAAGTACCACTTCAAGACCGACCAGGGCATCAAGAACCTGACCCAGGCCGAGGCCGACGAGCTGGCCGGTAAGGACGCCGACTTCCACCGTCGCGACCTGTACCAGGCCATCGAGCGCGGCGACTTCCCGAGCTGGACCCTGAAGGTCCAGATCATGCCGGTCGCCGAGGCGGACAACTACCGCTTCAACCCGTTCGACCTGACCAAGGTCTGGTCGCAGCAGGACTACCCGCTCATCGAGGTCGGCCGCTGGACCCTGAACCGCAACCCCGCGAACTTCTTCGTGGACATCGAGCAGGCCGCCTTCGCGCCCTCGAATGTGGTTCCCGGCATTGCCTTCTCGCCCGACAAGATGCTGCTGGGCCGCGTCTTCGCCTACGCCGACGCGCACCGCTACCGCATCGGCGCGAACCACGAACAGCTGCCGCCGAACCGGGCCAAGGCAGCGCCGGTGAACTCCTACTCGCAGGACGGCGCCATGCGCTTCGCGCACAATGCCGCGAGCGTTCCGGTGTACGCGCCCAACTCCTTCGGCGGCCCGCACGCCGATCCGGCGCGCGCCATCGACGACGGCGCCTGGGCGTTCGACCCGGCCATGGTCCGGGCCGGTTACCTCCAGCACCGCGAGGACAACGACTTCGCGCAGGCCGGCGCCCTGGTCCGCGAGGTCATGAACGACGCCGAGCGGGATCGCCTGGTGGGCAATGTCGTCGGCCATATCCTGGGCGGCGTGCGCGAGCCGATCCTGAGCCGGGTCTTCGACTACTGGAAGAGTGTCGACGCAGAGCTCGGCAAGCGCATCGAGATCGGGGTCCGCGAGCAGCTCTGACCCGACTCCAGGGACAGTCCGGGGCTTCCCCGGAACCCGCACGAGGCCCGCGCCGCGAATTGTGGCGCGGGCCTTCGTCATATCCGCGCAGCGGATAGCCGCGGTGTCCATAACGTGGCTATCTATGATGGTGGCTCGGTGGGCAAGCCCCGCGCGGCGACGAGGAGGTCCGATGCGAATCGGGGAGCTGAGCAAGGCCAGTGGCGTGTCCACCCCGACGATCAAGTACTACCTGCGGGAAGGTCTGCTGCCCAAGGGCGAGGCGACCGGCCACAATCAGGCGCAGTACGACGACGCGCATCTGCGCCGCCTGCGGCTGATCCGGGCGCTCATCGAGGTCGGCGGGCTCTCCATCGCCTCGGCGCGCGAGGTGATCGCGGCCCTGGACGATCCGGATCTCGGCACCCACAAGATCCTCGGCGTCGCCCAGCACACCGCCGCCCGCAGCATCGCCTTCTGCGACGAGGAATCGCGCACTGCCGCCCGCGCCGAGGTGACGGCCATGCTCGATCGCCTGGGCTGGCGCGTCGGCCGCGACAATCCGGCGGTGTCGGCCGCCGCCGAGGTGGTCGGCGCGCTGCGCCAGCTCGGCCACGGCGATATCGCGGACCGCCTCGACGACTACGCCCACGCCCTGGAGCCGATCGCCGAACTGGATATGGCCGTGCTGACCTCGCGCGGCGATATCGACAGCAGGGCCGAGACGGTCGTGGTCGGAAACGTGCTCGGTGACGAGCTCATCGCCGCGCTGCGGCATCTGGCGCAGACCGATCGCTCGGCCGAATTCTTCAGCGGCCGGCCAGCATCGAGTCGGTGAGCCGTTCGGCGAGCGCGTCGTCCAACGGCGCGTGGCCGAGGATGAAGCGGTACCAGAACACCCCGTAGAACTGGTCGACCAGCAGATCGAGATCGGCGCCGGCGGGCAGTTCGCCGCGTAGCCGCCCGCGCTCGAGCACGGCCCGCACCGCTGCCCGGCGCTGCGCGGTGAAGGTCCGCAACAGCTCCGCGAGATGCGGGTCGTGCGCCGCCTCGCGCACCAGCGTGCGCAGCGCGGGTGCGGTCGAACTGCGCTGTGCGCCACGGAAAGTCGCTTCCATGAGGGTGCGCAGGTCGGTGCGCAGCGAACCGCTGTCCGGCGGCGGCACCTCGAGCGCCGACCGTTCGGTGAGCGCGTCCAGCAGGACCGCGCCCTTGGACGGCCACCACCGGTACACGGTCTGCTTCCCGACGCCGGCCGCCCGCGCGATGGCGTCGATGGTGACCGGTGCGCCGTCGGATTCGCCGAGCAGCCGCAGCGAGGCATCGAGGATGGCCTGCCGGGTGGCCTCGTTGCGGCGTCGCCCGGTGTGCGGTCGCGCCGGATTGGGCTGTGCCGCCGTGCTTTCCATGATCGCCCTCCTGTGACGCACCTCACGGATTTGTCGAGACTAAAAGTCTCGCCAACAGTGTTGTCGAGACTGTCAGTTCCGTAAGAATAAGCGGACAGCGACAGAGAGGGTTTCCGACAATGACCACAACACCGCGCGTCGTCGTCATGGGTGGCAGCTCCGGCATCGGCGAGGCCACCGCCACCGCCTTCGCGGCCGACGGCGCCGAGGTCGTCATCACCGGCCGCGGCCGGGACAAGCTCGACGCGGCCGTCGCGCGTATCGGCGGCAAGACCACCGGCTACGCCCTCGACGCCACCAGCCAGGCCGATATCGACGCCTTCTTCGCCCAGGCCGGGACCATCGACCACCTGGTCATCTCGGTGAGCGGCTCGGCCGGCAGCGGTCCCTTCGCCGACCTCGATCTGGACCAGTTGGCCGCCGGCTTCGACGGCAAGTTCTGGCCACAGGTGCGCATCCTGAAAGCCGCACTCCCGCACCTGGATTCGCAGGGCTCGGTCACCCTGGTGACCGCGGGCTCGTCCCGCTCGGCCTTCGCCGGCACCGCGGGCCTGGCCGCCATCAACGGCGCGCTCGACGCCATGGTGCCGCCGCTCGCCGTCGAACTCGCCCCGCTGCGCATCAATGCCGTCTCCCCGGGCGTCATCGACACCCCGTGGTGGGACCGGGTTCCCGAGGCGCAGCGCACCGCTCTGTTCGACGGCCTGGTGGCGACCACCCCGGTCGGCCGCGTCGGCCGCCCCGAGGACATCGCCCGCGCCATCCACATGCTGGCCACCAACGGATTCATCACCGGCGTCGTGCTCGACGCCAATGGCGGCACCAGTCTGGCGACGGGTCGCTGACCGGCCAGTAGTTTGGTCGGCATGCTCGAAAGCTCCGCCGCCGCACCGGAAACCACCACACCGCGCCGGGCCACCTGGTTCGAATGCTTCGGGGATCTGGTGTTCGCGGCGGCCGTCGGCCAGATCACGCATCGGGTGGGCGCGCACCCCGATGCCGGATCGGTGGCCGCGGCGGCCGGACTGTTCGTGCCGCTGTGGTGGGCCTGGGTCCTGTACGCGGTGCACGCCAATCGGGCCGATCGGGATACCGCGGCCCACCGCCTGCTCACCAGTTTCGGGCTGACCGGCATCGTGGGCATGGCGGTGTTCGCGGGCGCGGTCGGCCAGAGCCGGGGCGTGGACGCGGGATTCGTCCTCGCGTACCTGGTGGCCCGGGCCGGTGTCGCCCTGCTCTACGCCTGGGATTCCCGGCGGAATCCGGCACTGCGGGCCGTATTCCGTTCGTTCACACTGGGTTCGGCCGTGAGCGCGGTGGGCTGGCTCGGCGGCCTCGCGTGCGATGCCGGCCCGCTGCGCTACGGCGCCTGGACGCTGGCCATGCTCATGGAGCTGGCCCTGCCGTTGGTGGTGACCCGGCGGCTGGCCGGCGTCGAGCAGGAGACCGACCATCTGCGAGAACGCTTCGGGCTCTTCACCATTGTGATCCTGGGCGAATCCGTGCTGGGCTTCACCAATGGCCTCGCGGCGGTGCACACCGCCGGCTGGGCGGCGGTGACCGCGGCCGCCGCCTTCGCGCTCACCGTGGGCCTGTGGTGGTCCTACTTCAATGGCAGCGGGATGCGCCCGGGGTCGCACACCGAGCTGGCGCGCACCGGAAAACTGCTGCACCTCTACACCTTCGGGCACCTGCCGCTGCTGCTCGGTCTGGCCCTGGCCGGTGCGTCGATGGGCATCACGGTGACCGGCGGCAGCGCGCAGTCGAATGCCACCGCCGCGGACTGTGTCGTCGGCGGCGTGATCGTGTACCTGGTCTCGGTAGCGCTGACCCGGGCCGCCTTCACCGGAATTCGCGAGAGCGTCGTGGTGATCCGTGTGCTCACCGCCGTGCTGGTGGCGGGGCTGCTGCCGATCGCGACCCACATTCCGGTGGCGGGATTGCTCAGCGTGCTGGCCGGATTGGTGATCGGCTCGGTGGTGGTGGAGACTCCGGCCCAGCGCCGTCGGCTGGCGACGTTGGGCTGAATCACCGGCCGCCGCAGGTCACTTGGCGCGGTCGCGCCGAAACTCCAGTCCGTCCAGGATGAGTCCGAGCTCGGAGTCGAAGAAGTCGTTCCTGGCCTGCGTGGGGTCGAGTTCGCGGTAGACGCTGTACCGTTTGGCGACGTGGGGGTAACCGCGTACCGCCTGTTCGGACACGGCCATCATCTTGGCGAACCATTCCTGTTCGCTGAGCCCGCTGCGGGAGACGCTGGTGAGCATGGCGGTTTCGGTGCCGGCGGAGCCGAGGACGAAGGCCCAGAAGGCATTCGAGGCCCGGTCCGCCTCCCCGTCGTCGAAGCCGGCCGCTTCGAGGGTCGCGAGCATGGCGTTCGACAGGCGCATGAGATTGGGGCCGAGGTAGGCGAGTCCGGCTCCGGTGATGGCGGTGCTCATCCAGGGGTGGCGCAGGACGGTGTCGCGCACATCGCGACCCAGCGCGAGTAGATCGGCGCGCCAGTTCTCCGATGCGATGGTGGCGGGCTCGTGGACCTCGCCGAACGCCTCGTCGATCACCAGTTCCAGAATCTCGTCCTTGTTCGTGACATGCGTGTAGAGCGAGGTGGCTCCGGCATTGAGGCGGGAACCGAGCTTGCGCATGCTGAGCGCGTCATAGCCCTCGGTATCGAGCAGCGCGAGGGCTTCGGACACGATCTGTTCCCGGCTCAGTGCGGGCTGATCTCGCCGCTGTCGCTGCGGGCGGGTCCACACCGACGAGAACTCCTGTGCCTTGGCCGCCATGGCTCTTCCTCCTTCGTCTGCGGAACAGCATAACCCCAGCTAGAACGCCGTTCGTTCTGCCGTACACCGTTCTGTATTGCGAACAGTGTACGTAGACCGTACAGTGTTCGACAACGCCGCACAGTGTGCGGAAGAGCTTCTCGAAGGGGAACCGAAATGACTGCGAACGAACTGACCGAGGCGCTGACATCGCCTGCGGCCCAGCGCAATCCGAAGCGCTGGCTGATCCTGGTCGTGCTCTGCCTGGCCACGCTCGTGCTGGTGATCGACAATATGGTCCTCACCGTGGCGCTGCCGGAGATCGCGATCGACCTGCACGCCGGGTCCCAGGCCCTGCAGTGGGTGATCGACTCCTACATCCTGGTCTTCGCGGGCCTGCTGCTCACCACCGGCAGCCTGTCGGACCGCTTCGGCCGCAGGCTGGTGATGGTGCTCGGGCTGGCACTCTTCGGCGCGGCCTCCCTCATCGCGGCCTACGCGACCAGCGCGGGGATGCTCATCTCCGGCCGCGTGATCATGGCGGTCGGCGGCGCGCTCATCATGCCGAGCACGTTGTCGATCCTGATCACCGTGTTCGACGAGGACGAGCGGCCCAGGGCGATCGCCGCCTGGACCGGTGTGTCCGTGCTCGGCATGGTCGGCGGCCCAGTGCTGGGCGGCGTGCTGCTGAACCACTTCTGGTGGGGTTCGGTCTTCCTGCTGAACGTGCCGATCGCGGCACTGGCCATCACGGCCGCCTTCGCCCTGATGCCGGAATCCAAGGGCCCCGCCCGTCCGATCGATCTGCCGGGCATGGTGCTCTCGATCGTCGGCATGGTGTCGCTGGTGTGGTCCATCATCGAGTTCCCGGCCAAGGGCCTGCACGGCACCTGGGCGACGCTCGTGCTGGCGGTTGCGGTGCTGGTGGCCTTCGTGATTCGTGAACTGACGGCTGAGCACCCGATGGTTCCGCTGCAGCTGTTCCGCAACCGGGTCTTCACCGGATCCAGCTTCTCGCTGGTGCTGGCCACCTTCGCCAATGCCGGCCTGACCCTGGTGCTGACCCAGTACCTGCAGTTCGTGCTCGGCTACTCGCCCATCAAGACGGCCCTCGCCTTCACGCCGTTCGCGCTGACCGCGCTGGTGTTCAACGGTCTGGGCGCCGCGCTGGTGCAGAAGCTGGGTGTGCGTCCCGTCGCCCTGGTCGGCATGCTGGTGCTGGCGGGCGGCTTCGGCGCCCTGGCCGCGCTGAGCTCCGACTCCGGCTTCTGGCTGCCGGCCCTGGCGATGTCGCTGGTCGGCGCCGGTGCGGGCCTGGCCATGCCGGCCGCCGTCGGTGCGCTGATGGGTGCGATTCCGCCGGAGCAGGCGGGTGTGGGTTCGGCGCTGAACGACACCATTCAGCAGACCGGTGGTGCGCTCGGTGTCGCGGTGCTCGGCGCGGTGCTGGCCGGTACCTACACCGACGCCATGCCCGCCGACGCGCCGGCGGCGGCCCGGGAGGGCATCGCCGGAGCCTTCGCCACCGGTGACGGCAGCCTGGTGTCCGCGGCCCGCGATGCCTTCACCGACGCCATGTCGAACACCTTCCTGGCCGGTGGGGCGGCGGTGCTGGCTGCCACCGTGATCGCATTCTTCCTCATGAAGGGCGCGAAGCCGGCTGCGCCGGAAGGGGTTCCGGCCGAGGCCGACCTGGTCGAAGCCCGCTAGTCCCGGCACCCGCGAACGACTCCGCCCCCGGCAGCACGCCGGGGGCGGAGTCGTTGCCGCGGCAGGGAGTCACTGCCGCGACAGCGCGGCGCCGGCAGGTGTCAGTCGAGTAATTGCTCGATGCGGGCAGTGCAGAAGCCGGTGATGTTCATCTCCGGCGGGAGCTGTACGCGGTGGGTCATGCGCAGCAGGGGAATCGACAGCAGGGCGGCCGAGAAGACCTCGTGGAATTCGAGGTTGCGGACCTCGTGACCGGTCCGCTTCTCGTAGTAGGCGATGGTCTCGGCGCGGGTCGGTGTGCCCGGCAGCGGGGGATGGCCCTCGTACTCGCTGCACGCCCAGTCCAGGAACAGCAGCCAGGCCAGATCCGACTCCGGCGCACCGAGGTGGGCGATCTCCCAGTCGAGCACACCGCGGACCCGGAAGTCGTTGCCGTACAGGATGTTCGACATCCGGGCGTCACCCCAGCAGAGGCACGGCTGCTCGGGTTCGCAGAGGTTGTCGCGCAGATACGCCACCGCCCGCCGGTAGGTCTCCGGCGGCGTTCCCTCGCAAGCCCACTTCAGCGCGGCGTCCAGATAGTTCACCCCCTGCTCGACGACCCCGGCGCCATGCTCGGGAAACGCGAGGAAGTCCAATCGCAGTGCCCGCCAATCCAACTGGTTGACCTCGGCGATGGTGTCCACGCATCCCCACCACATGCGAGCCCGCTGCTCGGGCGTGGCCTCGAAGTAGTTCCCGGCCGCGTGGTACGACGGATAGTCGCCCGGCGCCCGGCCTTCCAGCCGGTTCATCACGAAATACGGGCTGCCGAGCGGATTGTCGCCCCGCTCCAGCCAGGCCACGGTCGGCACCGGCAGCCCGGTGTCCGCCAGCCGGCGCATCACCAGCACCTGCCGCAGCAGATCGTAGTCCGGGAACAGCGACAGGTCCGGTGGTCGTCGCAGGACCAGGGGAGTGCGGCCGGAATCGTCCTCGACCTCGAAAAGATAGGTTTCGGTGGCGAATCCGCGTTCGGTGCGCGCGAGCTCGAGCACGCGCGCGTTCCCCGTGGGCGAAAGATGCTCGTGTACCGCCGGTTCCAGTGCCGTCGCCAGCTGCTCGGCCGGAATTCGGGTGGTGCTCACGGTCAGTACCCCTCGTACCCGTACCGCGCATTGCGGCCCATGAACACCATTTCGACCAGCCCGTATCCGACCTTGCCGGCGGTCTCGATGCGGCAGAAGGTCTCGCTGAGCATGCTGACCTGCCGCAGGTCCGCGGTGTCGGTGAGGTCGGCGGTGAAGCCGTCGCTCCAGTCCGCACCCTTCCACAGTCCGGAGGCGTAGCCGCGGTAGTGGTCGTATCCCGCGAGGCCGGGCCAGAAGCCGGATACCGGCGTGATGGTGAATTCACGGTCGCGGCCGTCGACGCCGCGCGCGGTGAAGCTGCCGCCGCTGACGATGCGGAAGTCGTCGCGGAAGGTCAGCGCGTGGCCGGTGCTGACGATCGGGACCGGCTGCGCGGCGGAGCCGATCGGGGCCAGCACGGTGCCCTCGAAGTGCCAGCGCTGCCCGTCGGCGGTCTCGCGCTGCGCGAAATGCACCAGTTCGTCCTCGAATTGGAAGATGCCCATGTAGTAGAGGACGCCGTCGGGGATGTCGCCCGGCTGCAGGCCCTCGCCCTCGCCGAGGCTGCCGCCGCCCCCGCCGTGGCGGGTGCCCCAGGAGTGGTCGCGCCCGAACCACCAGGTCTCCGGATCGATCTCGAAGCGGCTGTCCGCCACCTCGATCCACCCGGAGATGCGCCCGTTCTGGTAGTAGCGCCGGGCGTCCTCGCGCACCCGGCCGCGGCTGCGGAAGAAGGCGGGTTCCTGTTCGTACGCCGGGAACTCCCCCTCGAAGTCGAGTTGCAGCCGCACCCCGTGCTCGTTGTCGCCGAGGGTGGCGCGCACCTTGCGCAGCGGTTCGACGATCTCGTACTTGTACGGGCCGACCTGCCAGTCGGCGAGGCCGTCGTAGCGGTCGCCGATCTCGCGCGAGAGCCGGACCACGTGGGCGGTCTTGTCGCCGATCGTGATCATGGCGTAGGCGTCGAGCACATTGCGGTTGGGGTAGCGCGCCATGCCGGTCATCACGCTGATCTCGCCGGTGGTGTCGAAGCCGTACAGGACGACACGTTCGGTCCAGCGCAGATCGCTCTGCTGGACGTGGTCGAAGGTGGTGGGGAGTTGGTGGGCGAGCAGTTCGTCCTGGGGCGTCAGCACGGGTGCCTCCTGAATTAGAATACGGGCCATACCGTATTCCAAATCGGACGACGATGTAACCTGTTTCAGAATTTGCCACCGACCCGAGCGAGAGGGGAGCCCCGTGACCGCAGCCACCGGGACCACCCGCCCCGGCCCCGGCCGACCCCGCGACCCGCAACTGGACGCCCTGGTGCTCACCGCGACCCAGGAACTCCTGGTCCGCGACGGCTACCAGGCCACCACCATCGCGGCAGTGGCCCGGCGTGCCGGAGTCGTCACGACCTCGATCTACCGCCGCTGGCCCGGCAAGCGTGCCCTGGTGGAGGATGCGATCTTCGCCCTGGACACCGAGAATCACCCGGTTCCCAGCGGCGACCTGCGTGCCGACCTACTGGCCTGGACGCGCCTGTTCCTCAATGCCGCCGCGCACCCGGCGGCCCGCTCGGCCATCCCCGGCCTGCTCTCGGAGTATCACGACGATCGGGAGAGCTACCGCCGCCTGCTCGACGGCGGCGAGCGGCCGACGATTCAGGCCCTGCGCGAGCTGCTCATGGCCGCTGCCGAATCGGGTCAGGCGGCCGGTGCCTGCGATGTCGAGGCGATCTTCGAATTCCTGCGGGGTGCGACCCTGATGCGCGCGCTCACGCACGGCACCGAGGATGCCGACCACTTCAGCCGCCGCATCGCGGACGCGCTGCATGCGGTCGCGCAAACTCCCACGTCAGAGTAGGCCCCACCAGTAGATCAGGCAGGCCAGTACGAAGACGACCACGGTTTCCATCGGCAATCCCAATCTTCTTGGCGCACTTACCTACATGATGCCGTGTGCCGGGCGGACTAGGCCACAAATCGGACGAACAAGATCGCTAACCGTTAGCCTGCCACACAAAGAACCCGCCCAGTCCGACACCCCTCGTGGTCGGACTCGGCGGGTTCTGCGCTGGCCTACCACCCCCTTCGCGGTAGGCCATGTCCCCAATTGAGTACCGGTTGGTTGGTTTGCTGTGGCCGACCCGCCACCCCTCGTAGACGGGTCGGCCCCAGCGTTCCCACCCCCGGATGGTGGCTCGTTGGGTCCGCCGGTGCGTTCCGGCGTTGACACAAACGATGCCCAGCCGCGCTTGGCACGGCCTTAACAAGATCTTGTAATTGCGAAAATGCCTGCTGATGGGCAGTTTTCGTGGAGAGTGGACCTTCAGGAGTGCAGCGCGGTCACCAGGTCGGCGATGGCGGCATCGGTGGCCCGATAGCCCGGGAAATAGCAGCAGACGCGAGCGGCGCTGTCGCCGAAGCGGGTACGGATCAGCTGCGCGCACTCGACCGGTGTGCCGCTGACGGTGAGCGCGTCCACCATCGGGTCCTCGATGAGCCCGGCCATCTCCCGCCACCGCCCCTGCTTCGAGAGCAGGTTCAGCTCGGGTTGCAGCTCCGCCCAGCCCTCCACCTCCAGGACCGGACGGTAGGCGGGCGTGGAACCGTAGAACGCCAGCAGGTTTCGCACCGCCCGGCGCGCCTCGAGCAGTTCTTGCTCCGAATCGCCCATGGCCACAATGGCTTCCACGATGATCTCGAAGGGCCGGGTCGACTCACCGCGCCCCTGCGCGACCGCGGCGAGGGTTCGCTCCCGGAAGTGCCGCTCGGTATTGAACGGCATCACCAGCAGTCCGTCGGCCACCTCCGCCGCCATGGTGGTCATGCGCGGCCCCAGTGCGCCGACCAGAACCGGTGGCGCCCCATGGGGATTCGGCCCCGGATCGAACTGCGGGGTCATGAGCGTGTGCTGCCAGAACCGGCCGCGGTAGTCCAGCCGCTCCCCGTCCTGCCAGGCCCGCAGGATCGCCTGCACCGCCAGCACGGTGTCGCGCATTCGCTCCACCGGCTCCGACCAGGTGCTGCCGTAGCGCCGCTCGATATGGGTCCGGATCTGACTGCCGAGCCCGAGCCGGAACCGCCCGCCCGACAACGACTGCAGATCCCATGCGGTGTGCGCCAGATGCATCGGGCTGCGCGGGAACGCCATGGCCACATTGGTCATGATGTCGACCCCGGACGTGGCGGCCAGTGTCAAGGGTAGGAACACGTCGTGCGCGCCCTCGAAGGTGAACACCCCGTCCACGCCGAGCTCGCGCAATCGCGCTGCGCGGGAAGCGGATTCGGCCAGTGGCGCGTTCAGCCAGATATCGACGGGCAGGGACACCGTGACTCCTCCTGATACGAGAAAACAACAGCCCCGGGCCGAGAGGTAGTAGGCCCGGGGCTGTTTCGGGTCAGCGGTGGTCGTGATCCGCCGACCCGCGCGGGGGAGCCGCCAGGGAAGTAGCAGCACTCCTCCGCGGGCTCGTGGTCAGCCGATGAATTCGGCCGCCTTCTCGCCGATCATGTAGCTCGGCGCATTGGTGTTGCCGCCGGTGATGCTCGGCATGATCGAGGCGTCGGCCACGCGCAGGCCCTCGATGCCGTGCACCTTCAGCGTCGGGTCGACGACCGCGCGCTCGTCCACACCCATGCGGCAGGTGCCGACCGGGTGGTAGATGGAGTGCACGCGGTTGGGCAGCTCGCGGCGCAGCGCGGTCTCGTCCGCCCACTCCTGGCCCGGGAAGAAGTTCTCGGTGATGTCGCCCGCGATGCTCTTGTGCGACATGACCTCCCGGATCATCTTGATGCCCTCGATCAGGAACTCGGTGTCCCACGGGTCGGTCAGGTAGCCCGGGTCGATGAGCGGCGAGGCGAACGGGTCGGCGGAGGCCAGCTTCAGTTCGCCGCGGCTCTTCGGGTAGATGAGGCTGGGCATGACGGTGAGCGCCGGGCGGCGGTCCACCAGGTGCAGCTTGTCGGCGTCCTGGTTGGGCGTCGGGTAGCTCCACGGCAGGGTGTGGATCTGCATGTCCGGGTGGTCGCCCTCGGCGAACTTGGTCTTGACGAAGCCGGCGGCCTCGAAGACCGTGCGGCCCATGAAGGAGCTGCCCGGGTTGCGCATCTCCTTGAGGATGCCGCGCGCGAAGTAGGTGGGGATGCCGCGGTGGATGGCCTTCTTGGACACGAAGGTCATCGGCACGAACAGGTGGTCGTGCAGGTTCTGGCCGACGGGCAGATCGGCGACCACCTCGATGCCGAGGTCGCGCAGGTGCCCGGCCGGGCCGATGCCCGAGAGCATGAGCAGCTGCGGCGATCCGACGACACCGCCGGAGACGATGACCTCCTTGGCGGCGCGCACGATGCGGCGCGAGCCGTTCTTCTCGGCGATCTCGACGCCGGTGGCGCGGCCGTTCTCGATCACCACGCGGGTGGCCTGCGCGTGGGTGAGCACGGTCAGGTTCGAGTTCGGCATGTTGGTGATGAAGCCGCGCGAAGAGCTGTAGCGCACACCGTCTTTCACGCTCTGCTGGAAGATCGAGAGGCCTTCCTGCGACGCCCCGTTGTAGTCCTTGATGATCGGCGCGCCGAGGGTCTCGGACGCGGCGGTCATGAACTCCTCGGAGATCGGGGTGATCTCGCGGGGGCGGGTGACCTCGATCGGGCCGCCGGTGGCGCGGTAGTCGTCCGCGCCGTCGACCCAGTTCTCGAGGCGCTTGTAGGCGGGCAGGACCTCGTCGTAGCTCCAGCCGGTGTTGCCCTCGGCGGCCCAGGAGTCGAAGTTGGCGCGGTTGCCGCGCACGTAGAGCATGCCGTTGATGGAGCTGGAGCCGCCCAGCACCTTGCCGCGGGTCATCGGGATCAGCCGGTCGTTGGCGTGCTTCTGCGGGACCGAGTACTGCTTCCACGCCACCAGCTTCTTCAGCTGCGGAACCGTGTGGACCATCGAGATCATGCCGGGGCGGGTGACCAGCTGGGTGTTGTCCTTGCGCCCGGCCTCCAACAGGATCACGCTCGCGCCACGCTGAGCGAGCCGTCCGGCCAATACTGCGCCGGCGCTGCCCGCGCCAACGACGACGTAATCGGCTTCGGACGTGGAGCCCGGGGAAGCGGTCATATCAGTTACCTCATCTTCGAGTGTGCCTGGCATCACTGTAGAACAAGTTCTAGTCTGCCGACACAGTGGACATGATGTCCAGTCACAAGATCGACTTCAAGGCCGGTTGAGCGATCTTGCAGGCGCGTCGGGTCCTCGTTGAACATGTTGCAGATTCACTGCTGCGGGGTAACGGCCCCGCAGGGCGTGCGGGAACCGGGGGATCGGAGGCCGGAAACGCTGCCCAGCCGCAGGTCGGCATGGTTCAATTTCTGTGAAACACGTTCCAATTTCGTGATCATAGCGGCACCTTGCCCGAGGAGGAACAGTGTCTGTTCCGTCATTACCGGCCGGCTTCGATTTCACCGATCCCGCGCTCTGGGCCGACCACAGCCCCGCCGAGGAGTTCGCACTGCTGCGCCGCACCGCGCCGGTCTGGTGGAATGCCCAGACTCCCGAGCAGGCCGCACCCATGGACGACGACGGTTACTGGGTGATCACCCGCCACGAGGATGTCAAGGAGATCTCCCGCAGACCGGAACTCTGGTCCTCGAATCGCAAGGGCTCCATCATCAAGATGCCCGCCGACTCCGAACCCGAACAGCTCGAACTCGGGCGCGAGGCGCTGCTGGTGAATATGGATCCGCCCAAGCACACCAAGATCCGGCGCATCGTCTCCAAGGGATTCACCCCGCGCGCCATCGAGGGATTGCGGGCCGCGCTCACCGAACGCGCGGCAAAGATCGTGCGGGAGGCGAAGGCGAGTGGCGGCGGCGATTTCGTCCAGCAGGTCGCGTGCGAGCTGCCGCTGCAGGCCATCGCGGAACTGCTCGGCGTGCCGCAGGACGACCGCCACAAGCTGTTCACCTGGTCCAATCAGCTGCTCAACTACGACGATCCGGAATTCGCCGGCAGCAATATGACCGCCAATGCCGAACTGCTCGGCTACGCCTACAACATGGCCGAACAGCGCCGGGCCCGCCCGGTCGGCGATATCGTCTCCCAGCTGGTGACCGCCGATGTGGACGGTGAGGCCCTGGGTTCGGACGAGTTCGGTTTCTTCGTCATCCTGCTGTCGGTGGCGGGCAACGAAACCACCCGCAATGCCATCGCGCACGGCATGAAAGCCTTTGTGGATCACCCCGATCAGTGGGCGCTGTACAAGGAGCGCCGGCCGCGCACCGCACCCGATGAAATCGTGCGCTGGGCGACGCCGGTCTCGGCCTTCCAGCGGACCGCCGTGCGCGACACCGAAATCGGCGGGCAGAAAGTTCTGGAGGGGCAGCGGGTGGGGCTGTTCTACAGCTCCGCCAACTTCGACGAGGAGGTCTTCGACCACCCCTTCGAATTCGATGTGGAGCGCGATCCCAATCCGCACGTCGGATTCGGCGGGACCGGAAACCACTTCTGCGTGGGCGCGAATCTGGCGCGGCTGGAGATCGACCTGATGTTCAATGCCATTGCCGACGCCATGCCGGAAATCACCGAGGTCGCGGCGCCGCAACGGCTGCGGTCGGGCTGGATCAACGGGATCAAACACTGGCAGGTGAGCTACTCCTGAACCGGTGACCTCATCGAACTCGTTCTACCATTCGTGTTTGTGACCAATCTTCGCGAAATTCCGCTGCGCACGCTGACCGACAAGCCCACCACACTGGCCGAACTGGCCGGCGACAAGGTCGTGCTGCTGGTCAATGTCGCCTCCAAGTGCGGGCTCACCCCGCAGTACACGGGCCTGGTCGAACTGCAGCAGACCTACGGGCCGCAGGGCTTCACCGTGGTCGGTGTGCCGTGCAACCAGTTCATGGGCCAGGAGCCCGGCAGCGCCGAGGAGATCGCGGAATTCTGTTCCGCCACTTACGGGGTGGACTTCCCGCTGCTGGAGAAGAGCGAGGTCAACGGCGAGGGCCGGATTCCGCTGTACCAGGAGCTGACCCAGGTCGCGGACGCCGCCGGCGAGGCCGGGGACATCCAGTGGAACTTCGAGAAGTTCCTGATCGGGCGCGATGGCGCGGTGCTCGGGCGGTTCCGTCCGCGCACCGAGCCGAAGGATCCGGCCGTGGTCTCCGCCCTCGAGGGCGCGCTGTAGCTCGGAGGGCTCCGGTAGCTCAGCTCTACGACGGCCGTGCCCGGCGGCGGTACCGCACCGCGCACGGCTGTTGCAGCTGCATCACCATCGTGGAATGGTCGTTGCGGTAGGTTTCAGCTCCGCAGCACGCGCAGGGCGAATTTCTCCATGCGATCGGCGATCTCGGCGTAGGACACATAGCCCATGCCCGCGCGCACCAGTGCGCCCGCGTAGATCATTTCGAGTGTTTCCACGAGTTCGGGATCGGCGTCCGCGCCCAGTGCGTCGATCAATCGCCGCCGGATCTCGCCACCGATCCGCAGCCGCAGATGTGCCACATCCGGATCGGTCCCCAGCAGCGCGGCCGTCACCGCGCCCGCGAGGGTCGGCTCGTCGGCCAGTAGCAGCGCGATCTGCCGCAGTACCGCCAGCACCCGCGCGGTCGCATCGGCGCCCTCCGCGGCGGGCGGCTCGGTGGCGGCCAATCGGCGCCAGAACATCTCCGCGACCAGGTGTTCCTTCGACGAGAAATACGTGTACGCGGTGGCCGTGCCCACTCCGGCCTGTGCCGCCACCATGCGCACGGTGAGCCCGGCGAATCCCTCCCGCGACAGCACATCCATGGCTGCCCGGGTCAGGCGGTCCACGGTATCGGCCTGCTTCTCGGTGAGTCGCCGGCGAGTGGCCTCCATGCTCACCGCAGGGCGGGCGGAAAGGGGATCAGACACGTGTCCGGATGCTACTATGGCCGAGCCCGCCGAGCAACTCGCGGTATGCGCGAACCGTATGAATGAGGGCGCATCGGAAAGGCTTTCGAATGAACCGCATCGCGCCCCAGGTCACCGCGCGCGAGATGTCGGCGTTGATCGAGCGGATCAACGGATCGTGGCCGGTCGACGAGGCTCGCGCATTGTCCGAAGCTGCACGCGCCTATGCGGGCAAGGGCGTCATTCTGGAAGTCGCCGCTCACGCTGATGAGGCTGCGCCGGGCAATCGCGACGAGGCCGGGCCGGGTGACTACGGCAGCGAGGTTCGTGGGTGGCGTACGCCGCTGCGTCTGCTCCTGATCGCCGAGCCGGGCTCCGATGCCGCCGCCGAGCTCGCCTACGACGACTGGGCTCATTGGATCGCCGGTGGCGGGCTGCTCGTGCTCCGCGACGCTGATGCCCTCTATCGCCGAGTCGCGGCCGGAGGGAAGTTCCGCGAGCTCGCTGCGGTCGGAGCGCTGCGAATCCTGCAACGGATCGCCGCCTGTAATTAGACCGCACGCGGCGCGAATCCAATTGTTAGCCAGAGATTTTCAAGGCGTGTCTCGGCTATCTTGCTTCCGTGTCCTCGGATTCGAAATTATGATCGAATCTATGAGTGAATCAACTGGTGAGGGCTTCGCCGCCGTGCAGGTGGTGGAGCGACTCCGTGTGGTGCACTCGATGATTGCTGCGGCCCAGGCCGAAGAGGTCGAGTTGATGACGCAGCTGTATCGGCTGCGGCGCGAGCAGCAGTTGGAGCTGGGGGTCGGTGCGTTGTATGCGGGCGAGGATGCGGCCACCGAGATCGGGATCGCGCTGAAGGTATCGCAGCGGTCGGCGGACGGGCTGATCGCGCTCGGTCTGGGCTTGGACAACCGATACAGCGGTACTCGCGAGGCTTTCGCCGATGGCCGGATCGACCTGCCACGGGTGCGGGCGATCAGTGAAACGCTGGCCAATGCTTCCGAGGATCTGGTCGCGGAGTTGGAGTCGCGGATCGTCGCGTATGCGGAAAATGCTGAGCCGCAGCGGGTTCGGCGGACGCTGCGGCGGTGGCTGCTGGAGGCGGATCCGGCGGGTCAGGCCGCGCGGCGTAAGTCCGCAGAGGCGGACCGGTATGTGAAGGTCACCGCGGCCGATGACGGCACCGCGCTGCTCGATGGGGTGCTGCCCGCCGCCGGTGGGCAGGCGCTCTATGAACGGTTGCGGGAAATGGCGACCACTCAGTGCTGCGGGAACGATCCGCGCACCACCAATCAGCGCCGGGCTGACGCACTGGTCGCACTGGCAGACGGCCGCGGCCGCCCGCCTGCGAATGTGGGTGCGCCGACTGCCCCCGCACCGATACGGGCGAGCCGACTCCTGCGGCGCGCAAAGCCCTTGTGCAGGTCGGGGTTTCGGCGGAGACACTGGCCGGTCTGCAGGACAACCCGGCACTGCTCGCGGGTCTCGGTGCGATCGATGCCGACCTGGCCCGCCAGATCGCACGACATGCCCGCTTCGACATCATCACCGACCCGGCCGCACCGGCACCCGTACCCGCGGCGCGGGCCACTGATTCCGAGTTGCGATACCGCCCTGCGGCCCGAGCGGCCAGGCGAGTTCGCGCTCTCGACGGTGGTTGCCGCGCACCGGGTTGCGGAGTTCCCCCTGCCGGAACCGATCTCGACCATCAGGATCGATTCGATCACACGGACCCCGAGAATGGCGGCCGCACAGTCGAGTCGAATCTCGGATGCCGGTGTCGTCGCCACCATCGATTGAAGACACTCGCGGACAATGGAGCCAATGGCTGGCAGGTCGTTCACCATCCGGACCGGAAGGTCGAATGGCGCACGCCCTCAGGTGGTTCGGTGATCACTTCCCCGGAGGGCGCGAAGTTCCTGTTTCCGGCGCTGGCGGTGCCGCCGGTTACCGCTCCCGGAGTTCCGGATGCCGAACCGATTCGGCCTCTGATCGATCCGGGCCCGGTGGTCAACGCCATGACCGAGATCGTCCATGTCTATTGCACGCCGGGCCAGCGGCGGGCGGTACGTTCATACGCCAGGACCTCCCGCGTCACTATGTGATTCAGATGCATGAGGCCAGGTAACTCGGGGGAAGACAACCAGGGTGGATGACTGGCAACGGGATTCCTCGCGCGGTGATGTACCTGGAAGTGTGGTTGCGTCGCCTGCCCTACCGGACTTTCGCTGACGCGGCTCGGGTGCCGTGACCTCGGTCCCGGCCGGCGGACTGCACGGATCACCTTTTAGGACAAAACAAAACAAAAGCAAGAACCGAAAGCTCGGATGTTCGGCGGTGGCGCAGTTTTCGACAACCTTCGCGTCGCTGTCCTGCGTAGACCGACCTCCGCGCCTGCGGTTGTTGCGGGCGGGGAGGTCGGTGTTGCGCCGGGCTGCGAGTGGGACGGGTCAGGCGGTGGGGGTGGTCAGGCCCAGTGGGGCGAGTTTGCCTGCCAGGCGGTCGAGGTAGGCGAGGACGTCGGGTTCGGGTTTGTCGGGGAGGCCGTAGAGGACGTCGGTGACACCGGCTTCGGACCAGGCCGAGAGTTTTTCGGGGTCGGGTTTGTGGGCGAGGGCCACCACGCGGGGGGTGCCTTGGCGGCCTGCTTCCTGCCAGTGCTTCATCAGCAGGGTGGTGGAGGCGGAGACGTCGGATTCGTAGGGGGTGGTGATCCAGCCGTCGCCGGAGCGGGCGATCCATTTGAAGGTCTTCTCGGTGCCGCCGGCGCCGATGAGGACGGGGATGTGGGATTGGATCGGTTTGGGCCAGGCCCAGCTGGGGCCGAAGGAGACGAAATCGCCGGAGTAGGAGGCTTCTTCCTCGGTCCAGAGGGCGCGCATGGCTTCGATGTATTCGCGCAGCACGGTGCGGCGCTTGTTGCCGGGTACGCCGTGGTCGGTGAGTTCGTCGGTGTTCCAGCCGAATCCGGCGCCGAGGGTGACGCGACCGCCGGAGAGGTGGTCCAGGGTGGCGATGGTCTTGGCGAGGGTGATGGGGTCGCTCTCGGTGGGCAGCGCTACCGCGGTGGACAATTCGATGCGGGAGGTGACCGCGGCGGCCGTGCCGAGGGCCACCCACGGGTCGAGGGTGCGCATGTAGCGGTCGTCGGGGAGTTCGGCGGTGCCCGTCTGGGGGTGGGCCGCGTCGCGTTTGACGGGGATGTGGGTGTGCTCGGGGACGAAGAAGGAGTCGAAGCCTCGATCTTCGGCGGCCTTGGCGGCGGCCGCGGGTGTGATGCCGCGGTCGCTGGTGAACAGGACGATGCCGAATCGCATGGGGGACGGCTCCTTTCAGAGCTGCTTGGCGGCGGAGACGCCGGCGCGGCGGCCGTAGAAACTGCCGTCGCCGAGGGAGCAACCGGAGGCGTAGCCGCCGGCACAGATGCCGGAGGTGACGCGGCCCGCGGCGTACAGGCCGGGGATGGGTTCGCCGGAGACGTGGAGGACTCGGGAGTCCAGGTCGGTGCGCAGGCCGCCCAGGGTGAAACCGCCGGTGTAGCCGCGCAGGTCGTAGGCGCCGAGCGGGGTGCGGATGGGTTTGACCCACTCGGTCTTCTTGTGCAGCAGCGGATCCTCGCCCTGCTCCGCGTGATGGTTGTAGAGGTCGACGGTGGCCTGCAGGGTGTGCTCCGGCAGGCCCATCTCGCTTTCCAGTTCGGCGACCGTCTCGGCCACCCAGGTCGGCGCGGTGCGCAGGAACGACAGTGAGGACTTGCTCTCCATCGCCTCCTCCAGCGCGAGTTCGTCGATCACCAGGTACGCCTGATTGCCCTGCTCCTGCAGCACGGCCTGACCCATGCGCCCGGCGTAGGTGTCCTCGGTGATGAAGCGCTGCCCGCGCCCGTTCACCAGGATCCCGCGCGCTACCACCTGCGGGTCCACCACCAGCGCGACCTCGGTGGCGTCCATGTGCGCGAGATCCGCGCCCAGCGCCTGGGCGACCCGGATGCCGATGCCGTCGTGCTCCTCGACGGTGGCGGTGGGCCGGCCGGAGATCTTGGGCGCGTAGCGCTGCACCATTTCATGGTTGTAGGCGAAGCTGCCGGTGGCCAGCACCACGCCGCGTTCGGCGCGCACGTGTACCGGCTTGCCGTAGCGGGTGGCGGCCACGCCCACCACGCGCCCGGTCTCGTCGACGATGAGCCGGCGCAGGCGCGCGTCGTATTCGTGTCGCACGCCGAGTTCGTCGGCCTTGTGGGCGAGGGGCTCCATCAGCATGTAGCCGCCGCCCTTCTCGCCCAGCTTCTTGTCCTTGGTCCAGGCCAGGTGACCGCGCGGCGCGGGCGGGATCGAGTCCTTGAACGGTGCGGCGTTCTCGCCGCCGGAGTACATCAGGCCCTGGTCGCCGGGCGGCTCGTAGCCGGGCTCGCCCCAGAATTCCTCCTTGAACGGAACACCCTGGGCGACCAGCCAATCGAAGTGCTCGATACTGCCCTGGCAGTAGTCGTGGATCTTGGCCTTGTCGACGCCCGGGCCCAGGGCCGCGGTGAGGAATGCCTCCATGTTCTCGGCGGTGTCCTCGAAGCCCAGTTTCCGCTGCAGCGCGGTACCGCCGCCGAGATAGATGAAGCCGCCGGACATGGCGGCCGCACCGCCCCAGCCGCCGGTGCGTTCCAGCACCAGGACGTCGGCCCCCGAGCGGGCGGCCTCGATGGCCGCGCACACCCCGGCGATGCCGAAGCCGACGACCACGACGTCGGCCTGGTCGTCCCAGGTCTCGACCTCGCTGGCCAGAAGCGGTCGGACGCTTGCGGTTTCCGCCATTGTCTCTGTATTCCTCACTGCGGGTTGGGATTACTTCTTCTTGTCCTTGGCGAGCGTCTTGCGAATGACGCCGTCCAGCTTGGTGGCCGCGGGCCAGCCCACGTAGTGGGCCAGGAACACCGCGATCTCACGCAGTTGATCGGCGTCGAGCTCGCCATTGCGCAGGGCCGCGCCGACCTGGATCTCGGCGATCTCCGAATGTCCCTGCGCCGTAATGGCGCCGAGCAGCAGCAGCCGCCGGTCGCGCAGCGACAGGCCGGGCCGATTCCAGATATCGGCGAACAGGTGATCGACGGTGACCTCGAAGAACGGATCACCCGTCAGGTTCGGCAGATCGAACCCGTACACCTCCGACATCTTCTTCAGGCCCTGCTGCCGTTGCTCCGAGGGACTCTGATCCGCTGTCATGACTGCTCCTTCGCGATCGTTCCGGGCCCCACACCGAGCCCGTCACCCAGGTCGTGCAATGCGCGCCGCGCCAGCGGCAGGTCGACATCCAGCCGCCCGGCCAGGTCCAGCGCGAGCGCCAGATCCTTCTCGCCGAGGTCGCGGACGTGGCCGAGGATCGGGAACCAGAAGTCGTCCGCGGCGACCGGCGCGGTGGTCTTGCGCAGCATGATCGCGCCGGGCCCGCCGGTGTGCGAGTCGGAATGCCGGACCACCTTGCCGAGCGCGGCGATGTCCAGCCCGCCCGCCGCCGCCAGTCGCTGCGCCTCCGACGCGGCGGTGAAGGCGACGAAGTGCAGCAGGTTGCGCGCCAGCTTCATTCGCGTGCCCGCACCGACCTCGCCGGCATGGATGACCAGGGACCCGAAGCGCCCGAACGGCTCCCGCACCGTCTCGAAGGCGGCGGCGGTGCCGCCCACCATGACCGCGAGCTCCCCGCGCTGCGCGGCCGGCGCCCCGCCGCTGATCGGCGCGTCCACGAATTCCACACCGTAGGCGGCGCATTCGGCGCCGAGCTCGACGGCGGTGCGATCGGAGATGGTGGAGTGCACGGCGATGACGGTGCCCGGTTTCGCGGTCTGCAACAGCCCGTCGGGGCCGGTCACGACCGAGCGCACCTGGTCGTCGTCGAGGACCACGACCGAGACGACGCCGCAGCGCTGTGCCACCTCGGCGGCGGTGGCGGCGGCCGTCGCGCCCGCGTCGGTGAACGGCTGCACCGCGTCCGGCCGCATATCGCACACCACCAGCCCGCCCGGCCAGCCGACCAGGCGCTGCGCCATCGGCGCGCCCATATTGCCGAGTCCGATGAACCCGACCGAGATTTCCTGGTTCGCACTCATGGCCGGAAGACCTGCCCCCCATCGACATTGAGCACCTGCCCGGTCACCCAGGCGGCATCGTCGGACAGCAGGTACAGGCACGCCCCGACCATGTCCTCGGTGGTGCCGAGCCGCTTGAGCGCCATCTGCTTCACCAGCTGATCCACGAACTGGTCCGGCACGATGCTGCGGGTGGCCTCGGTGTCGGTGGGCCCGGGCGCGATGGCGTTGACCCGAATCTTGGAGTGCCCCAGCTCGTGTGCCAGCTGCTGGGTCAGGCTGTTGATGCCCGCCTTGGCCAGCCCGTAGAACCCGGAGTAGGTCCAGGCCGCGGTGGACGACTGATTGACGATCGACCCGCCGCCCTTGGCCGCGATGTGCCGGTACACCGCGCGCGTCATGTTCAGCGCCCCATCGAGATTCACGGCCATGAACTTCTTGTAGTAGTCCCACGGCACGGTCAGCAGGATGTCGAGCTTCATGTCGCCGTAGATGGCGGCATTGTTGACCAGATGATCGATGCCGCCGAACTCGGCGACGGTGAAGTCGGCGACCGCCTTGGCGGAGGCCGGGTCGGCCACGTCGACCTGCGCGAAGACCGCGACGCCGCCGGCGGCGGTGATCTCCTTGGCGACGGTCTCGCCCAGTTCGCTGTTGAGGTCGGCGACAACCACTTTCGCGCCCTCGGCGGCCAGCGCCCGTGCGTAGGCGGCGCCGATGCCGCGCGCGGCGCCGGTGACGATGATCGACCTGTCGGTGAATCGGTTCATGTCAGTTCTCCTCAGACGCCGGTCGCGATGAGTTTGGTTTCGGTGTATTCCTCGAAGCCGAGGACGCCCATTTCCCGGCCGATGCCGGACTGCTTGTAGCCGCCGAAGGGCGCGTCGGCCGAATACCAGATGCCGCCGTTGACGCTGAGCGTCCCGGTGCGCACGCCCTCCACGACCGCGCGCAGCCGCTCGGGATCGCGTCCCCAGACCGAGCCGGACAGGCCATAGGGGGAGTCATTGGCGATGCGGACGGCATCCGCGTCACCGTCGTGCGGGATGACGGTGAGGACGGGCCCGAAGATCTCCTCCTGGGCCACGGTGGAGCTGTTGGGCAGCCCCGTGATCAGGGTCGGCTCGATGAACCAGCCGCCGGCGCGCTCGGGGCGTCCGCCGCCGGTGACGATGGTGCCGCCCTCGGCGCGCGCGATCTCGAGATAGCGTTCGACGCGCGCCAACTGCCGCTCGGAAATGACGGGGCCGCAGACGGTTCCGGGCTTCGACGGATCCCCGGGCTTGATCCCGGCCAGGGTGCGCGCGGCCGCTTCGACCGCCTGATCGTGCAGTGCACGCGGCACCAGCAGCCGGGTGCTGATCGCACAGCCCTGCCCGGCGTGCACGCACACCCCGAACGCCGCGTAGCCGACCGCCGCCGCGATGTCCGCGTCGTCCAGCACGATGAACGCCGATTTCCCGCCCAGCTCCAGGAACACCTTCTTCAAAGACGTTGCCGCAGCGGCCATGACGGCCCGGCCGGTCTGCGTCGACCCGGTGAACGAGATCATGTCCACCCGCGGATCGGTGACCAGCTGGGCGCCCAGTCCGTGATCGTCGGAGGTGACGATATTGACCACCCCGGCCGGAATATCGGTCTCCTCGGCGATGATCCGGCCCACGGCCGCCGCGCACCACGGCGTATCGGGCGCGGGCTTGAGCACCACGGTGGTTCCCGCCGCGAGCGCCGGGCCCAGCTTGGCGAAGTTGATCTGGTGCGGGAAATTCCAGGGCGTGATCGCCCCGACCACGCCGATGGGTTCGCGGCGCACCCGCCGCGCACTCTTGATCCCCATGGGTGAGGCGATGCCGAGATCGGTTTCCCACGCGTAGTTCTCGGCGAGGTCGGCGAAGTACCCGAGATCGCCGACCGGGCCCTCCAGCTGCGGCCCGCTGGTCAGCATGCGGGGTGCGCCGGCCTCGGCGATGGTGATCTCGCGTAGTTCCTCGAGGTGCCCGCGCAGCGCGTCCCGCAGCTGCCGCAGGCAGGTCGCGCGAAATCCCGGATCGCGCGACCAGTCGGTGGTGTCGAAGGCGGTACGGGCGGCGGCGATGGCCGCGTCCATATCGGCGGCGTCGGCATTGGCGGCGTAGCCGAGGGTTTCCCCGGTGGCGGGGTTGGCGGTGGTGAACACACCGCCGCCGCCGGGCGTCAGCTTGCCGCCGATCAGCAGGTGCGAACCGCCGTCGGGGACGAGATCGCTCGGGCTCATAGGTAGCTCCCATGCTGTCCGGACACGTGTACGGACTATAGGTTCGCGGCTCGGATACGCGCAAGAACCTGTTTCAGTTTGCGCGGACTTTGCCGATTTGGTTCGCGGGATTCCGTTGTCAGGCGATCCCGTCGCTAGTACCGTACAGACACATGTCCAGCTACGTGTCTCCGTTGCTGGAAAACGTTCATCGGCTCCGATGAACGCGTTATCGAAGACGAGGTGCAGACACCATGACCGCAGCCTCCCTAGAGCCGCTGCTGTTCGACCCCTACGACTACCGCATCCACGAGGACCCCTACCCCGTGTACCAGCGGTTGCGCACCGAGGCGCCGGTGTACCACCACCCCGACCTGGACTTCTGGGCACTGTCCCGGCACGCCGACGTGACCGCCGGGTTCCGCGACAACATCCGGCTCTCCAGCGCCAACGGCGTCTCCCTGGACCCCGCCGCCTGGGGTCCGCACGCCTGGCGGACCATGTCCTTCCTGGCCATGGACGATCCGCGGCACCTGCGCCTGCGCAAGCTGGTCTACCAGGGCTTCACGCCGCGCCGGGTCACCGAGATGAGCGATCGCATCCGCGACATCACCCGGCGCTACCTCGAACCCGCGCTGGCCGGAGGCGATTTCGACTGGATCGACGCGGTGGCGGGACAGGTCCCGATGGACGTCATCTCCGAACTGCTGGGCGTCCCCGAATCCGACCGCACCGAACTGCGCAGGCTCGCGGACCTGCTGGTGCATCGCGAGGAGGGCGTGCTGGATGTGCCGGTCGCGGCCATGGAGGCCGCCCTGCAGCTGGCGGGCTACTACAACGAGATGCTGGTGGCCCGGAAGCGGCAGCGCACCGACGATCTGACCTCGGCCCTGCTCGACGCCGAAGCCGACGGGGACCGGCTCACCGACGAGGAGATCCTCGGATTCATGTTCCTCATGGTGGTCGCCGGGAACGAGACCACCACGAAACTCCTGGGCAATGCGCTGTATTGGGCGGGCCACAATCCCGGCGAGTACGCCAAGGTCGCCGCCCATCCGGAACTCGTGGCGGACTGGGTGGACGAGACACTGCGCTACGACGCGTCGAGCCAGATTCTGGCCCGCACCGCCGCCGAGGACCTGGAGTACTACGGGCAGACGATTCCGCGGGGCTCGAAGGTGCTGCTGCTCGTCGGTTCCGCCAATCGCGACGCCGCCGTCTTCCACGACCCGGACCGCTACGACATCGAACGCACCGACAAGGGCGGGCTGATCAGCTTCGGCCGCGGCGTGCACTTCTGCCTGGGCGCGCACCTGGCCCGGCTCGAGGCCTCGATCGTGCTGGGGGAGTTCGCGGCTCGCGTGCCCGCCTTCGGTATCGGTGAATCCGGTTGCCGGCGCGTGCATTCGGTGAATGTGCGCGGTTTCGCCCACCTGCCCGTCTCCGTGGAGGTCCGCCGATGACCCGTTTCCCCGCACATCCCGGCCGCCGTCCCGCCATTGTCGCGGGCGCGTCCTCCGGCATCGGCGCCGCCACGGCGGAAGCCCTTGCCGCCCTGGGGCATCCGGTCGCGCTCGGCGCACGCCGGATGGAGATCTGCGAGACCCTCGCCGAGAAGATCCGCGCGGCCGGCGGTGCGGCGTTCGCCGGACGGCTCGACGTCTCCGACACCGATTCGGTGCACGAATTCGTCACCGCCGCCGAAGCAGCGCTGGGCCCCACCGAGATCCTGGTCTCCGGCGCGGGCGACCTCGAATTCGGGCAGGCCTGGGAAATGGATCCCGACGTCTTCGAATCCCAGGTCCGCGTGCATCTGGTCGGCGCGCAGCGCCTCGCGCACCGGGTGCTGCCCGGCATGATCGAACGGCAGCGCGGCGACTTCGTCGTCATCGGCTCCGACTGCGCGGTCCGGGTGCGCCCCGGCGCGGGCGCGTACAACGCGGCCAAGACCGGGGTGGAGGCCTTCGCCACCCAGCTGCGCATGGAGCTGGAGGGCACCGGGGTGCGCTCGTCCATCGTCCGCCCGGGGCAGACCCTCACCGGCATGGGCATGCAGGCCACCCCGGAAGTCGTCGGCCCGCTGCTGGAGAACTGGGTGAAATGGGGCTTCGCCCGGCACCCGCAGTTCCTGCGGCCCGCCGATCTCGCGGCGGCCGTGACCGCGGTCGTCTCCACCCCGCGCGGCGCGCACCTGGTGCTGGTGGAGGTGCAGCCGGAAGCGCCGATCCAGGACAGGAAGGACGTCTCCTGATGCGACTGATCGTCGATCTCGATCTCTGCCAGGGCCACGCCGTCTGCCAGGACGAGGCCCCCGAACTCTTCCAGGTGCCCAAACAGGGCCAGGTCCGGATCCTGCGCCCCGATCCCGGCGCCGACCTGGAGGCGGCCCGCGCCGCCGTCCGCTACTGCCCGACCCAGGCGCTGTCGCTGGTCGACGACAGCGCCACCGAATAGCGCAACCCGAACAGAAGGAGGCCGCGGTGAGCTGGTCCCGCGACGAACTCGACGAGATGATCCGCCGCTGGGTGGACGAGAACAAACAGTGTGAGGCCCACGGCGATTGGAAGCCGCTCGAGCACTTCTACACCGAGGACGCCACCTACGGCTGGAACTACGGTCCGCAGCAGGAGTTCATGGCCGTCGGCCGCGACGAGATCCGTGACATCGCGCTCGGCCAGGAGATGTTCGGCCTGGAGGGCTGGACCTATCCGTATCAGGAATTCGTGGTCGACGAGCGCAGCGGCAGCGTCATCGGCTTCTGGAAGCAGGTCAACGAGGGCCGGCGGGCGGATGGCCGGCCCTACAGTCCGGAGGGCATCGGCGGCAGCTGGTTCCGCTACGCGGGTGACTACCAGTGGTCCTGGCAGCGCGACTTCTTCGACTTCGGCAATGTGACCGCGCTTTTCGTCGAGATGATCTCGAACGACGCGCTATCGTCCGGAATGCGCAAGCGCATGGAACGGGCCATGACGGGCGAACCGCTGCCCGGCTGGTACCCCGTCGGAAAGGGGCCGGTGCCCCTGTGGTGAACAGCAGATTCGAAGCCCTGACCAGATCCGAACTGGCCCTGCTGGTTCCGGAGTTGCTGCTGTGCGGCCACCTCATCGACCGCTCCGGCATGGCGCACGTGCTGGGCGCGCTCGGCCGGGAGGGCATGACGGCGGTGGCCATCGAGGAATGGCAGCTGGCCAGCCCGGTCTACACCCGGCGCATGCGGCGGGCGCTCGACATCACCGGCGACGGCGTGGACGCCATCTTCAAGGGCTTCCAGCTGGATATCGGCGCGCCGCCGCAATTCATGGACTTCCGCTTCCGGGTGATCGACCACGACCACGGCGAATTCCACCTGGACCACTGCGGCGCGCTCGCCGACGTGGAGCCGATGGGGACCGAGTTCGTGGTCGCCATGTGCCACGACATCGAGGACCCCACCTTCGACGCGACCGCGCTGGCCACCAACCCCTACGCGCAGGTCCGCCCGGTACACCGGCCACCTCGCGAGCCCGCCGACCGGAAGCCGGTGTGCGCGTGGACGGTCACCATCGATCCCGCGCACAAGCCACCGGTCCCGCCCGACGACGCGCAGGTGGTGGCCGGATCCGAGGCCGCCGCCACGGTATTGGCGCCCATCGAACCGGAAGATCCGGGGCAGCACGACTATTCGGGTCCGCTGCTGAGCGATCTGCGCTTCGCGGACTTCTCCCGCTCCGCGCTCATCCGGATCGCCGACGAGGTGTGCCTGCAGCACCATCTGCTCAACCTCGGCTACAAAACAGCCGTCGAAGCGCGGACGAAACCCGAAGTGGCGCTGGATATCCTGCGCAAGCAGTGGACGGGAATCGCCGGCCTCACCGCCGAACGCATCCGCACGGCGCTCGGGCTCGGCGACGACGCGGCGGCGCTGGCCAAGGTGCTGCGGTTGCATCCGGCCTTCAATCCGGCCGCCTACGTCGACATCGAGGTCGCCACCGAGACCACCGGTGGCGAACAACTGGTGGAACTGCGGGTCGGCCGCGGCTGCGGCGCGATCGACGACGGCGCGTGGCCCGCCCTGCTCGACCCCGAGCACCTGGCCCCGCTCGACGCACTGGTGCGCGGGGTCAACCCGCGTTTCCACACTCGCGTCCGCTCCGTCGACGAGTGCGGCCTCACCCTCGAAATCGGTTGTGCGGACCTGCCGTACCGCGAGGCCGACGAGGTCGCCATCACCCGGTTCAGCTCCGGGGCCGCCTTCACCTTCACCGACCGGGGCACCCCGCTGCCGCTCACCGTCCTGTAGCCGGAACACACCAGGAGATACGGCCATGGCGTGCACTTTCGCCGACCTCTACGAACACTCCGCCGACGCCGTGCCGGACCGGACCGCAGTCATCGAGGGCCCGCGCCGGCGCACCTTCGCCGAACTCGACGCCCGCGCCAACCGGCTGGCCCACCACCTCACCGCCGCCGGCGCGGGACCGGGGACCCACATCGGCTTCCACATGCACAACAGCATCGAGAGTCTCGAAACACTGCTGGGCTGCTACAAGATTCGCGCGGTGCCGGTCAATATCAACTACCGGTACCGCGCGGAGGAACTGCGCTACGTCTACGACAACGCCGACCTCGAGATGGCGGTGCACCACCGCTGCTACGCGCCGCTGATCGACGAGATCCGGCCGCGATTGCCGAAGCTGCGGCACACCCTGGTGGTGGAGGACGATCAGGGCGGCGCGGGGCTGCCGACCGCCTCCATCCCGTACGAGCAGGCGCTCGAATCCGGTTCGCCCGATCGGGATTTCGGGCCGCGCAGCGCCGACGACCACTTCATCATGTACACCGGCGGCACCACCGGCCTGCCCAAAGGGGTCATCTGGCGACAGGAGGACATGTGGCGGGTGCTGGGCGGCGGCATCGACTTCTACACCGGTGAACCCGTCGCCGACGAGTACCAGCAATCCCGCGCGGGGGGCGAGAACCCCTCGCCGATGACCTGGTTCGTGCTGCCGCCGCTCATTCACGCCGCCGCCATGATGCCCACCTTCACCGCGCTGTGGTCCGGCAACGCGGTGCTGTTCCAGCCGCGCTTCGACGCCGACGAGGTGTGGCAGGTGGTGGCGCGGGAGCGGCCCCAGGTCCTGGTGGTCACCGGCGACGCCATCGCCCGGCCGCTGGTGGACTCCTACCGGGCCGCGCCGGTGGACGCGTCCTCGCTGATCTCCATCGGCTCCGGCGCGGCCCAGCTCACCCAGCCGGTGAAGAACGCGCTGCTGGAACTGTTCCCGAATACGCTGGTCACCGAATCCATCGGCTCCTCCGAAACCGGTTTCGGCGGTATCGGATTCGCGCAGAAGGACGACGACCCGGCCCGCGCGCCGCGGGTGCACACCGGGCGCGGGGCGCTGGTGGTGGACGACGCCGGGCGGCCCGTCGCGCCGGGCGGCGAGGGCTGGGTGGCCAAGACCGGCAATGTGCCGATCGGCTACTACAAGGATCCGGTCAAGACCGACAAGCTCTTCCGCACCGTGGACGGGGTGCGCATGGTCATCACCGACGATCGCGCGCGCGTGGAGTCCGACGGGTCGGTCACCCTGATCGGCCGCGGCAACATGGTCATCAATACCGGCGGGGAGAAGGTCTTCCCGGAAGAGGTCGAGGCCACCGTCAAGGCCCATCCCGCCGTCTACGACGCGGTCGTCATCGGGGTGCCGGACGAGCGCTGGGGTCAGCTGGTGGCGGCCGTGGTGTCGCCGGCCGCGGGCACGATCGACTTCGCCGCGCTGGCGGAGCACGTGCGCGCGCGTCTCGCGGGATACAAACTGCCGCGGCGGATCTGGGTGGCCGAGACCGTCGCGCGCACGCCGAGCGGCAAGCCCGACTACCGCTGGGCCAAGGGTTATGTGGCCGAGCGGGAACCCGACTACGAGGCGAGGTGAAGAAACTCGGCGAAACGACCGGCGTCCATCACTGAAACCTGTTCTAATTCTGGCATGGAGGCGCATACCGTACTCGGTGAACAGGTCCGCATGCCGGTGCAGATCCGGCACGCGGACGCCTGCTCGGCGCTGTTCCTCGTCGACGCGGCCGCGGCCCGCGACCTGCTCACCGGCACCGGGCTGGAGCCGATCACGACGCTGCCCGGAAAGGCCGTGCTCTCCCTGGCCTTCGTCCGCTACCTCGACGGAGACCTCGGGCCGTACCACGAATTCGCCTTCTCGCTCATGGCCAGACAGCCGGGACGCAAGAACAGCACCGGCGCGTACATCCACTGGCTGCCGGTCAACCAGAGCTTCACCTGTGAAGCGGGACAATCCATTTGGGGCTTCCCGAAGCTCATGGCCGATATCGACATCACGCCGGACGGCCGCGGGCACCGCTGCGAGGTCCACGTCGACGGGCAGTTCGTGCTCGCGCTGCGGGTCGCCGACGGCTTCCGCATGCCCGGCGGCGCGGGCGGGGCATCCATCGACGCGTACACCGCCCGCAATGGAATCCTGCGGCGCACACCGTGGGTCATGAATCCGGCCCAGGTCCGGGGACGGCCGGGCGGTGCGCGGATCGAACTCGGAAATCATCCGGTCTCCGAGCAATTGCGGACGCTGGGACTCCCCGCGCGCGCACTGTTCTCCAGCCGGATCGGCGCACTCCGCATGACCTTCGAGGACGCCGCGACGGTATTGCAGACCCGGGAGGTCCGATGAGCCGGACAGCACTCGTCACCGGAGCGGCCAGCGGCATGGGCCGCATCGTCGCGCAGCGACTCGCCGCCGCGGGCTGGCAGGTGGCCGCGGTCGACCTGAACGCCGACGGCCTGGCCACCATGGCCGCGCGCTCGCCCAACACCCACACCTACGAATGTGACGTGTCGGATTCCGCGCAGGTTCGCGCCGTCGTCGACAAGGTGCGCGCGGAACTGGGCAGCATCGACCGACTGGTGCACGCGGCCGGCATGGCCCACGTGCACGCCTCCGTGCTGGACCACGACGTGGCCCAGATCCGGAAGATGATGGACATCAACTACATCGGCACCGTCAATCTCTGCCAGGCCGTCATCCCCGCCATGAAGCAGGCGGGCGCGGGCACCGTGGTGTTGTTCGCCTCGCTCGCGGGCTGGCTGCCCTCACCCGGCATGGCCGGGTACACGGCCTCCAAGCACGCGGTGGTCGGCTTCGCCGACAGCCTCTCCTACGAACTGCACGACACCGGCGTGCGGCTGCTCGTGCTCTGCCCGCCCATGGTGGAGACCCCGTTCCTGGACGCGGTCCGCAAGGAGAACGCCAGCGTGCTCGGCAACGCCGGCGGCGCCACGCCCGAGAGCATTGTCGACGCGCTGGAAAAGGCACTGGCCAAACCGAAGTCGCCGCTGTTCGTCTTCCCCGGACAGGCGCGACCGGCGTATCTCATGCGGAGGCTGCTGCCCGGCCTGGCGCGTGCCATCGTCCGGCGCACGGTGCACCCCACCGAGTAATCCCCCCGAACGTGGATGCCGGCACGTGCTCCGATCGGCATCCGCTCCCGGCGCTGGGTAGCCGGCCCTGCGGCTGCCCAGCGCCGAAAACCCTTCGACCGGAGCCGAAACCAGCTACCGCGCAGCAATAATTCGGTGGCGCGCCCTCTCCCCACCAGGCACTCTGGGCTGTCTGCACTGCTCGAAGCACCTATTCGAGAGGGGATGGATGAGTTCGCGCACATCCGCTGTCAGGCTGGTTCTGCGCTACTACGGCCGGGAAATGGCCCGGCGCAAGACAATCACGATTCCGGCCATGCTGGGGCCCGCCCTCGGCAATATCTGCCAGCTCTACATCGCGCCGCTGCTGGTCGCGGTCGTCGTGGGCAAGGTGGCCGCCACCGGTGACTCCTCGTTCGGCACGCTCGCGCCGTACGTGATCGGGTTCGGCACGCTGCTGTTCATCGCGGAAGTCTTCTGGCGGTTGGGGATCCACTGTCTCAACCGTCTCGACGCCTACGGCATCGAGAGCCTCTACAACACCGCCATGGACGAACTGCTGGCCAAGGACTCGGCGTTCTTCCACAACAACTTCGCGGGCTCGCTGACCAAGCGCGCTCTGAGCTTCGCGACCCGGTTCGAGGAGTTCGCCGACACCTTCGCCTTCGAGATCGTCGCCGCCCTGGTGCCGCTGAGCTTCGCCTCGGTGGTGCTGTGGCGCTACGACCCGATGCTGGTCGTCGTGCTGCTCGGCCTGATCGCGGTGAGCGGCGTCGTGGTCGCCCCGCTGATCCGGCGGCGCCAGCACCTGGTCGACGACCGCGAGGCCGCCATCGCGCGGGTATCGGGCCACGTCTCCGACACCCTGTCGAACATGCAGGCGGTGCGGGCCTTCGCGGCCGAACCGCAGGAGATCGAGGAGCATCGGCGGCGGGTGGCGGTGCAGCGGCGAAAGTCGTTGCGGTCCTGGGACTACAACAACCTCTACATCGACACCGCGGTCACGCCGCTGATGGTGATCGTGAACGTCTCCGGATTGCTGATCGCGCTGGGCATCGGCGGCGGGCACGCCTCGGTCGAGGTGATCATGGTGGCCTTCACCTACTACTGGAACGCCACCGGCATCATGTTCCGGTTCAACCAGATCTACCGGCGGCTGGAGAGTGCCACCACCGAGGCCGCGCAGTTCACCGAACTGCTGCTGGAATCACCGACGGTGCTCGACACCAGCGAGCCGGAACCGCTGTGCCCCAAGGGCTCCGGCATCCGGTTCGAGCGGGTGGACTTCGCCCACGCGGGTGCGCCGCCCCTGTTCCGCGGGCTGGATCTGGATGTGGCCAGTGGCGCGCGCATCGGCCTGGTCGGCCGGTCGGGCGGCGGCAAGAGCACGCTCACCCAGCTGCTGCTGCGCATGATGGATGTCGACGGCGGAGTAATCCGTATCGGCGGACAGGATATCTCGCGCCTGCGGCAGCGTGATCTGCGCAGCCTGCTGTCCTACGTGCCGCAGGACCCGGCCATGTTCCACCGGTCGCTGAGCGACAACATTCGCTTCGCCCGGCCCGAGGCCACCGACGAGGAGGTGCGGCGCGCCGCCAAGGCCGCGCACGTCACCGAATTCGCGGACGGGCTACCCGAGGGCATGGAGACGCTCATCGGCGAGCGCGGCGTGAAACTCTCCGGCGGGCAACGCCAGCGGGTCGCGCTCGCACGGGCAATCCTGCGCGACGCCCCGATCCTGCTGCTGGACGAGGCCACCAGCGCCCTCGACTCCGAGAGCGAAATCCTTGTGCAGCAAGCGCTCTGGGAGTTGATGGAAGGGCGTACGGCGCTGGTGGTCGCGCACCGGTTGAGCACGGTGGCCGGGATGGACCGGCTGATCGTGCTCGATCGCGGGCGGATCGTCGAACAGGGCAGCCACGAGGAGCTGCTGCGCGGCGAGGGTACGTACGCGCAGCTGTGGCGGCACCAGTCCGGCGGCTTCCTCGGCGAGGAGCTGGCCGCTCGCTGACGGTGAGGTGGCGATGTGAGAGGTCCGTCGCCACCTCAGCTCCGGGGGAGTCCCCGGAATTCCTAGTTGCCCTGGAAATTGGGCTTGCGCTTCTCGGCGAAGGCGCGCGGGCCCTCCTTCGCGTCGTTGCTGCGGAAGACCGGCAGGCCGACCTTGGCGTCGATCTTGAACGCCTCTTCCTCGTGCATGCCCTCGGTGTCGCGGATGACCTTCAGGATCGCCTGCACGGCCAGCGGGCCGTTGTTGTTGATCAGCTCGGCGATCTCGAGGGCCTTGTCCAGCGCGGTCCCGTCCGGCACCACGTGGCCGATGAGGCCGAAGTTCAGCGCCTCGGCCGCGGTGATGTGGCGACCGGTCAGCAGCAGTTCCGCGGCGACGGTGTAGGGGATCTGGCGCGGCAGCCGCACCGCCGAGCCGCCCATCGGGAACAGGCTCCACTTCGCCTCGGAGACACCGAACTTGGCGCTCTCACCGGCGATGCGGATATCGGTGCCCTGCAGGATCTCGGTGCCGCCCGCGATGGCCGCGCCCTCCACCGCCGCGATCAGCGGCTTGGTCAGGCGACGGCCCTTGAGCAGACCCGGCATGCGGGACGGGTCGAACGCACTGCCCTCCTTCATGCCGTCGTCCGGGCTGCGCTTGTTCATGGCCTTCAGGTCCGCGCCCGCGCAGAACGCGCCGCCGGCACCGGTGAGGATGCAGGAGCGGATCTCCGGATCGTTGTCGACGGTGTCCCACGCCTCGGTCATGATCGCCAGCATCTCGCCGGTGAGGGCGTTCTTGGACTTGGGGCGGTTCATGGTGACGATCAGCGTCGCGCCGCGCTTCTCGACCAGAGCGTGCGGTTCGGTGTTGCTAGGTGTTTCAGCAGTCGCTGCGGTCATCGCCGACCCTTCTTTCCACATGGGCGAACCAAGATTCCGGCACGAAACTACCCCGCGCCGTTGTCCTGAACAATAACGTGTTCTAGTTTGGAGCATGGTGACCGCCGTCACGGGCGGCAAGTAGTGGAGAGAGTCCCATGAGCACAACGAGCAAGGCGAAGCTTCCGCCGCGCGTCACGGAATCCCTCATCAACCGGCTGACCGCGATGGTGACGGCGGGCCGGGCCGGCGAGGCCCGCGAGCCCTTCGAGATGGTCGAGGTCTACACCGGCGACGTCGTCGGCTACCTGCCGCAGTCCTCGCCCGAGGACGTCGAGGCCGCCGTCGAGATCTCCCGCGCCGCCCAGAAGGAATGGGCCGCCCGGCCGCTCAAGGACCGCCTCGCCGTATTCGAGCGCGCGCACGAGCTGATTCTCTCCGAGATCGAGACCATCGCGGACCTGATCCAGATCGGCTGCGGCAAGGCGCGGCGGATGGCCATCGAGGAGGCGTGCGATACGCCGATGGTCATCGCCCACTACCTGAAGACCGCCGAGAAGACCCTCAAGCCCAAGAAGCGCAGCGGCCCGATGCCGGTCATCACCTCCTCCACCGAGGAGCACCGGCCCAAGGGCGTGGTCGCGGTCATCGCGCCGTGGAACTTCCCGTTCGCCATCTCCATGTCCGACTCCACCCCGGCGCTCATGGCCGGCAACGGCGTGATCATGAAGCCGGACAACAAGACCGCGCTGTGCACCCTGTACGGCATCGAACTGCTGCAGAAGGCGGGCCTGCCGCGCGGGCTCATCCAGGTGGTCTGCGGCGGCGGCCCCGACGTCGGCCCCACCCTCATCGACAATGTCGAGTTCGTCATGTTCACCGGCTCCACCGCCACCGGCCGCACCATCGGTGAGCAGGCCGGGCGCAACCTCATCGGCTGCAGCCTGGAACTCGGCGGCAAGAACCCGATGATCGTGCTCGACGACGTCAACCTCGACGAGGCCATCCCCTCGGCCGTGTTCGCCGTCTTCGGCAACACCGGCCAGGCGTGCATGCACATCGAGCGCATCTACGTCCACGAGCGCATCTACGACGAGTACCTGCGCCGCTTCGTGGCCGCCGCCGAGGACCTCGCCGGCAAGATGGGCGCCAGCTACGACTTCGATCCCGAGATGGGCTCGCTGGTCTCGGTGGACCACATGAAGCGCGTCGCCGCCCACGTCGACGAGGCCCGGGAGAAGGGCGCGACCGTCGTCACCGGCGGCAACCCCCGCCCCGACATCGGGCCCGCCTTCTTCGAGCCGACCGTCCTCACCGGCGTCACCAAGGACATGGCCCACGCCACCATGGAGACCTTCGGCCCCGTGGTCAGCATCTACAAGTACGGCACCGAGGACGAGGCCGTCGCGCTCGCGAACGACACCGCGTACGGCCTCAACGCCAGCATCTGGACCGGAAACATCGACCGCGCAACGAAACTCGCCGAGCGCGTCGAAGCCGGCGCCATCAATATCAACGACGGCTTCGTCACCAGCTACGCCGCCAAGGGCACCCCGTCGGGCGGCGTGAAGCAGTCCGGCGTCGGCACCCGCCACGGCGCGGCCGGCATTCTCAAGTACACCGACACCATCAATGTCGGCGTGCAGAAGAAGCAGATCATGGCGGCCCGCGCCAACATGCCCTACGAGAAGCAGCTCAAGTCCACCCTGGTCACGCTGCGCCTCATGCGGCGCCTGCACCTGGGCTGAAAGCCGTTCCACCGCATCGGGTCCCGGCCGGGTTGGCCGGGACCCGATGTGCGTTCGGGTCAGGGTCGCTGCGCGGTCAGCGACAGTCGTGCCACCCCGATGATGTGCGAACCCATCGAGAACGACGCGACCGTCGGGGTGGTCGCCGCGGGCAGGTCCAGCGTCGGGGTGTCCAGGGCCAGCACGGAGATCTGGTAGGTGTGCGGCCGGTCGCCGGCGGGCGGGCACGGACCCAGGTAGCCGGGGACGCCGGCGTCGTTGGCGCCCGCCACACTCGCGGCGCCCGCGGTGAAATCGGTTGCGGCGGCGGGGATGTCCCAGTTCATCCAATGCCAGAAGCCCGCGCCGGTCGGCGCGTCCGGGTCGAACATGGTGACCGCGAAGCTCTTCGCTCCGGCCGGAGCGCCGGACCAGCGCAGGCGCGGGGCATGATTGGCGGCCGTGCAGCCGAAGGCGCCCGCGTAGAAGTCGGCCGGGAAGGCACGGTCGGCCGTGGCGTCACCGGTGGTGACGGTGAACGGGGCGGCCGACGCGGGAACCACGGCCCGAACCTGAACGGACGGAGCCGGATTCGGGCTCGGGGTCGCGGCGGACGAATCCCGGTCGCTGCCGCAGGCGGCGGCGGACAGCAGGGCCGCCACGGCGAAGGTCGCGGAAACGATGCGTGCGGTGCGATTCATGGCGGTTCTCCTCGTCGTTCGACTGACGAGAAGAGACTCTCGGAATCCGGTACCGCCAGGGAGATCGTCCGCACCCTGGTATCCCGCGTGCCACCCGCCCGCACCCTAGGCTGAGGGCCGGGAGCCGGGGCTCCGGCGAGAAGGAGTGCGAGCGTGGACACTACGACATCGGGAAGGGAGCTGGGCGCCTTCCTGCGGGCCATGCGGGAACGGCTGGCCCCCGAACAGGCGGGGCTGCCGAACGTCGGGCAGCGGCGTACTCCGGGCCTGCGACGGCAGGAGGTGGCGCAGCTCGCGGCGGTCAGCGTCGACTGGTACATCCGCCTCGAACAGGGCCGCGTCGGCACCCCCGGCGCCGCCATCCTCGACGCCCTCGCCGACGCCCTGCGGCTCACCGACGCCGAGCGCGCGCACCTGCACCTCATCGCCCGCGGCGCCCAGCCGCCCACCCGCCGCCGACCGGCCGACCCGCCGGAATCACTGCGCGCCATCCTCGACGGCCTGCCCGCCCTCCCGGCCTACCTGTCCGACTTCCGCCTCGACGTGCTGGCCCGCAACACCGCCGCGTCGGCTCTGTTCGGCCCGGGCTTCGAACCCGGCATCAATGTCGCCCGCCTGACCCTGCTCGACCCCGCCACCCGCGCCACCCAGCTGGACTGGGACCGGGTGGCCCGCGAGACCGTCGGCAACCTGCGCCGCAACCTGGCCCGCCACCCCGATGACCCGCGCCTGCGCGAGGTGATCGGCGAATTGCGCACGGACAGCCCCGAATTCGCCACCTGGTGGGATGACCATGCGGTTCAGGACCGCAGCCACGGCACCAAACGCATCCGGCATCCCGACGCGGGCGACCTGACGGTCTGCTACGACAACCTCACCAGCCCCGACGGGGCCGACTACAGCCTCACCGTCCTCACGCCCGTGGACGCGACGTCCGCCGCCGCCCTGCGCACCATCCTCACCGACCACGCGGACCGCCTGGGCGGCACCCGCCTTCGTCCGGTCGCGGGCTGACGACTGGAAACCAACCCCGAAACCAAGCGGGGTCCCTGAAAAACACGCGGGGTCCCTGAAAAACACAAAACCCCCGGCTCTCGAAAGAGCCGGGGGCCGAGTTGTGTCTCAACCACACAGTCGGGGTGACAGGATTTGAACCTGCGACCTCTTCGTCCCGAACGAAGCGCGCTACCAAGCTGCGCCACACCCCGTGAAGCGAACCTGCAGTAGCTTAGCGCACCCGTCGTCCAGACGTTAAATCGGCTGGTCAGGTGCTCTAAAGCAGGCGAAAAGTGGCGAACATCTTACGCGCGAAATCGGCCGTGACCGAGCGATCCACGCCCGTGTCGGCGAGGATCACCAGCACCAGCGAACCCTTGCCGGCGCCCACGCTGAGAGCGAAGGTGTAGACCGAATAGCCGGTGGCGCATCCCGCGGGAGCGGTGAAGCCGCCGCTGGTCTCCAGGAAGGTGCCGTGCAGCTGGCCGTCGCTGGTGTCGAGGGGTTGCGCGGTGCCCGGGGTGAGCGAGGTCTTGGTGGTGTAGCCGATGCGGGCGGCGTGCGCACCCACATCGGTGGCCGCCGCGGCCGCATCGGAGATATCCGAGGTGGACAGGAACATGGTGGTCCGCACATTGCTCGGGCAGTAGTCCGAACCCTCCTCCGCGAAGCCCGCAGCGGGAATGCTGTCGGTGCCGTTCCCGTAGGTGGTGGCGGTCAGATCGGTCTTCCAGTCGCTGGGGATGTCCCACGCGGCCTTCAGGTCCTTGGGCACGTCGACCTGATAGCCGGGAATCTGGGGAGCCAGGGTGGACGCCGGGGTCGTGGTGGTGCGCGGCGTGGTGGCGGGCGCGCTGGTGATCGAGGTGGGCTTCGCGGCGGTCGGGGTGGGGCCGTTGCCGGAATCGCGCATCACGATCACGATCGCCACGACGGCCACGATCGCCGCCACGAGCGCGCCCACGCCTGCCAGCAGCCACACCCGCCTGCGATTGCCGCCCGGCGGGGGCCCGAAGCCGCCCGGTTGCCCGGCGGCGAAGGGCGACGCGCCCGTGCTGTACGAATTCGCGCTCGGCGGAACGGGATTCGGCCCGGACCGATAGGGCGAGGACTGGTAGGGGTTGGGCCCCGACTGGTACGGGCTCGGGCCCGGCCACGGTCCTGGACCCGAGGCCGGACCCGGTCCCGGGATCGGATTCGGCCCGGAGGCTTGGGGATTCGGGTTCGGCTGGGGATACGGGCGCGGTGGGCTGGGCTGCGGCCGTTCGTGCACCGGCCCCTGCCACCAGTCCCCGCTGGACGTCGTCTTCTCCGGATCGATGTCCTGGCCGTCGGTTTCACCGCTCATCGTCGGACCCCCTGTGACGAGTCGTGCCGGCTACTGGATCGGGCGGATACTGGCGAGAATCTTCTTCGCCAGGGTCGCGTCCACGGACTGGTCCACCCCGGTGTCCGCGGCGATGGTGAACACGAAAGCGCCGCTGTCGCCGGGGAAGGCGAAGGTGTAGACCGAATACGTCGAGGCACAGCCCGCCGCCGGAGCCGGGGCAGCGCCCTTGGTCTCCATGTAGATGCCCTGCAGCTGCCCGTCCGAGGACTGGAAGGACTCCGCCGCGCCGGGCGTCGCACCCGTCGATGTGGACCAGCCGATGCGGCCCATCCGGGTGCCGATGTCGGCCGCCGCCCGTGTCGGATCCGTCTCGTCGGACTGGGTCAGAAAGATGTTGGTGCGCACGTACTTCGGGCAGTACTCGATGCCGTCCTGCGCCAGCCCGGCCACCGGAATGCTGTCCGCGCCGCTGCCGAAGGTGCTCTGCCCGGTGCCGTCCACCTTCCAGCTCTGCGGAATGTCGTATGCCGCACCGTTGTCCGTGATCGTGACCACCTGGTAGCCGGGGATCACCGCGGCGGGCGTGCTGGTCGCCTTCGGGGCGGTGGTCCTGGCGGTCGTCGGCCGGCCCGACTGGGTGGGCTTGGCCGCGGTCGAGGTGAGCGCGCTGATCAGCGACGGCGCGGTGTTCGACCTCGCCGAGGCGTCGTTCGAGTTCCGGTGCACCAGCGCCACGACCACCACCGCGGCGATGATCGCCAGCACCAGCACGCCGACACCGGCGAACAGCCATACCCGGCGATTGCCGCCACCGGGCGGCGGGGGATAGGGCGGCTGCTGGCCGTAGCCCTGCGGCGCGCCGAACGCTTGGGTCGGCGGGTACTGGGCCAGGTACTGGGCGGGACCGGGCGGATAGGGCTGGCCGTACGGGCCGCCGGTGAGCGGGGTCGTCGCCTGCGGCTGCCCGTAGCCGGGCTGCTGCCAGCCCGGATCGGGTTGCGGCGCACCATAACCCGGCTGCGGCGCACCATAACCCGGCTGCGGCGACGGTTGCGGCTGCTGCCAGGTCTGATCCTGTCCGGGCACACCCTGCCACCAGTCCGGATCGGGTTCCGGACGGCCGGGCTCGTTGCTGTGGTCGTTTCCACTGGTCACGGTTGCCCCCTGACTGACGACTACATACCGCGCTGTATATCGCGGCGGGCGCTCACCGCGCGACAGCCTCCGACGACGCGGTGCGACCCCGCCCCGACTCGGCGACCGGCTTCTTCGGCGGCGCGCCGACCAGCGTCAGCAGCGTCGCCTCCGGGCGGCAGCAGAACCGGTACGGAGCCCAGGGCGAGGTCCCCAGACCCGCCGACACGTGCAGCCGGGTGTGCGCGCCCCAGCGCGAGGCGCCCTTCACCCGGGCGCGGTCGATCCCGCAGTTGGTCACCAGGGCGCCGAAGCCCGGCAGGCACAGCTGCCCACCGTGGGTGTGGCCCGCCATCACCAGGTCGTAGCCGTCGGCCGCGAATCGGTCCAGTACCCGCGGCTCCGGCGAGTGGGTGAGTCCGATGCTCAAGTCCGCCAGCGGATTCGGCGCACCCGCCACGGTGTCGTAGCGGTCCCGCTGCAGATGCGGATCGTCCACGCCCGCGGTCGAGATCCGCACCCCGGCGACCTCGATATCGCGGCGCACATGCGTCAGGTCCAGCCAGCCCCGCTCGGTGAACGCGGCCCGCAGATCCTGCCAGGGCAGCGGATCACCGTAGACCCGCTTGTGGTCCTTGTTGAAGTACTTGAACGGGTTCTTCGGCACCGGCGCGAAGTAATCGTTCGAGCCGAACACGAAAATGCCGGGACGCGCGAGCAATCCACCCAGTGACTGCACCACGGCGGGCACCGACTTCTGGTGCGAGAGGTTGTCCCCGGTGTTCACCACCAGATCCGGCTCCAGCCGGTCCAGCTCCCGCAGCCAGGCCTGCTTCAACTGCTGCCCGGGCATCATGTGCAGGTCGCTGATGTGCAGCACCCGTAGGGAGGGCTTGCCCGGTTCCAGCACCGGTAGCGTCGCCTCACGCAGCGTGAAGGCATTGCGCTCGATGAGCGTCGCGTATCCGATTCCGGCGACCGCGGCCCCGGCGGCTCCGAGTGCGGCACGGCTGAGGACGGAAGTCGAGAAGACGGGCATTTGCCCAGAATAGGCGACCCGGCGGAGAAACATCGAGTCAAATGAGCTGGACCACGATAGAAGTCCCTCGTACCGTGTCGCTCATGTCGGAACTCAAATCCAAGCTGCGGTCGGACATGACCACCGCGATGAAGAGCAAGGACACGCTGCGGCTGGCCACCCTGCGGATGCTGCTGTCCGCCGTTCAGAACGCGGAAGTCGCCGGACCCGAGGCCCGTGAGCTTTCCGACGCGGAGATCATCGCCGTCCTGCAGAAGGAGGCGAAGAAGCGCAATGAGGCCGCCGTCGTCTACGAGCAGGCCGGGCGTGGCGAGCTGGCCGCCAACGAGCGCGCCGAGGAATCGATCATCGACGAGTACCTGCCCACCCAGCTCACCGATGCCGAGGTGGGCGACATCGCCGACACCGCCATCGCCGACGTCGCCGAGCAGCTGGGGGAGCGGCCCGGGATGAAGCAGATGGGTCAGGTCATGAAGGCCGCGACGGCGCTCGCCGCGGGGCGCGCGGACGGGTCGCGGATCTCCGCGGCCGTGAAGGCGCGACTCTGACACTGTCTTGTTGATACGAAAGGCCCGGAGTGAGTGAATCACTCCGGGCCTTTCCTTTGCCTGCCGCGAGATTGCCTACCGCGGGATCGGGATGGGAATCGGGATCGGCGGCAGCTGCGGGAGGGGGATGCTCGGCAAGCCCGGCACCGTGGGCGGCGCGTTCGGCGCGGGCGCCGGAATCTGACTGCCGTCGCTCACGTAGAGCGTGATCACCGAGCCCGGGATGGCCGACCCGTTCGGCGAGACGTTCATGACCGTCCCCTTGTTCGCGCCGGGCTGCGTCGTCACCGACACCTGGAAGCCCGCCCCGACCAGGGTGGAGGTGGCCTCCGCCTGGGACATGCCGATCACATCCGGGATCTGCGAATTGTTCGATCCGCGAACGTACTTGTCGTCCAGCGGCGGCAACGCCGCCGGCGGGAAGTGGTCGAGCACGTTCTTCATCGCGCCCAGATAGGTTTTGGCGGGCTCATTACCGCCGTACAGGTTTCCGCTGCCACAGCTGCGGAGCGGGAACGAGCAGATCTCGCCCGGCGTCGGGCTGTCGCCGTAGATGTAGCTGGCCCCGGCGAAGGAGTTGGTGAAGGCCAGGAAGGCCGAGGACCGGTGGGTCTCGGTGGTGCCCGTCTTGGCCGAGGTCGGGACGTTCCAGCCCACCGAGTGTGCCGAACCGGCACCGGTACCGCTCACCACGTCCTGGCTCAGGGCATTGGCGAGGGTGTTGGCCAGGCCCGGATCCACCACCTGCTCACATGCCTGCTGGGTCAGCGGCACCTGCTTGCCGTTGCGGTCCACCACCTCCTTGATCGGGGTGGGCGGGCACCACTTGCCGCTGGAAGCCAGCGTGGCGGCCACATTCGACAGTTCGAGGGGGTTGATCGCCACCGGGCCCAGGGTGAACGAGCCCAGGTTCTGGTCCTTGATCATGTCGGCCAGGCTCTGGTTGCCGTGGCCGGAGGTGCCGGGCTGGGTGTAGGAACGCATGCCCAGGCGCACCGCCATATCGACGGTCGGCTGTACCCCGACGGCCTGGATCAGCTTGACGAACGCCGTGTTCGGCGAGGTCGCCAGCGCCTGCGTCACCGACATCGAGCCCGCGTAGTTGCCCGCGTTCTTCACGCAGTAGGTCTCCGGCGGGCAGCCCGGCGTCCCGGAATTACCCATGCCCTTGGCAGAGAAGAACGCCGGGACGTCCAGCGTGGCATTGATGCCCAGGCCCTTCTCCATGGCCGCGGCCGTGGTGAAGATCTTGAAGATCGAGCCCGCGCCGTCACCGACCATCGAGTACGGCTGCGGCTGCACGGTCTGATGCGCGTTGGCGTCCAGGCCGTAGACGCGGCTCGAGCCCATGGCCAGCACCGGATGCGAATCCTGGCCGGGCGCCACGATATTCATGACCTCGGCGATGTCGTCCAGATTCGGGTTGGTGTTGGCGGCCAGCGAGTCGCGCACCTGGTCCTGGACCGCCGGGTCCAGCGTGGTGCGGATCAGGTAGCCGCCCTTCTCGAGCTGATCGCGGCTGATGCCGGCGTTGTTCAGGTACTGCATCGCGTAGTCGCAGAAGAAGCCGCGGTCATTGGCCGCGATGCAGCCGCGCGGCAGGCCCTTGGGCTCGGGCAGCACGCCGAGGGGCAATTCCTTGGCCTTGCGATACTCGTCGGCGCGATTGGGCACATTCTGGATCAGCGTGTCCAGCACGGTGTTCCGGCGCTCCAGCACGCCCGTGGGGTTGGTGTACGGGTTCAGCTTGGAGCTGGACTGCACCATGCCGGCGAGCATGGCCGACTGCACGACGTTCAGATCCTTGGCGTCCACACCGAAGTAGGTCTGCGCGGCGTCCTGGATGCCGTAGGAGCCGTTGCCGAACGGCACCAGGTTGAGATACCGGGTGAGGATCTCGTCCTTGGTGAGCCGCTTGTCCAGGGTCAGCGCCATCCGGATCTCGCGGATCTTGCGGGCGGGGGTGGTCTCCGTGGCGGCCCGGCGTTCGGCGTCGGTCTTGGCCACGACGAGCAGCAGGTAGTTCTTCACATACTGCTGGTCGATGGTGGAGCCACCCTGGGAGACCTGGCCGCCCGACGTGTTGGTCAGGAAGGCGCGGAAGGTGCCCTGCCAGTCCACACCGTGGTGGTCGGCGAAGCGCTTGTCCTCCACCGAGACCAAGGACAGTTTCATGTCATTGGAGATCTTCTCGCTGGGGACTTCGAAGCGGCGCTGCTCGTACAGCCAGGCGAACGGTGTTCCATTCGCATCCACCATGGTCGAGACGGCGGGCACGCTGCCCTCGACGAGTTCGGCGGAGACATTGTCGACGGCGTCCGCGGCTCGGTTGGAGATGAACCCGAAGCCACCGGCGAGCGGGAACAGCAGCCCGGCGAGCAACACGGCGGCCAAGACGCACGCGCCTGCCAGTCTCCAGAGCGTTCGTGTGATCGGCACGGGCCCTAGCCTAATTGGCCTCGCGGACACTCGGCGTTCGCCCGGCGGGGTGTTCATTCGTCCTAAAAGAGACGGACTGCCCGGTTCCGTGCAACGAATGCGTGGACGGACGTACCAGAAAATCTCGGGACGGTCTTGCGCAGGCCGCACACCTTTACCTAGATTGAGAACCCAGTGTGATAGAGCTAACACTCAAAGTGGAATGTGGTGCAGAACGCAGTGGGGTTGGGTAACTGCGCGCTGCACTCGCGATTCTGGAGCGCCGTGACCCGGTGTTCGGACTGCAAAGGGGCACACCAAATGCACATGACTACCCCGATCGCTCGATTGGACGTGGAGCAGGCCGAAGCGAGAATCGCCTGGGTTTCCCAGGCCCGATGCAAGGAAGTGGATCCCGACCAGCTGTTCGTGCGTGGCGCAGCGCAGCGCAAAGCGGCAACCATCTGCCGGCACTGCCCGGTGCTGATGGAGTGCGGGGCGGATGCCCTGGACAACCGTGTCGAGTTCGGAGTGTGGGGCGGCATGACCGAGCGGCAGCGCCGCGCGCTGCTCAAGCAGCATCCGGAGGTGACGAGTTGGGCGGACTTCTTCCGCGTCCAGCGATCACAGAAGGTAGCGATGTAACCGAGTATCCCTTACCCAGATCCCCCCTATAAGCAGAACGGATCGAGCCCGCGAAAGCGGGCTCGATCCGTGTCCAGGGTCGGATCGGGCATTTCAAACCAAAGGGTCGAACTGCCTGACTCGGTCAGGCGGACTTCACGCCCGCCTCGACCAGCTGATCACCCACCGCACGCAGCGCTTCCAGGTCGGCGACCTCGAACGGCAGCGCGGTGACGGCCACGATCGGGACGCTCGGGTGCGCGCCCGTGAAGCGGTGCAGCAGATGCTGTTCCCGCTTGGCGGTGGCGGCCCGGTGGGCGTGGATGCGCAGTACCGCGGCGGTCAGGGCCTCCGGGGTGTCCGCCTCGGGTTCCGGCGTCGCGCCGTTGGTCGCGGTCTCCGGCGCGAGCCGATCCGCGGCAACCTGCGCCTCCTCCGCGGACAGGCCGCTCAGCACCGGGTGGGTCCGGTTCAGTACCAGGCCGGCCAGCGGCATCCGGTCGGTCGAGAGCCGATCGACGAAGAAGCTCGCCTCGCGCAGCGCGTCCGGCTCGGCCGCGGCCACCACCAGGAAGTGGGTGCCCGGCCGCGACAGCATGGCGTAGGTGCGGTCCGCGCGATCCTGGAAGCCGCCGAACATGGACTCCAGTGACTGCAAGAAGACACTGGCGTCTTTGAGCAATTGACCGCCGACGATGGTCGAGACGCCGCGCAGCGCCAGGCTCATGGCGCCCGCCACGAATCGCCCGACCCCGCGGCCCGGGGCCATGATGACCCGGATCATCTTGCCGTTGAGGAAGTTGCCCAGTCGCTTCGGCGCGTCCAGGAAGTCCAGGGCATTGCGGGAGGGCGGGGTGTCGACCACGATCAGGTCCCACTCGCGCTTGGACGCCAGCTGCCCGAGCTTCTCCATCGCCATGTACTCCTGGGTGCCACCGAAGGAGGACGCGACGGTCTGGTAGATCGGGTTGGCGAAGATCTGCTCGGCCTTGTCCGGACTGGTGTGCTCGAGCACCATGTCGTCGAAGGTGCGGCGCATGTTCAGCATCATGGCGAACAGCTCGCCCTTGGCCTCGGGCCCGAGTTCGACCTTCTGCGGGGCGTTTCCGAGATCGTTCACGCCCAGCGACTGGGCCAGCCGGCGCGCCGGGTCGATGGTGAGCACCACGACCTTGCGGCCCGACTCGGCGGCGCGCAGCGCGATGGCCGCGGCCGTGGTGGTCTTGCCGACGCCGCCGGAGCCGCAACACACCACGATGCGGGCCGACGGATCCGCGAGGATCTTCGAAATGTCCAGGGGCACAGTGCCTGCCGGAACGACCATGACTAGCGAACCCCCTGCGCGCTCAAGACTTCGGCCAGCTCGTAGAGCCCGCCCAGATCCATGCCGTCGGTCAGCGACGGCAGGTACAGCCGCGAGATGTCGAGCTGGGCCAGTTCGGCGGCGCTCTCGTCCTGGGCGGCCAGCCGCGCGGAATGCTCCACGGTCTCGGCGACCAGGCCCTCGAAATCGGTCTCGGACAGGCTGATCCCGGCCTCGGTCAGTCCGGCCCGCAGGGCGTCGATGTCGACCGTGCCCTGCGCGGCCTGTTCGCGCACCGAGCGCGGCAGGTAGCCCTCGCTCGCCCGATTCACGATGACCGTCCCGATATTCAGGTCGTTGGCGGTGAGTTCGGCGACGGCGTCGGCGGTTTCCTGCACCGGCAGCGCCTCCAGCAGCGTGACCAGGTGGATCATGGTCTGCTCGGAGTGCAGCAGCTTGGACACGCCCTCGGCCTGCGCGGCGATGGGACCGCCGCCGGCGATCTCGGCCATGGCCTGGGTGACGTCCAGGAAGCTGGCGATGCGGCCGGTCGGGGGCGCGTCGATGACGATCTCGTCGTAGGCGGGCTTGCCGGACTTGTCGGCGCGCACCGCGCATTCCTTGATCTTGCCGGTGAGGATCACGTCGCGCAGGCCCGGCGCGATGGTGGTGACGAACTCGATGGCGCCCACCCGGCGCATGGCGCGCCCGGCGAAGCCCAGGTTGTAGAACATGTCGAGGTACTCGAGGAAGGCGTGCTCGACATCGAGGGCCAGTGCCATCACCTCGCCGCCGCCGTCCGCGGTGGCGATGCGAGTCTCGGTGGGCGGCAAGGGCGGGAGATCGAACAGCTGGGCAATGGACTGTCTGCCCTCGACCTCGACCAGCAGCACCCGGCGCCCCCCGGCGGCCAGTGCCAGTGCCAGTGCCCCGGCGACGGTCGACTTCCCGGTGCCCCCTTTCCCGGAAACGTAGTGCAGGCGGGCCTTGTCCGCCCGCTCCGGCCAACCTGCTTCGACCCCCGGCTCAACCGAAACGGGCACTGCTATCGGTACTCCCACGCTCGCGAGCCTATAACTCGTTCCGAATTCCTGCCCACAGGACTCGGCAACTGTCTGATACACCACTCTGGAAACTCGTATTTCCTGATCTCGCAGCGTAGTCGGCGGGCCTGGGGAACTGGGGGAACCTGGCCGGGCTAGTCTCAGCGCATGAGTGATGTGACCGTGTGGGAGTACGCGACGGTGCCCCTGTTGACCCATGCCACCAAGGCCATTCTCGACCAGTGGGGTTCCGACGGCTGGGAACTCGTCACGGTGCTGCCCGGACCGACCGGTGAACAGCACGTCGCCTACCTGAAGCGGGCGAAGAGCTGATGTCCTGGGCCGAGAACCTGAAGGAGCTCGGGCTCGAACTGCCGCCGGCTCCGAAGCCGGTCGCGGTGTACGTGCCCGGCGTCCGGTCCGGCAACTACGTCTACACCTCCGGGCAGTTGCCGTTCGTGAACGGCGAGCTGCCGCTGACCGGCAAGCTCGGCGCCGAGGTCACCGTCGAGCAGGGCGCGGAGATGGCCAAGCTGGCCGCCCTCAACGCCCTTGCGGTCGTGCACGATCTGGTCGGCCTCGACAATGTCGTGCGCATCGTCAAGGTCGTCGGTTTCGTGGCCTCCGCGTCCGGCTTCAACAGCCAGCCGCTGGTCATCAACGGCGCGTCCGAGCTGCTCGGCGCGGTGCTAGGCGAGGCCGGGGTGCACGCCCGTTCCGCGGTCGGCGTCAACGAGCTGCCCCTGAACACCCCGGTCGAGGTGGAACTCATCGCCGAGGTGCGGTAACCCCGAAATGCTTGGGGCACAGTCGGAAGCGTGATGCGTTCAACTCTGGACGCATCACGCTCGGTGCATTAGGACGAAACAATGACGCTCACTCACCCCGCGTACGAGCAACTGCGGCAAGTGACTCCGTCCGCCGCCGTCGTGCTGGCCGACAATCCCAGCGGAATGACATTGCAGGGCACCAACACCTGGCTGCTGCGCGCTCCCGGCACCACGGAATACGTTGTGGTGGACCCGGGTCCGAAGGATCGCGCGCACACCGAGGCGCTGGTGCGCGAGACCGGTGGGAACATCGCCCTCACCCTCGTCACCCACAAGCATCACGACCACACCGGCGGCATCGACCACCTGGTCAAGGCCACCGGAACCGCGGTGCGCGCCAAGGATTCCGAGTTCCTGCGCGGCGCGGGCACCCACCTGACCGACGGTGAGGTCATCGAGGTCGCCGGGCTGCGCATCACGGTGCTCGCCACCGCGGGGCACACCGAGGACTCGCTCAGCTTCCTGCTCGACGGCCCGGACGGCGAGCAAGCGCTGCTCACCGGTGACACCGTCCTCGGAAGCGGTACGACCGTCCTGGAATCCTGGGACGGCGCGCTGGCGGCCTATCTGGACTCGCTGAACCGGCTCGTGGCGGTCGCTCCCGGCCGCACCCTGCTCCCGGCCCACGGTCCCGACCATGCCGACGCCGAACCGGTCATCCGCTACTACATCGCCCACCGCGAGGAGCGCCTGAACCAGGTCCGCGCCGCCTTGGAGAAGCTCGGCCCCAAGGCCAAAGCGCTGCAGATCGTCGCCGAGGTCTACGCCGATGTGGACAAGCGCCTCTGGCCGGCCGCCCACAGCTCGGTCGAAGCGCAGCTGGCGTACCTGCGTTCACGGGAATAGGGGTTTCAGGGCCGAAGCCCCGGAGAATCCGAAGAGTTCGGTCCTCTACACGTCGAGGCGCGTCGCCACCGCTACGGGGGTGGCGACGCGCCTCGCGTACGTAACTGTCGCCGCTCAGCGAGCGCGGCGGGCCAGTCTCTCCGAGTCGGAGATCAGCACGCTCTTGCCCTCGAGCCGCAGCCAGCCGCGGTGCGCGAAGTCGGCGAGCGCCTTGTTCACGGTCTCGCGGGAGGCGCCGACCAGCTGGGCGATCTCCTCCTGGGTGAGGTCGTGGGTCACGCGCAGCGCGCCCGCCTCCTGGGTGCCGAAGCGCTGAGCGAGCTGCAGCAGCGCCTTGGCGACACGACCCGGAACGTCGGTGAAGATCAGGTCGGCCAGGTTGTTGTTGGTGCGGCGCAGGCGGCGGGCGAGCACCCGCAGCAGCTGCTCGGCGATCTCGGGGCGCTGATCGATCCACGCCTTGAGGGCGTCCCGGTCCATGGTGACCGCGCGGACCTCGGTGACGGTGGTGGCCGTCGAGGTGCGCGGGCCCGGGTCGAAGATCGAGAGCTCGCCGAACATGTCCGACGGGCCCATGATCGTCAGCAGGTTCTCACGACCGTCGGGGGAGCGGCGGCCGATCTTCACCTTGCCCGAGGTGATGATGTACAACCGGTCGCCGGGTTCGCCCTCGTTGAAGATGACGTGGCCGCGCGGGAAGTCAACGGGCTGCAGCTGTTTGGCGAGAGCGGCCACCGCGGTGGGCTCGACGCCTTGGAAGATGCCTGCTCTGGCGAGGGCCTCGTCCACGAATGTGCTCCTTATGGGAAATGGCTCTGTCCTGGACCGAAACGACTCGGCCGACAGTGCAGTCTACTTTGCAATACCGCCGGGTAGTGATAGACACCACGCGCCGAGCTCATTCTCAGACACGCGGAGCCGCAGTAAGCGACACACAACGACGGTTTCGCGACACGCTTCATAAGCAATCTACGACACGCCGTGAGACCTGCGTCATGAAGATCGTAAAAAGTGGTCCGGAGCTGAAAGCCACCGGACCACTCGACCACTGACCCGCGCGGATCAGCTGGCCTGTGCGACGTCCATTCCCTTGGCCGCGGGCCGGGCGCGCCGCGGACGCGCCGCCGCGGCCGGCAAACCCAGCTTGGTCAGATCGCTGACCTCGGCATTCGTGGCTCGATCGAGATACTGCTGGACCTCTGGGTCTGGTTCGAGAAGCTTGCGAAGTCGATTCTCGACCCGTTCCATCACCAACGCGAACAGCATCAGCGCTATCGGAAACAGCACCACAGCGAGTCCTTGCATAGGCAGCAGTAAACACGCCGAAGGTCTCAGATGGAACACGGCGGGTACTCAGCCCGGTTGTGGGGCAGGGGTGGTTCCGTAAGGTGGGGGCGTGCGTGTCTCTGAATCCAACGCGGCCGTGAGCGGGGCAGACCCGGATAATTCGGGCGTTCAAGCGACCCCTGACGGAGCTCCGGTCGATGTCTCGGATGCGCCACGGTTTTCGCGTCCGGCCAAAGCGCGCAAGCGCGACAAAGAGACTCGGATCGGCCTGGTCCGGCGGGCCCGGCGTATGTACCGGGAAATGACCATCGAGTTCCCCGACGCGCACTGCGAGCTGGATTTCACCACGCCCCTCGAATTGGCGGTCGCCACAATTCTTTCCGCGCAGTGCACCGACGTGCGGGTGAACCTCACCACACCCGCGCTGTTCGCGAAGTACCGTGGCGCACGCGATTACGCCGAAGCCAATCGGGCCGAGCTGGAGGAGTACATCCGGCCCACCGGCTTCTACCGCAACAAGGCCAATTCCCTCATCGGGCTGGGCCAGGAACTGGTCGAGCGTTTCGACGGCGAACTGCCGGGCACCCTCGGCGAACTGGTCACCCTGCCCGGCATCGGGCGCAAGACCGCGAACGTCATCCTCGGCAATGCCTTCGATGTCCCGGGCATCACCGTCGACACCCATTTCGGGAGGCTGGTGCGGCGCTGGGGCTGGACCGCGGAGGAGGACCCGGTCAAGATCGAGCACGCCGTCGGCGAGTTGATCGAGCGCCGTGACTGGACCATGCTCTCGCACCGGGTGATCTTCCACGGCCGCCGCGTCTGCCATGCGCGCAAGCCCGCGTGCGGCGCGTGCCTGCTGGCCAACGACTGCCCGTCCTTCGGCGCGGGGCCGACCGATCCGACCGAGGCCGCCAAGCTGGTGAAGGGCCCGGAGACCGAGCATCTTCTCGAGCTGGTCGGCCTGTGAGCGCCGAGACGGCGCGGGGCAACACCGGGTGGCGGTGGGCGCTGGCGGCGGTGATCGTCGCCGTGGCGGCGGCGGTCGCCCTGTGGCCGCAGTTCACCCACTCCGACGACAAGAGCGCCGCGACCGGCTCGACCACGGCCACCGGGCCCGCCGAACCGGCTGTCGCCGACTCGGATCGGGCCGCGGCGGCGCTGGCCGCCTGTCCCGTGCCCACCGGCGCGCCCGTAAGCGACGGCCCGTTGCGCGGCATCACGCTGGACTGCCTGGCCGACGGCCGGCCGGTGGATCTGGTTGCGGCGCTGGCCGGCAAGCCCGCGCTGCTCAATCTGTGGGCCTACTGGTGCGGTCCGTGCGCGGAGGAACTGCCGCTGCTGCAACAGTTCTCGCAGCAGGCCGGGAACGCGCTCACGGTGCTGACCGTGCACAGCGATCCGGGGACCGCCAAGGCGCTGTCGCGGCTGAGCGGGCTCGGCATCCACCTGCCCGGGGTCGAGGATTCGAATGCCAGGGTCCGCACCGCCGTCGGCGCGCCCGCCGTGCTGCCGATCTCGGTGCTGTTGCGCGCCGACGGCACCGTTGCGAAAGTCGTGGTGCGCCCGTTCACCAGCGTCGAGGACATTTCCGCCACCGTCGCGGCCGAATTGGGGGTCAGGGCGTGAGGGCTGGACGAATGGATCTTTCGACAAGGGTGTGGTGATGAGACTCGAGGCGTCTGCCAATGGCATTCCGGAGTGGCTGCGCGGGGTGGCCGAGCACGACCCGGCCGATCCCACCGGCGTGAACCCGGTGCTGCGCCACAGCACCATGCGGCGCTTCGCCGCGGCGGCGACCCGGGCCCGGGAGGCGTCGGTGCTGGTGCTCTTCGGCGGCTCCCCCGAGCCCGATTCGACTGCGCAGGGCGGGCTTCCGGCCGATGCCGACGTGCTGCTCACCCAGCGTGCCGCCACCCTGCGCCAGCACAGCGGCCAGGTGGCCTTCCCGGGCGGCGGGGTGGAACCGCAGGACGACGGCCCGATCAGCACCGCCCTGCGCGAGGCGCGCGAGGAGACGGGGCTCGACCCCGCCGGCGTGGAGCCGATCGCGGTGCTGCCCAAGATCTTCGTGCCGCCCTCGCGGTTCGATGTGACGCCGGTGGTCGCCTACTGGCGCACCCCCGGCGAGGTGGGGGTGGTGAGCGAGACGGAGGCCGCCCGCGTGGCGCGGGTGCCGCTGTCCGAGCTCATCGATCCGGCCAACCGTTTCGTGGTGCGCCATCCACTGGGCTATGTGGGCCCGGCGTTCACCGTGGACGGAATGCTGGTGTGGGGGTTCACCGCCGGGGTGCTCGCCGGATTGCTGGCGGTGTCCGGGTGGGAACGCGAATGGGACCATCACGATGTACGTGATCTGCAGGCCGCATTGGCCGCGGTAGGGATGACATTATGAGCGCCTCGGGCTGGCTCGACCTCGGCATCATCATTCTGGCGCTGCTGGCCGCCACCTCCGGGTGGCGGCAGGGCGCGGTCGCTTCGGCGCTCGCCTTCCTGGGCGTCATCCTCGGTGCGGTCGCGGGCATTCTGATCGCGCCGCACATCCTGAAGCACCTGAACGAGGGCCGCACCCGGGTGCTGGTGGGCGTGCTGCTCATCGTGGCGCTGGTGATCGTCGGCGAGGTCGCGGGCATGGTGCTCGGGCGGGCCGCGCGCGGCGGCATGCGGGATCCGTTCACCCGCAGCGTGGACAGCGTGGTGGGCGCGGGCCTGCAGGCGGTGGCGGTGCTGGCCACCGCGTGGCTGCTGGCGCTGCCGCTGACCAACTCCTCGCAGCCCGGAATCGCAGCCGCGGTCACCAACTCCCAGGTGCTGCGCAATGTCGACCATGTCGCGCCGGACTGGCTGCGGCGGGTGCCGACCGACTTCTCCAACCTGCTCAACACCTCCGGGCTGCCGGATGTCATCGGCCCGTTCGGGCACGTCCCGATCACCGCCGTGGAACCGCCCGATCCCAGCGTGCTGCAGCTGCCGGTGGCCCAGCAGCTGCAGGGCAGCGTGCTGCGCATCCGCGGCATCGCGCCCAGTTGCCAACGGCAACTGGAGGGTTCGGGCTTCGTGGTGGCTCCGGAGCGCATCATGACCAATGCGCACGTGGTCGCGGGCACCAACACTGTCAGTGTGGACACCGCGCGTGGGTCGCTGCCCGCCACCGTGGTGTTGTTCGACTCGTCCAAGGACGTGGCGATCCTGGCGGTGCCGGGCCTGAACGCGCAGCCGCTGGACCTGGCTCCGGCCGACGCCGGCTCGGGGGAGAGTTCCATCGTGCTCGGTTACCCGGGCGGCGGGCGCTACACCGCCAGCGCGGCCCGCGTGCGCGAGACCCTGAACCTGAAGGGTCCCAATATCTACCGCGACGCCGATGTCAAGCGTGAGGTCTACACCATTCGCGGCCAGGTCCGGGCCGGTAACTCCGGCGGCCCGCTGGTGGACACCGACGGCCGGATCCTGGGCGTGGTGTTCGGCGCGGCGGTCACCGACGACGACACCGGGTACGTGCTCACCCTCGACGAGGTGCGGCCCGAACTGAGCTCGGCGGCAGGTCAATCGACGGCGGTCGGCACCGGCAGCTGTGTGCTGAGCTGAGCCTGGAAGAACCGAAAACGGCCCCGTCGAACATGATTCGCCGGGGCCGTTCTTCCGTATCCGAGAGCCTCGTCAGGTCAGCAGTTTGGCGATCTCCGCGGTCACCGGCTCCGGATTCTCCTGGTGCGCATAGTGACCCGCGTCCGGGATGGCCACCACCCGGCGCTGCGGCGAGAGCTGCCGGCCGCGGCGGATGGTGCCCGGCAGGATGTACCGGTCGCGGTCGCCGTACAGGGCCAGCGTGGGCACCGGCACCGGTTCGCTCATGGCCGCCATGAAACGCCGGCCGTCGGGCCGCCACTGGCTACGGAAGGCCCAGCGCTGATATTCCAGCGCACAGTGCGCCGCGCCGGGGATCCGGATGGCGGTGCGCATGCGGCGGGCGGTGTCGGTGAATTCCTCGGTGGCCGACCAGCGTTCGCCCACCCGGTCACGGAGCAGGAGTTCGATCGCGATGCCGTCGTCGCGGGTGAGCCGGGCCTCGGGCACCCGCGGCACCTGATAGCGCAGGAAGTCCGGCAGCCAGGCCGAGCGCTGTGGCTTGTCGCGCAGCACCGCCCGCTTCAGCGCCACCGGATGCGGGGAGCTGATCAGCGCGATGGATCGCACCACCCGCGGGTGCAGTACGGCGGTGGCCCAGCACACCAGGCCGCCCTCGGCGTGCCCGACCAGGGTCGCCTCGGTGTGGCCCAGCGCGCGGATCAGGCCGGCGACATCACCGGCGAGGGTCCAGCCGTCGTAACCGCGTGGTGGCTTGTCGGTGTCGCCGTAGCCGCGCAGGTCCACCGCCACCGTGCGGAAGCCCCGTGCGGCCAGCCCGGTCAGCTGGTGGCGCCAGGACCACCAGAAGTCGCCGAAGCCGTGCAGCAGCACGACCAGCGGCATGTCCGGGTCCGTGTAGGCCGTCCCGGCGGGCACGGCCTCGACCACGTGGAAGCGAATGCCGTTGGCGTGCACGTCCCGATGGGTCCACGGCCCGTCATAGCGGACTGCGGACGGATCCGGATGCGAATTCGACGACACGCCGATGGAGCGTAATCGAAGGTCTAGGTCCGGGGCTTGCCGAGTTCGACGGAGACCTCGGCCGTCTCCCCGTCGGTGTGGCCGAAACCACTGGGCAGCACGCTCTTCGCCTCCTTGAGGGACTCGATGGTCTTCGCCGGCGCACGCAGCTTGCGCACCTTCAGGTAGCCCAGCAGCGCGAAGGCCGCGACCGCCGCGATCATCAACAGGAACACCACCAGGAACGCGGCCCAGCGGTACAGCCAGATGTCGAGCAGTTCGGCGAGGAAGAAGAAAAAGAAGAAGGAGCTGAACAGCAGGATGGTCAGCGCCAGGATGAAGAAGACGCTGCCCTGCAGGCCCTTCTTGATCTCACCGGTGACCTCGGCCTTGGCGAGCTCCACCTCGGCGCGCACCAGGGTCGACATCTGCTCGGTCGCGTCGCGGACCAAGGTGCCGAAGGTCGCCGACTGATGGGCGTCGACATCGGACAGCGGAATCGAAGTGACGGTGCGGGTGCGGTTCCCGTCGTAGCCGTTACCGCCCTGTGTGAAGCTCAATTGCTCGACCCTTCTCCATGTCCCGGTAGTACTGTCCGGTGTCGCTCTTGATTTTGCAGTGCCCGCTCGTCACGTCGTGCCTGGTGAGCACGGCCCCGACGCAACAGTAGCGCCGAACCCGCCAGGGAAGCCGCCAAAGACGTGAGCAACACCGCCGCTTTCGCGAGCTCTGCGGCCGACCCGTCGCCGACGTCTTCCAAGGCCAGTTCTGCCACCAAGAGGCTAACGGTGAAGCCGATCGCGCCCAGTACCGACAGGGCGAACATGTCCCGATAACCGAGATCATCGGGTCGTTCCGCGATTCCCAACCGGACGGCGAGCCAACTGGATCCGAAGATGCCGACCGTCTTGCCGACCAGCAGGCCCAGGACGATGGCCAGCGCCAGCCGGTCGGTGAACAGCTTCGACAGCACGCTCGCATCCAGCGGAACGCCCGAGGCGAACAGCGCGAACAACGGTACGCACAGTGCGGCGGAGATGGGCTGGAAGAAATGCTCGAGCCGGGCGGCGGGCACGCGGTGCTCGTCCTCGCCGGGATCCGGTCGCACCCGGGTGAGCAGGCCGCAGGCCACGCCCGCCAGGGTGGCGTGAATTCCGGCCTCGTGCAGGGAGTACCAGGCGATCAGGCCCAGCGGGACGTAGATGAACGGGCTGCCGAGGCGGAAGCGCTGGGCCAGCGCCCAGCCGGCCAGGCACAGCACGGCCACCAGCAGCCACAGCATCTTCAGGGTGGTGGTGAACAGGACGGCGATCAGGATGATGGCGATCAGGTCGTCCACCACGGCCAGGCTGAGCAGGAACACCCGGGCGCCCGCCGGAATCCGCGATCCGGTCATGGCGAGCACGGCCAGCGCGAAGGCGATATCGGTGGCGACCGGGATGGCCCAGCCGCGGTCCATGCCCGGCGCGCCCCAGCCGACGGCGGTGGCGATGAGCGCGGGCAACACCACACCACCGACGGCGGCCACGATGGGCAGGGTGGCGCGTTTGCGGTCGGCGAGTTCACCGACCACCAGCTCCCGTTTGAGCTCCAGCCCGGCCACGAAGAAGAAGATGGCCAGCAGGCCGTCCTTGGTCCAGTCGGCCAGCGTGAGGTCGAGGTGGAGGGCGGGAATGGCGAGCCTGGTGTCGACCATGGTCGTGTAGCTCGCGCCCCATGGTGAGTTCACCCAGATGAGCGCCGCGGCCGCGGCGATGAGAAGCAGTGCGCCGCCGAAGGTTTCGGTTCTCAGATAGCGGGTCAGCTCGGAACGGACCTGTGTGATCACGGTGCAGCCTTTCGGTCGGTCGACGAGAAAGCGGCGTGCTACACCACTCCAGGGACCGACGGCACAACCGCATGCCGACCAGACTTCCCGGCACACCTTTTGCGCAATTCTAACGGTCTGCCCGGAACTTCTTGACTACCCCGTACCCGAAGCGGCCCCCTGATCGCCGATCAGGGGGCCGCTTCGGGGTCTGCCCGTTTACGCCTTGCCGGCGCGGATGGACTCGAACACGTTGGGGTCCACCAGGGTTGAGGTGTCGCCCAGTTCGCGGCCTTCGGCCACGTCGCGCAGCAGGCGGCGCATGATCTTGCCCGAGCGCGTCTTCGGCAGTTCCGGCACCACGTGGATCTCGCGCGGGCGGGCGATGGGGGAGATCTCGCGGGAGACCTCGGCCTTGAGTTCGGTGATCAGATCGGCGCCGGTGTCGGTGGCCTCGGCGGTGAGGATCACGAACGCCACGATGCCCTGGCCGGTGGTCTCGTCGGACGCGCCGACGACCGCCGCCTCCGCGACGCCGGAGTGGCCCACCAGCGCGGACTCCACCTCGGCGGTCGAGATGCGGTGGCCGGACACGTTCATGACGTCGTCGACGCGGCCGAGCACCCACAGGTCCCCGTCGGTGTCGAGCTTGGCGCCGTCACCGGCGAAGTACCAGCCCTTCTCGGCGTAGCGGGACCAGTAGGTGTCCTGGTACCGCTCGTTGTCGCCCCAGATGCCGCGCAGCATGGACGGCCACGGCTGGTCGAGCACCAGATACCCGTTGGCCTCGGTCTCGCCGAGGGAGACCGGATTGCCTTCCTCGTCCACGACTTTCGCGGAGATACCCGGCAGCGGGGTCATGGCCGCGCCCGGCTTGGCCGCGGCGACGCCCGGCAGCGGCGAGATCATGATGGCGCCGGTCTCGGTCTGCCACCAGGTGTCCACGATGGGAGTCTTGTTGCCGCCCACCACATCCCGGTACCAGCGCCAGGCCTCCGGGTTGATCGGCTCGCCCACCGAACCCAGCAGCCGCAGGCTGGACAGGTCGTGCGAATCCGGGATCTCGCGGCCCCACTTCATGAACGTGCGCACCAGCGTCGGCGCCGTGTAATAGATCGTGACGCCGTACTTTTCGATGATCTGCCAGTGCCGGTGCTCGTCCGGGAAGTTCGGGGTGCCCTCGTAGACGACCTCGGTCGCGCCGTTGGCCAGCGGGCCGTACACGATGTAGCTGTGCCCGGTCACCCAGCCGATATCGGCGGTGCACCAGTACACATCCTGACCGGGCTTGTGGTCGAACACGTGGTGGTGGGTGTAGGCGGCCTGGGTCAGGTAGCCGCCGGAGGTGTGCAGGATGCCCTTGGGCTTTCCGGTGGTGCCGGAGGTGTAGAGGATGAACAGCGGGTGCTCGGCGTCGAAGGCCTGCGCCTCGTGCTCGGGGGAGCCGAGCGCGACGGTCTCGTCCCACCACAGGTCGCGGCCCTCGGTCATCTCGGTCTCGATGCCGGTGCGGCGCACCACGAGTACATGCTCGACGGTCGAATCACCCTCGGCGAGAGCCTCGTCCACGGCCGCCTTGAGCGGGGCCGGCTTGCCGCGCCGCCACTGGCCGTCGGTGGTGACGACCAGCTTGGCCGCGGCGTCGTCGACGCGCTGGCGCAGGGCGCTGGGGGAGAAGCCGGCGAAGACCACCGAGTGGGTCAGGCCCAGGCGGGCGCAGGCCAGTATGGCCACGATGGCCTCGGGGACCATCGGCATGTAGATGGCGACCCGATCACCCGCGGCCAGCCCCAGGCCGGTGAAGTAGTTGGCGGCACGCGACACCTCGGCCAGCAGCTCGGCATAGGTGATGTCGCGGGAGTCGCCGGGCTCGCCCTCCCAGTGGATGGCGACCCGGTCGCCGTGCCCGTCGAGCACGTGCCGGTCCACGCAGTTGTAGGCGACATTGAGCTTGCCGTCGGCGAACCACTTGGCGAAGGGCGCGTCGTCCCAGTCCAGCACCTGGGTGAAGGGCTGATGCCAGTGCAGGCGCCGTGCCTGTTCGGCCCAGAACCCGTCCCGGTCCGCTTGGGCTCGAGCATAAAGAGAGGCGTCGCCGTTGGCGGCGGCCGCGAACTCAGCGCTGGGCGGATAGGCATCCAGGTGGTCGGCGGTGGTTTCGGTCATCTCGTCTCTTCTTCTCTCGCGTGCAGGCCGCGTAGGGGTGACGGCGGCCACGTTCGACCCTAACCGACTGTGACCTGCGTCGTGTTTCGCCCGTCTCGATCGGTGGGCGGTCGTGACGAGGCTCCCATCGGCGGCATGACCGAACCGTGAACGCGAGGTCCCCGCTGCTGTGCACTGTGTCACGTAGGGTCTCCCATTCGGATGCCCCATGTTGCCGGATTGCTAACAAGCCGAACATTCCCGTTTCGATCCGCTGACAACATCGGCCGCGATCGTTAATGTCCGATTCACCCCGAGGCCGACCGTTTCCTGGGATGGGAGAAACGCGTTGCGAATCAAGACGATCACCGCGCTCGCCGTGGCGGCACTGGCCACAAGCCTCAGCCTGACCGCATGCTCCTCCGGTGAGGACAACAATTCCGACTACGTCACCGTGAACGCCGCCGAACCACAGAATCCGTTGGTGCCCACCAATACCAACGAGAACATGGGCGGCCGCGTGGTCGACCGGCTCTGGGCGGGGCTGAAGTACTACGACGCCAACGGCACTCCGCACGACGAGATGGCGCAGTCCATCGTCACGCCGGACCGCCAGCACTACACCATCACCATCAAGCCGGACTGGACGTTCACCGACGGCACCGCGGTGACCTCGAAATCCTTTGTGGACGCGTGGAATTACGGCGCCCTGGGCACCAATGCGCAGCTGCAGAACTGGGTCTTCACCCCGATCGTCGGGTACGACGACGTCGCGGCGAATCCGCCCAAGGCGCAGACCATGTCGGGCCTGAAGGTGGTCGACGACCACACCTTCACCGTCGACCTCAAACAGCCGTCCATCGACTTCGAGCTGGAACTCGGCTTCTCGCCGTTCTATCCGCTGCCCGCCGTGGCCTACAAGGACATGAAGGCCTTCGGCGAGAACCCGATCGGCAACGGCCCCTACAAGTTCGCCGGCGCCGGTGCCTGGCAGCACAATGTGCAGATCGACGTGGTGCCCAACCCGGACTACAAGGGCGGGCGGCCCGCCAAGAACAAGGGCCTGCGCTTCAAGATGTACGCGAACATGGACACCGCGTACGCCGACCTGCTCCAGGGCAATCTGGACGGCCTGGACGTGATCCCGGATACCGCGCTGGCCACCTACGAGAAGGACCTGGGCGACCGGGCCATCCACAAGCCCATCGCCTACAGCCAGCACATCGGCATCCAGCCCAATGTCGCCCACTTCTCCGGACCCGAAGGAGTGCTGCGGCGCAAGGCGATTTCGATGGCCATCAACCGGGAACAGATCGCCGCCAACATCTTCCACAACACCCGCGTCCCCTGCCAGGACTTCACCGCCTTCACCCTGCCCGGGTTCCGCGCCGGCCTGCCGGGTTCCGAAGTGCTGAAGTTCAATCCGGACGAGGCCAAGAAGCTGTGGGCGCAGGCCGACGCCATCTCGCCGTGGTCGGGCACCTTCCAGATCGCCTACAACTCCGACGGCGGTCATCAGGCCTGGATCGAGGCGACCGCGAACAGCATCAAGAACACCCTCGGCATCGACGCGGTCGGCGCGCCCTACCCGACGTTCAAGAACATTCGCGACGAGATCGTGCACGAGAACGTGGGCAAGGCGTTCCGCTACGGCTGGCAGGGCGACTACCCGTCCATGTTCGAATACCTGACCGCGCTGTTCCTGAGCACCTCGGAAACCAATGACGTGCACTACAAGAGCCCGGAATTCGACCGGCTGCTCAACGGCGCCCTCGCCGCCGCCACACCCGAACAGGCGTATGACGGCATCGCGCAGGCGCAGACCGTGCTGTTCCGGGACATGGCCGATATCCCGATCTTCGACTACAACGTCGCGGCCGGGCGCTCGGACAAGGTGAAGCAGGCGCCTGTCTCCTGGTCGGGGCTGTTCGACTTCGAGAACATCGAGAAGTAGCCCGGCATGGTGTGGTACGTCGTCCGGCGGCTGCTCCAGATGATCCCGGTCTTCTTCGGGGCGACGCTGCTCATCTACGCGATGGTCTTCCTGATCCCCGGCGACCCCATCCAGGCGCTCGCCGGGGACCGGCAGATGACCCCGGCGGTGGAGGCGTCCCTGCGCGCTCGCTACCACCTGGATCAGCCGTTCTTCATCCAATACCTGGAGTACCTGAAAGGCATTGTCACGCTGGACTTCGGGACGTCCTTCTCGGGTCGGCCGGTGCGCGACGAGCTCGCCCGCGCGTTCCCGATCACCTTCCGGCTGTCCGTCATGGCGGTCTGCATCGAAGCGGTCTTCGGCGTGACGTTCGGGCTGATCGCGGGGCTGCGCAAGGGCAAGCTCTTCGACTCCACCATGCTGGTGCTCAGCCTGGTGATCATCGCGGTGCCGATCTTCGTGGTCGGCTTCCTCGCGCAGTTCCTGCTCGGCGTGAAGTGGGGCATCGCACCGGTGACCGTCGGGGCGAAGGCGAGCTTCACGGATCTGCTGGTACCGGCGTTCGTACTCGCGTCGCTGTCGTTCGCCTACGTGTTGCGGCTGACCCGGAACGCGGTGGCGGAGAACATGACCGCCGACTTCGTGCGCACCGCCACCGCCAAAGGACTCAGCCGCAGGCGGGTGATCGTGGTGCACATCCTGCGCAACTCGATGATCCCGGTTGTCACCTTCCTCGGCACCGATCTGGGCTTCCTGCTCGGCGGCGCGGTGGTCACCGAGGGCATCTTCAATATCCCGGGCGTCGGCGGCACGCTCTACCAGGCCATTACGCGCGGGGAACCGCCCACGGTGGTGGCCTTCGTGACGGTGCTGATCGTGATCCTGTTGCTGTCCAACCTGATCGTCGACCTGCTCTACGCCGCCCTCGACCCGAGGATCCGCTATGCCTGAACCCGAGGCCCGCGACAGCCGGCAACCCGCGGTCCGCGAAATGCGCCGTGGCCAGGAGCATTTCGTGGCGCCGCCGGACGAGGTCCAGGTCCTGGCCACCGACACCCTGGACGAGACCACCGCCCCCACCAGCGTGTGGCGGGACGCCTGGCGGCAGCTGCGGCGCAATCCCATCTTCCTCGCGGCGGCGGTGCTGATCGTGCTGGTGATGCTGGTCGCCGTGTGGCCGCAGCTGTTCACCAGCCAGGATCCGCGCTACTGCAACGGTGATTTCAGCATGCAGAAGCCGTCCGGGACACACTGGTTCGGTTTCGACAAGCAGGGCTGCGACATCTACGCCCGCACCATCTACGGCGCCCGCGCCTCGGTGGTGACCGGTGTCGGCGCGACGCTGATGTACGTGCTCATCGGCGGCGCCCTGGGTGCGATCGCCGGATACTATGGCGGGCTGCTGGATTCGGTGGTGTCGCGGATCTCGGAGGTGTTCTACGCGCTGCCGCTGATGCTGGCCTCCATCGTGCTCATGCAGCTGCTCGCCTCGCGTACGGTGTGGACGGTCATGCTCACGCTGGCCTCGTTCAGCTGGCCGCAGGCCGCGCGCATCGTGCGCGGCGCGGTGATCGAATCGAAGAACAGCGAGTACGTCACGGCGGCAAAGGCCCTGGGCGTCTCCAGATTCCGGACGCTGGTGCGGCACGTGCTGCCCAACTCGGCCGGGCCGCTCATCGTGGTGAGCACCATCGCGCTGGGTGTCTTCATCGTCACCGAGGCGACGCTGTCGTATCTGGGCGTCGGGCTCACCCGGCAGACCGTGTCGTGGGGATCGGATATCGCGGTGGACCAGAAGGAGATTCGCACCTCGGCCATCCTGTTCTACCCGGCCACCGCGCTCGCGCTGACCGTGCTCAGCTTCATCATGCTCGGCGACGCCGTGCGCGACGCCTTCGACCCCAAGGCCCGCAAGAGGTGAGCGCCATGACCGAACCACTGCTCGAGGTCCGCGATCTGAACGTGGCCTTCACCGCCGACCGGCGCGAGGTCCCGGCGGTGCGCGGGGTGAGCCTGACGGTGTATCCGGGGCAGACGGTCGCCATCGTCGGTGAATCCGGATCCGGCAAATCGACCACCGCGCACGCCATCATCGACCTGCTGCCCGGCACCGGCCGGATCACCTCCGGCTCGGTGCTCTTCGACGGCAAGGACCTGTCGAAGGCCACCGGCCGCGAGATCGTCGGAGTGCGCGGGCGCGGTATCGGCTTCGTGCCGCAGGACCCAATGTCCAACCTGAACCCGGTGTGGAAGGTCGGATTCCAGATCCGGGAAACCCTGGAGGCCAATGGCGTTGCCAAGGGCCGGGCCGCCCGGCAGCGGGCCGTCGAACTGCTCGCCGAGGCCGGCATGCCCGATGCCGAACGCCGCGTCAACCAGTACCCCCACGAATTCTCCGGCGGCATGCGCCAGCGCGCGCTCATCGCCATCGGCCTGTCCTGCCGGCCGAAACTGCTCATCGCCGACGAACCCACCTCGGCGCTCGACGTCACCGTGCAGCGTCAGATCCTCGACCACCTCGACGGCCTGACCGCCGAACTCGGCACCGCGGTCCTGCTCATCACCCACGACCTGGGCCTGGCCGCCGAACGGGCCGAACACCTGGTCGTCATGTACCGCGGCCGCGTGGTGGAATCCGGTCCGGCCCTGCAGATCCTGCGCGAACCCCAGCACCTGTACACCAAGAAACTGGTGAACTCCGCGCCCTCGCTGGCCTCGCAGCGGCTGTCCTCGGTGCGCAAGCGGGCCGAGGTGCGGGAGCAGGCCGTCCAGGTCGCCGGGCAGCTGGCCGAAACCGACGCCGAATTCGCCAGTGCCCCCGACGATCTGCTCGTCGCGGACCACCTCACGCGGGTGTTCCGCATTCGCGGCAACGCGCCGTGGCGATCCTCCGAACTCGTTGCGGTGGACGATGTCTCGTTCACTCTGCGGCGCGGCACCACCACCGCGATCGTCGGCGAATCCGGTTCGGGCAAATCCACGGTGGCACAGATGGTGCTGGGCCTGCTGCCGCCCACCGCCGGCCGCGTCACCTTCGACGGTCGCGAGGTGGCGACCCTGGATGCCAAGGCCGCCTTCGCTTTCCGTCGCCGCGTGCAACCCGTGTTCCAGGACCCATACGGGTCCCTCGACCCGATGTACTCCATCTACCGGACCATCGAGGAGCCGCTGCGCACCCATCGCCTCGGCACCCCGGCCGAGCACGAGGCCACCGTGCGCGATCTGCTCGACAAGGTCTCGCTCCCGGCCTCGGTCATGCGCCGCTACCCGAACGAGCTCTCCGGCGGCCAGCGCCAGCGGGTGGCCATCGCCCGGGCCCTGGCGCTCTCCCCGGAGCTGGTGGTCTGCGACGAGGCCGTCTCGGCCCTCGACGTGCTGGTACAGGCTCAGATCCTGCAGCTGCTCAACGAGCTACAGGCCGATCTCGGCCTCACCTACCTGTTCATCACCCACGACCTGGCCGTGGTCCGCCAGATCGCGGACGACGTCCTGGTCATGCAGCAGGGCAGGGTGGTCGAGGCCGCATCCACCACCGAGGTGTTCGACAACCCGCAGTCCGAATACACCCGCCGCCTGCTCGACGCCATCCCCGGTCGCGACCTGCTCGCGGGATGACCGACCGGGTGTCGGCGGGCGATCCGATACCCGGCAGTAGCCTCGTACCTCGTGACCGACCCGTTGCAGCCCCTCGTCGACCTGCCCGGCGTGCGTGATGCCGCCGACAAGGCCCGCGACGCCCTCGCCGAGGTGCATCGCCACCGGGCGAACCGCCGCGGCTGGCCCACCACCGCCGCCGAGGCCGCCGTCCGCGCGGCCCGCTCCTCCGCCGCCATCGACGGCGGCACCATCGATCTCCCCGTCGACGGCCGCGTCGACGACCCGATCCTGGCCGGCTCGTTGCGCGTGGGCCAGGCCCTCGACGCCGAGGCCCTCACCAACCTGGTCGGCGTCTGGCAGCGCGCCCCGCTCCAGGCTCTCGCCCGCCTGCACCTGCTCGCCGCCGCCGACATGGTCGACGACCAAGAACAGCTGGGCCGCCCCCGCAATGTCCCCGGCGTCGCCGAACGTCTGGACCTGCTGGTCCAGACCATCACCAGTACGAAGGCCCCCGCCCCGGTGATCGCGGCCGTCGTTCACGGCGAACTGCTCTCCCTGCGGCCCTTCGGCACCGCCGACGGCATCGTCGCCCGGGCCGCCTCCCGCCTGGTCGCTGTGTCCAGTGGCCTGGACCCGCACAGCCTCGGCGTCCCCGAAGTCTTCTGGCTCCGCCGCCGCCGGGCCTACCTCGACGCCGCGGCCGCCTTCGGTATGGGGACCGCGGAGGGCGTCGGCGGCTGGGTGATCTTCACCTGTGGCGCTCTCGAAGACGGCGCCCGCGAGGCCCGCTCGATCGCGGACGCCGCCTCGGGGTAAGTCCCCTGATCACGAAACTGCCTGTACGCCAAGGGTTTCCGGGGTCCATACACGTCGAAGCGGGCGGCGTTGTCGCGAATTGCGACCTCACCGCCCGCTAGCACGGACTACCCGGTTACCAAGCGTGCTTTTCTGGTTGTGTTTTCTTCGGCCTCGGCGAGCTCTCCAGGATCCGGCGGTTCATCCCCGCATTGATTGCGAGGCCCTTGCCGTCGATATCCTGGATAACGCAGACCCACAACTACTGTTGCCCTTGTCGCGGCGTGCTCCGCGTGGGTGCCTGGTGTCCGTGCTGGGAAGGGTGGGATGGGAGGTCGAATCTTCTCTTCCGATCCGATCTTGGCCTTCCGTCCTTCCGTGCCTCCATTGTTACCCCGTGACCGCCATCACATCAAGACCTGGGGAAACTTTCAAAAACTCGGCGTGTCCCGCCATTTTTCATCCGGGCGTTTCCGGCGGGTCGGCGTCAGCGGCGCCGCCGCAGCAGCCGGTAGGTGAGCGCTCCGGCCGCCAGCGCGCTGAGCCCGACCGCGGCGGTCGCGGCCACCGTGGTGGTGGTCGGAGCCGGGATCCGCGCCCACAGCGACACCGGATTGGAGAAGGCGAGAATCGGCCAGCCACGGGTGGTGGCCTCGCGCCGCAGGCCCCGATCCGGATTCACCGCTGTGGGGTGACCCACCACCTCGAGCATGGGCAGATCGGTGACCGAGTCGGAGTAGGCGTAACAGCGGGACAGGTCGTAATCGTATTGCGCCGCAAGCTTTTCGATCGCCTCGACCTTGCCCGGTCCGTAGCAGTAGAACTCGACTTCGCCCGCGTACCTGCCGTTTTCGATGACCATGCGGGTGGCGGCGAAGTGGTCCGCGCCGAGCGCCGCGGCGATCGGGGCCACCATCTCCTCGCCGGAGGCCGAGACGATCACCACGTCGTGGCCTCGAATCCGGTGGTCCGCAATGAGATCCGCCGCCTCGGCGTAGATGAGCGGGTCCACGATGTCGTGCAGGGTCTCGGCGACGATCGAGCGCACCTGGTCCACATCCCAGCCCGCGCACATCTTGGTCAGATGCTCGCGCATGCGCTCCATCTGATCGTGATCGGCGCCGGACAGCAGGAACAGGAAGTGGGCGTAGCTGCTCTCCAGCACAGCCCGCCGGCTGAGCAGTCCCTGGTCCAGGAACGGCTTGCTGAACACGAAGGCGCTCGACCTGGCGATCACCGTCTTGTCGAGATCGAAGAAGGCGGCGACTCGTCCGCGTTCGGCTGTCACGTCGTCCAGGATATGGTTCTGCGCCGCGCCATTTCATTCGCCTCTGCCGCATGCGTGGCGAGGGTCACCGCGAGACCCGGTTCATCCGGGTTAGCCAGGGGGAAGCCGAGCCGTCGGGGCGGGAAAAAGACTCGCCGGGCGGACTTGCAATCCGGTCGGGGCTTGGGTGTAGTATCGCAGATACCTGGACATGGTCCAGGCGCGTTCAGCCCGACCCCCCGGGGCTGAACCCGACGGCCCCAGCCTCCTCCCCCCCCGGCTGGGGCCGTCCTCTATTTACGGACAGTTCCGGATCCGTTCCCGCTTCTCGAGTTCTGCACAGGCCGCGTGTTATCCACACTCGCCGTGGAGGCGCTTTCGCCGCTGCTCCGATCGGGCGACGCTGACCTGCATGAACTCCGATGCCTCCACCCCACCGGCCCTGTCGCTGGTCGCCGATCCCCGCCTGCGCGACGAGATTCGCCGCATCGCCGCCGCGGCCGACCGCCCGCTCGACGAGCGCGTGCCGCCGCCGGGCCGCCACTCCTGGACCAATGCGTCCGTGATCATCGTCGATACCGCTGCCGCACATAGCTGTGCGTCCGCCGCCCACCCCCGCCGCCCGGGGATTCTCCTGGTGACCGATGGCGAGCCCGGTTTGCTCGATTGGCAGGCCGCCACCGCGGCCGGCGCCGAACAGGTGCTGCCCCTGCCCGCCGCCGCCGACGCCCTGATCGCCGCCTTCGCCGCCCACGACCGCCGGCGCCCCGGCGACGGCGCGGTCCTCGCGGTGGCCGGTGCGGGCGCGGGATCCGGCGCCTCCGTGCTGGCCGCCGCCGTAGCCCTCACGGCCGCAGGCCGTTTCCGCGACCGCACCCTGCTGGTCGACTGCGCTCCCTACGGCGGCGGCCTCGACCTCCTCCTCGGCCTGGAGCGGGCGCCGGGGCTGCGCTGGCCCGACCTCACCATCGAACACGGCCGCGTTTCCGCTCCCGCTCTGCACGAGGCGCTGCCCGCCACTGCGGGGTTGGCCGTACTCTCCTGCGGAAGAGGCGCTCCCGCAACCGAACTCGGCGCGCTCTCGCCGAGCGCGGACCCGATTGCCCCCGGGCGCAGCCCCGTCGGCGGTGCCGCTTCCCACGTGCAGCCCGTACCGATGCTTCATTCCGCCCCGCTCTGTTCGGACGGAACCTCCTCGCTCGCAACGGACCTCGACGGGCCTCCGTCTTGCGTGGTCGACCGCGGCGTCGCTGTCTTCAGTCCGCAGGCGCTCTCCGGTGCGACCGGTGATCATGCGGCCGAGTTGAGCCGTGCCGACGGATCGGTGGCGGCGGCACTCGCGCCCGCCGCGGTGCGAGCGGTCCTCGAGGGCGGCCGGGCGGCCGGTGATCTCGTGGTCGCGGACCTGTCCAGCGACCACGGACCGCACACCGACCAGGTTCTCGAGGTGGCCGATCTGGTGGTGCTGGTGACCCAGGCGCGCCTGCGCTCGATCGCCGCGGCCGATTCCGCCGCGGCCTACCTGACCGCGCGAAATCCGAATGTGCGCTTGATTGTCCGGGGCCCCGCGCCCGGCGGACTCGCCCCGTCCGACATCGCCGAGGTGCTCACCCTGCCGCTGCTCACCGCGGTCCCGTCGCAGCCGGGCCTGACCGAGCGCCTGGAACGCGGGGGCCTGACCGTCCGGCGGCGCGGTCCGCTTCGCACTGCCGCCGAAACCGCTTTGACCGCACTGTTTTCCGAGAGTCCCCGCTACGGCCGGCCTCCCGGCGGCCCGGGCCACTCGTGGTGGCGTATTGCCCGCGCGCACGGTTCGACCTGTGGTTCTCCGTTGCCGGAACCTGCGGGATCCCGGCAATGAGTGAGCTGGTGACGACCGAGCTGCTGGAGCGGGTGCGGGAGCGGCTGGCGGAAGGGGCGGCGGATCCGGATCCGGCGCGGGTGGCGGCGGCCATTCGGGCCGAGGCGGGCGGGGTGCTCGCGGACACGGATCTGTTGCGGGCCTTGCGATTGCTGCAGACCGAGATGACCGGCGCGGGCGTGCTGGAGCCGCTGCTGCACGACCCCGAGGTGGCCGATGTGCTGGTCACCGGGCCGGATTCGGTGTGGGTCGATCGGGGTCGGGGCCTGCGGCGTACCCCGGTGCGGTTTCCGGACGAGGCGGCGGTGCGGCGGCTGGCGCAACGATTGGCCCTGGCGGCCGGACGGCGGCTGGATGATGCGCAGCCGTGGGTGGACGGACGGCTGGCGGGAACCGAAGCGGCATCCGGGGATTCCTTCGGGGTGCGGTTGCACGCGGTGCTGTCGCCGATCGCGCACGGCGGCACCTGCCTGTCGCTGCGCGTGCTGCGCCCCGCCACCCAGGGTCTGGACGCGCTGGCTGCGGCCGGTGCGGTGCCACCGGACGCGAAACTCCTGCTGGAGCACATCATTCGTGCCCGGCTCGCCTTCCTGGTGGTCGGTGGCACCGGCGCGGGGAAGACCACACTGCTGTCGGGCCTGCTGGCCAAGGTGGCCCCCGCCGAGCGGATCGTCTGCGTCGAGGACGCGGCCGAGCTCGCGCCACCGCATCCGCATGTGGTCCGCCTGGTCGCCCGCCCCGCCAATGTCGAGGGCGCGGGCCAGGTCACCGTGCGTGATCTGGTGCGCCAGGCGCTCCGTATGCGCCCGGATCGCATTGTGGTGGGGGAGGTTCGGGGCGCCGAGGTCGTCGATCTGCTGACCGCGCTCAATACCGGCCATGACGGTGGGGCGGGGACCGTGCACGCCAACTCGCCCGGCGAGGTCCCGGCCCGGCTGGAGGCGCTCGCGGCCCTGGGCGGCATGCCCGCGCCCGCCCTGCACAGCCAGCTGGCCGCCGCGATCCAGGTGATCCTGCACGTCCACCGCCGGCCCGACGGGCGTCGCGCGCTCCGCGAAATCGGCGTGGTCACCCCCGTCGACGGCCGGGTGCGGATCGCACCCGCATGGACCGCCGACACCCGTCCGACCCCGGGCGCTGTGCTCCTCAGGAAACTCCTCGACGAAAGGACTCCGGATGATCCCCGCGAGTGAAGACTGCCCGGGCTCGTGCGGTTGCCCCCGGCCCCGGTCGAATTCGCCGTTCCACGGTTCGATTCCGCCCTCCACTCCAGGCTCGGATCGGTTGTGCTGCAATTCTTTCGGTCTGCGTGGCCCACGGTTCGCGGGATTGCGGCTGGCGTTGCGCGATGGCGGTTGCCAGCCGAGTATCACCGATTCGAGTGGCGCCGAGGATGATCCGGGCTCGAAGCAGTCCGGAGGTGACTGATGGGATCCGGCTTCGGCCCGCACGCGCTCGCATCGGCCTGCCTCGCGCTGGCGCTGCTCGTGGTGCCTCCGCCGATCGCGCGGCGGCGCATGTCTCGGCTGTTCAAGCTTCGTGAGTGCGGGCGAAAGGCCAGGCGCGGCTGGATGATCCGCATAGCGCCGTTGTCGGCATTGCCCCTGATGCTCCTCGTCGGCCCCGGTCCGGTGGTGGCCGCGGTACTGCTGGCGACCACCGTCCTGATTCGGTGCCGCCGCACGAGGCGAGAACGGCAGCGGGGCATCGAGATCGCACAGTTGCTGGAGGGGCTGGAGGCGGTGATCGGGGAGCTGCGGATCGGCGCACATCCGAGCGCCGCGGCCCAGGTGGCGGCCCGTGAGACCGCGGGCGACGTGGCACGGGCCTTCGCGGTCAGCGCGGCGCGGAGCCGGTTGGGCGGGTCCGGCGCGGAGGGCCTGCGGCGTCCCGGCTCGGTAGTGGCGCGGGAACTGTCCCGAGTGGCCGGGGCCTGGCGGGTGGCCGAGCGGCACGGGCTCGCCCTGGCCGAGCTGCTGGCCGCCGCGCGTTCGGATCTGCTGGGCCGCAAGCGCTTCCGCGATCGCACGTCCGCGGCGCTGGCCGGGGCCCGGGCGACCGCCGTGGTGCTGGCCCTGCTGCCCCTGCTCGGCCTCGGCCTGGGCGAGCTGATGGGTGCGTCCCCGCTGCGTGTGCTGTTGCTGTCCTCGGCGGGCACGCTGCTGCTGCCCCTGGGGTCCGCCCTGACCTGCGCCGGTCTGCTGTGGGCCGATGCCATCACCGACAAGGTGCTGCGATGACTCCGTCCGTGGCCGCGGTGCTGGCGGCTATCGCGGTGCTCATGCTGCCGGGCCGGACCGGTGCGGTCCGCAGGCTGCGCCGACTGCGGGACCCGGTGCGCGGTAATCCACTGCCGCAAACGGAGTTCCGGGCCGAGCCGGATCCGCTCGGGGTCGCCTCCGCCCTCGATCTGCTGGCGGCGTGCCTGCGCGCCGGGCTGCCCACCGCCGCCGCTGCCGCGGCGGTCGCATCCGAGGCGCCCGATCCACTGGCCTCTGCGCTGCGCCGGGTTGCCGACCTGCTGGCGCTGGGCGCGGATCCGGCCACCGCGTGGGAGCAGGCCACGGCCGGCTCCGCCGAGGAGACGGTGACGGCGCTGGCGCGGCTGGCCCGCCGCTCGGCGCGCTCGGGAACCGGATTGGCCACGGCCGTGGCCGAATTGGCGGAGCGCCGCCGGGGCGAGCTCGAGGATGTGGCCGCGGCCCGGGCCGAGCGGGCCGGGGTGCTGATCGGCGGCCCGCTCGGCCTCTGCTTCCTGCCCGCCTTCCTGTGCCTGGGAATCGTCCCGGTGGTGATCGGCCTGGCGGGCCGGGTGCTGGAAGGCGGTCTGCTGTGACCGGCGGCGGCCGCGAGGTTCACGACTGTGCCGGTGCGGATCGGCCGTGCCGGAGTGAGGGAAGGAGCGAGCATGGGAACGTCCGTCCGAAACCTGCTCTGGGAACTGCGGACCCGGCTGCTGCACGCCGTGACCGCGGACCACGGGATGAGCACCGCCGAATACGCGATCGGGACGATCGCGGCCGCCGCCTTCGGGGCGGTGCTGTATACCGTCGTGACCGGCGACAGCATTGTGAGCGCCCTGACCAACATCATCGACAAGGCGCTGAAGACTCCCGTCAAGTGACGTATGCCACACCACCTCCCCATGCCGAGGCGGGCATGGCGACCGTGGAGGCGGCCATAGCGCTGGCCGCCCTCGTCGCGGTCGTGGTGCTGGGCGTCGGCGCCCTGCTGGCGGTATCGGCGCAGGTGCGTTGTGTCGATGCCGCCCGCGAGGCGGCCCGTCTCGCCGCTCGCGGTGACACCGACGTCGGTGTCGTCACCGCCCGCCGGGTCGCACCGCCCGGTGCCCGGGTCGTCGTCCGCACCGAGGGTGACCTGGTCGTGGCCGAGGTGAGTGCCCGCGCCACCCTTGTTCCGGTCACCCTGCACGCGGCGGCGGTGGCGGCGCGGGAGCCCGGAGCATCCCGATGAGGCGCACGATCATGGATCGGGCCGGGAGCGAGGCGGGTGGCGTGACCGTCACCGCATGCCTGGCCCTGATCGGCCTGCTGGCGGTCGCGGTCCTGATTGCCCAGGTCGGAGTGGCGGTGGCGGCCCGGCACCGGGTGCAGGCCGCCGCGGATCTGAGTGCGCTGGCCGCGGCCGGTGCGCTGGATGGCGGCGTCTCCGCCGCGTGCGGCCGGGCCGCGGCCGTCGCGGGCCGGATGGGCGTGCGACCGGCCGGATGCGTGGTGCTGGGCTGGGACGTGACTGTGACGGTTGCCGGCCGGGTATCGCTGGGCCCACTGGGGGAACGGGACGTGCGCGCGGTCGCGCGGGCGGGCCCGGCGGACGAGCCGAGGTAGCGAGGCAATATCTCGTACCGAGCGGTTGGTTAGAAATGTGATGGCGCGGGCCACATCAGTGGTCGATCAATGTCGAAATTCGATGAATGCGGGAGGCGAATAGATTGGGTGTCGATTGCTTTCCAATTCGTTCCCGGAGACTCATTCGAATGAATGCACAGGTAAATCCGGGAGCGACATTATCGAACGGAGCAATCCCTCAGTTAACAGGATAGCATCCCTTTTTAATCGACTTGGGTCTCCGGCGTGTCGCGGCCACTCCTCAGCATCCGGATTCCGCCCGATATCAGCCAGCTGACAAGGCCGACCGGTTGGTCGTGTGGCGCTCCGGTCTCACGACGAAGACGGCCGTGTCACGGTTCGGGAGAGCGGTCGTCATCTTCCCCGAGTTCGGCCAGCACGGCCCGCAGTAGCCGGGCCGCACCGGCCTTGTCCAGCGGGTTGTTGCCGTTGCCGCACTTGGGTGACTGCACGCAGGACGGGCACCCATGCGCGCACGCGCAGGACTCGATGGCGCCCAGCGTGGCCGTCAGCCAGTGCTGCAGCCGGACGAAGCCGCGCTCCGCGAAGCCCGCCCCGCCCGGATGCCCGTCGTAGACGAAGACCGTGGGCAGCCCGGTGTCGGCGTGTTCGGCGGTAGACACGCCGCCGATATCCCACCGATCGCAGGTCGCCACCAGCGGCAGCATGCCGATCGCGGCGTGTTCGGCAGCGTGCAGCGCGCCCGCGGCGTGCCGGGCGTCGATCCCGGCCCGGGCCAGCAGGTCCGGCGTGACCGTGTAGAACACGGCCCGGGTGGGCAGCGTCTGCGCCGGCAGGTCCAGCGGCACCAGGTCCAGCACCTCGCCGCTGGGTAGCCGACGCAGGTACGCGACCACCTGGCGGGTCACCAGCACCTGCGCCAAAGCCGTTGTGACCGAGCCGGATCGGCGCTCCTCGGTCACCGCCTCGATCTCCAGCGAGGTGACCACCCGCGCACTGGTGCTCCACCCCGGCGTGTCGGCGTGCACCAGCGCGACGCCCTCCTCGAGGTCCAGCTCGTCGACCACGTAGCTCTCGCCCTGATGCAGGTGCACCGCGCCCGGATGCAGGGTGGCCGGAGCGCGCCCGGCGTCGGTGGTGCCCAGCATGCGGCCCGACTCGCCGTCCACCACCGCCACCGCCGTGCCGATGCCGCCGCGCACGTCCACCGCGTCGTGCGGATGCGCGCCGGCGGTCACGAACCAGCGCGCCGACCCGTCCCGCGCCACGCCCGCACGCCGCCGGATCAAACCCTGCTCGGCCAGGTCGGACAGCAGTTCCCAGGCCTGGAAGGCATGCACTTCCGCATCGCTGAGCGGCTGTTCCATGGCCGCGCACAGCAGATGCGGCCCGAGCACGTACGGGTTGTGCGGGTCGGTGATGGTGGCTTCCAGGGGCCGCCCGAGCAGCGCCTGCGGGTGATGCACGAGATAGGTGTCCAGTGGGTCGTCCCGCGCGATGAGCAGCACCAGCGACCCCTGGGTGCGGCGGCCGGCGCGCCCGGCCTGCTGCCAGAACGAGGCGACCGTCCCCGGATATCCCGCCACCACAACGGCATCCAGCCCGGCGATGTCCACGCCCAGTTCCAGGGCATTCGTGGTGGCCGCACCCAGCAGCGAGCCGTCCGAGAGCGCCGCCTCCAGCGCCCGCCGGTCCTCGGCCAGGTACCCGGCCCGATAGGCCGCGACACGCCCGGGGAGCTCGGCATCCACCTCCGCCAGCAGCCGCCGCGTGTCCATGGCGACCAGTTCGGCGCTGCGCCGCGACCGCACGAAGGTCAGCGTGCGCGCCCCCTCGACCACCAGATCCGCCATCACGGTGGCGGCCTCGGCCCCGGCCGAACGCCGCACAGCTGCACCGTTTTCCCCGGTCACGCCGCTGCCGAGCAGCGGCGGCTCCCACAGCGCCACGGTCCGCGCGCCCTGCGGCGACCCGTCGTCGGTGACCGCGACACACGGTGCGCCGATCAGCTTTTCGGCGGTGGCCGCCGGATCGGCCGTGGTCGCCGAGCACAGCACGAAAACCGGATCCGCTCCGTAGCGCTCGGCGAGTCGCCGTAACCGGCGCAGCACCAGCGCCACGTGCGAGCCGAAAACCCCGCGATAGATATGACATTCGTCGACCACGATGTATTTGAGCTGACGCAACAATCGCGCCCACCGCTGATGAGACCGCAGCATTCCGACATGCAGCATGTCCGGATTGGTGAACACCCATCGCGCGTGCGCCCGCACCCACTGCCGGATTTCCGCCGGCGTATCGCCGTCATACGGCGCGGGATGAATGGTGCGCAGCGGATCTTCGCTGGTCAGCTCGTTGACCATGCGCAGCTGATCGGCCCCCAGCGCTTTGGTCGGCGACAGATAGAGCGCTGTGGCCCGCGGATCCTGTTGCAGCGCGGTCAAAACCGGCAGCTGATACGCCAGCGATTTCCCGGACGCCGTCCCGGTCGACACCACCACGTGCCGCCCCGCCGCGGCCAGTTCCGCGGCGCGGCTCTGGTGGCTCCACGGCTCTGCGACTCCGGCCGCCTGAACTGCGGCGATGACATCCGGAGATGTCCATTCGGGCCATTTCGTGATCTGCGCCGCGCGCGGCGGTAGCTCGCTGACATGGGTGAGTCGGGGGTCACCCGAAAGCGGGCTATTAAGGACACGATTCAGCAACGATCTCCCGTAGCTGATGTCGCTGTTGTCTCCGGATCGACGCATCGGATCCTCGCCATTCATCGAAGCGTCACCGCGACACGCCCAACGGGTGCGAAACGTGTGTGCGCCTGCCGCCTCACCTGCCATTTCACTGCAGAGTAGCGACCTGCCTCACACCCTGTTTGCCAGATGCTCGCTCTGTTATTCGAAAGCAAACCAACTTCAAGTACGGATTTGGGCATTATGCCCCTCACCTGCGCATTCGCAAGATCAACTTTTTTGCAAATTGTGGGTAACTCCGCTGTTGAATTCCCGGAAGACATGGTTCACTGGTTCCTGGTCGCAAGCTTCTGTGTTCGAGGGAACGGATCGAAAGTCCAAACCATCAGCAGGATCGATGTTGCGAACGGTGTACTAGGTGCTTTCCTGCAGGGGGAACAGAGTACAGCGGTCTCAACGGACCCGGTGGATGAACCCAGTTGTCCGCCGTTCCGGTATGGAAAGAGAAGGAACAGAATGGCACAGGGAACTGTGAAGTGGTTCAACGCGGAGAAGGGGTTCGGCTTCATCGCGCCCGAGGACGGCTCAGCTGACGTCTTCGTCCACTACTCCGAGATCCAGGGGTCGGGCTTCCGCACCCTCGAGGAGAACCAGAAGGTCGAGTTCGAGGTTGGTCAAGGCACCAAGGGCCCGCAGGCCACCGGTGTTCGCGCGCTCTCCTGAGCGAGCCAACCCCTCAGGTTCCGTCCCCCATCGCCCCCGGCGGTGGGGGACGACCCATATCTGGACCCATTACACTCGATCACGATCAGGGGCTACATCGTCGCCGTGCACCAGCCACGGCCTTCGAACACGGTATAAACGTTGCTGGCAGCGATATCGGACATCGCAGCCGTTTGCCCCAGCCGCGTAGAGCGCGTACACCAGCGCCGATGCGGATCGAGATGAAAGGTGTGTTCGCCGGTGGCAACACGAGACCGCGGTGCAGCGCCGAACCCCCAGGCAGCGCCCGACCAGGGCCGTTCCCTGCGTCGTCTCGTGATTGTCGAGTCGCCGACGAAGGCCAAGAAGATCGCCCCCTACCTGGGCCGCGGCTATGTCGTGGAGGCCTCGGTCGGTCATATTCGGGACCTGCCGCGGGGTGCGGCGGATGTGCCCGCCAAATACAAAGGACAGCAGTGGGCTCGGCTCGGCGTGGATGTCGATCACGATTTCGAGCCCATTTATGTGGTCAGCCCCGATAAGAAGGGGAAGGTCAGTGAGCTGAAGAGCCTGCTGGCCGACGCCGACGAGCTCTACCTCGCCACCGACCCCGACCGCGAGGGCGAGGCCATCGCCTGGCACCTGCTGGAGACGCTCAAGCCCAAGGTGCCGGTGCGGCGCATGGTGTTCCACGAGATCACCGAGCCCGCCATCCAGGCCGCCGCGGCCGATACCCGTGAGCTGGACAAGGATCTGGTCGACGCGCAGGAGACGCGGCGCATCCTGGACCGGCTCTACGGCTACGAGGTCTCGCCGGTGCTGTGGAAGAAGGTCATGCCGCGGCTGTCGGCGGGCCGGGTGCAGTCGGTGGCGACGCGCGTCATCGTGCAGCGCGAGCGGGAGCGCATGGCGTTCCGGTCCGCGGAGTACTGGGATATCGCGGCCAAGCTGGATGCCGGCGGGCGCGGGCAGGAGGACGGCGGGAATCCGCGGGTCTTCGGTGCGCGGCTGGTCAGTGTCGAGGGCGCTCGGGTGGCGACCGGTCGCGATTTCGGATCCGACGGGCAGCTGAAATCACAGGGTGTCGTCGTACTCGACGCCGGCTATGCGCAGCGGCTGGCGGAATCGCTGCACGGCGTGGACTTCACGGTTTCCTCGGTGGAATCCAAGCCGTACACGCGAAAGCCGTACGCGCCGTTCATGACCTCGACGCTGCAGCAGGAGGCCGCGCGCAAGCTGCGTTTCACCTCCGAGCGCACCATGCGGGTGGCGCAGCGGCTGTACGAGAACGGTTACATCACTTATATGCGTACCGACTCGACGACTTTGTCGGAGTCGGCGATTCAGGCGGCCCGGGCACAGGCCACGCAGTTGTACGGCGCGGAATACGTGAGTCCCACGCCGCGGCAGTACACCCGCAAGGTCAAGAATGCGCAGGAGGCACACGAGGCCATTCGTCCCGCGGGCGATATCTTCGCCACGCCGGGACAGTTGCATGCCAAGCTCGACGGCGACGAATTCCGTTTGTACGAGCTGATCTGGCAGCGCACGGTGGCCTCGCAGATGCAGGACGCGCGCGGCACCACGCTGACGGTGCGCATTACCGGCATCGCGAATAGCGGTGAGGAGTGCGTGTTTTCGGCGTCCGGCCGGACGATCACCTTCCCGGGATTCCTCAAGGCATATGTGGAGAGTGTCGACGAGGAGGCGGGCGGCCAGTCCGACGACGCCGAATCGCGGCTGCCGGCGCTGACCGAGGGCCAGCGCGTGACGGCCATCGAGCTCGAGCCGGACGGGCACACCACCAATCCGCCCGCACGCTTCACCGAAGCTTCGCTGATCAAGGCGCTGGAAGATCTCGGCATCGGCCGTCCTTCCACCTACTCCTCGATCATCAAGACGATTCTCGACCGCGGCTATGTGTACAAGCGCGGCAGCGCGCTGGTGCCGTCGTGGGTGGCGTTCGCGGTGATCGGGCTGCTGGAGGACCACTTCGGGCGGCTGGTGGACTTCGACTTCACCGCGGCCATGGAGGACGATCTCGACGCCATCGCCGGTGGTCGCGAACAGCGCGGAAACTGGTTGTCCTCCTTCTATTTCGGTGGCGATCACGGTGCCGAGGGTTCGGTGGCGCGGTCGGGCGGCCTGAAAAGGATGGTGGGCGAACGACTCGACGGCATCGACGCGCGAGAAGTCAACTCCATCAAGCTCTTCAGCGATGACGAGGGCCGCGATGTGGTGGTCCGGGTCGGCAAGTTCGGACCGTACCTGGAGCGCATGGTCGTCAATCCCGATGACCCGGACGGGAATCCGGTGTCGCAGCGGGCCAACCTGCCCGACGATCTGCCGCCGGACGAGCTGTCGCCCGAGGTCGCGGAGAAGCTGTTCGCGACTCCGCAGGAAGGTCGCTCGCTGGGTACAGATCCGGCGAGCGGGCACGAAATCGTCGCCAAGGAAGGACGTTTCGGCCCGTACGTCACCGAGATCCTGCCGGAACCCGCGGAGGATCTGGACACCACGGCGAAGAAGACCGCCAAGAAGGCGGCCGACAAGCCGAAGCCGCGCACCGGGTCGCTGTTCAAGTCCATGAGCGTGGAGTCGGTGACCCTGGACGACGCGCTCAAGCTGCTGTCGCTGCCGCGCGTGGTGGGTGTGGACCCGGCCTCCGGGGACGAGATCACCGCGCAGAACGGGCGGTACGGGCCGTACCTGAAGAAGGGCACGGATTCGCGCTCGCTCACCGGTGAGGATCAGATCTTCACGGTGACGCTGGAGGACGCGCTCAAGATCTACGCCGAGCCCAAGCGGCGCGGCGGGCAGTCGGCCAGTGCGCCGCCGCTGCGTGAGCTGGGTGTGGACCCGGTGTCGGAGAAGCCGATGGTGATCAAGGACGGGCGGTTCGGCCCGTATGTCACCGACGGTGAGACCAATGCCAGCCTGCGCAAGGGTGACGAGGTCGAATCCATCACCGACGCACGGGCTTCGGAGCTGCTGGCGGACCGCCGGGCACGCGGGCCGGTGAAGAAGGCCGCGAAGAAGACCGCCAAGAAGGCGGCCGCGAAGAAGACCGCGGTGGCCAAGACCGTGGTCAAGAAGGCGGCGGCGAAGAAGGCGGCGGCCAAGACGGCCGACGGCGTCACCACCAAGAAGGCAGCGGCGGCCAAGAAGGCCCCGGCCAAGAAGGCGGCGGCGAAGAAGGCCGCGGCCTCGCAGTCCTGACCTGATCGAAGCGCCCCCGTCACGACGGGGGCGCTTTGCTTTTCGGCCGCTGTGTCTGTCGGTGGCCTGCCGTAGCGTGTAATCCGGAACACGCACCAGCGGAAGGACATTCGATGACCGTCGACCACGAGCGTGAAGAACTGATCAAGATCCTGGACAGCCAGCGCGAGCTCTTCCGGATCACCGTCCGCGGCATCGACGACGAGCAGGCGCGCCAGCGCACCACGGTCAGTGAACTCACCCTCGGCGGTCTGCTCAGCCACGCGGTGAATATCGAGCGGCACTGGACCACCATCCTCGCGGAGCGCGACCCGAACTCCGAATTCGATGTCTCCCGAATGGATTCCGAGTATCGGCTGGACCCGGAACAGACGGTCGCCGGCCTGCTGGCCGAGTGGGAGGTGGTGGCCGAGCACACCGGCAAGCTGATCCGCGAGCTACCCAACCTCGAGGATTCGGTGCCGACGCCGACCGCGCCCTGGGCGCCGGAGCGGGAATGGCTCAGCGTGCGCTACATCCTGCTGCACATCTTCCGGGAGATCGCGCACCACTCCGGGCACGCGGACATCATCCGCGAGGCCCTGGACGGCGCGAACACGACATATCAGCGCGCGAACTGACTCCCGGCCGGGCTGTCGGGGGTGGCGGCTAAGGTGGTCGGCGTGGCGGGTGTCTTCGATCGGCTGGTCGGCCAGGGTGCGGTCGAGTCCGAGTTGACGGCTGCGGCGGTGGCGGCACGGGGTGGGGCCGGATCGTCGTCGGCCATGACGCATTCGTGGTTGTTCACCGGGCCGCCCGGATCGGGGCGGTCGGTCGCGGCGCTGTGCTTCGCGGCGGCGCTGCAGTGCACGGACGAGGGGACGCCCGGATGCGGGCGGTGTCACGCGTGCACGACCACCATGGCCGGGACACACGGCGATGTGCGGCGGGTGGTGCCGGAGGGTTTGAGCATCGGCACCAAGGAGATGCGCGAGATCGTGCAGGTGGCGTCGCGGCGGCCGAGCACCGGGCGCTGGCAGGTGGTCGTGGTCGAGGACGCCGACCGGTTGACCGAGGCAGCGGGCAATGTGCTGCTGAAGGTGGTGGAGGAGCCGCCGGAGCGCACGGTGTTCCTGCTGTGCGCGCCGTCGGTGGATCCCGAGGACATTTCGGTGACGCTGCGATCCCGGTGCAGGCACGTGCATTTGGCGACGCCGTCGGCGGATTCGATCGCGTGGGTGCTGCACGAGCGGGACGGTCTGGACCAGAAGACCGCCGGCTGGGCGGCCTCGATCAGCGGTGGACATGTCGGGCGCGCCCGGCGGCTGGCCACCGACGACCAGGCCCGGGCCCGGCGCAAACGAGCCCTGGCGCTGGTCACGGCGACCGCCCGGCCCGCAGCGGCGTATACGGCCGCCGACGAACTGGTGAAGTCGGCCGATGACGAGGCCAAGCAGGTCAGTGCCGAGCGCGACGGGAAGGAACGCGAGGAACTGGCCACCGCGCTGGGCGCGGGCGGCACCGGTAAGGGCACCGCCTCGGCCACCCGCGGTTCCGCCGGTGCGCTGAAAGACCTGGAGAAACGCCAGAAGTCGCGGGCCACCCGCACCGGGCGCGATGCCCTGGACCGGGCCCTGATCGATGTCGCGGGCCTGTACCGGGACGCGCTCGCGGTCCGATTCGGCGCGGCCACCGCGGATTCCTCCTCGGGCGTGACCCTCACCCACCCGGACATGGCCGACCAGATCCGCGAACTCGCGACCGATGTCCGCCCCGAGGGCCTGCTGCTCTCCATCCAGGCGGTGCTCGATTGCCGCGAGGCCCTCGAAACCAATGTGAAGCCGCGCTTCGCCCTCGCCGCCATGGCCGCGGCCCTGATCGCGGCCCGTTCCGCCTGACCTGGGCGTGTCCCGCATCACCGCGAGCTCCCGTTTTCGCGATTCGGGCGCGAGACGATAGACTCGCACCGCCGGAAGGCACGCCGCCTTAGCTCAGTCGGTAGAGCGCTTCACTCGTAATGAAAAGGTCGGGGGTTCGATTCCCCCAGGCGGCTCCAAACAAGCAGGTGGAGAGCGTATGTCGCTCTCCACCTGCTGTCGTTTCGGGGTCCGAATCCGGTGCCGGTGGCACTGGGGAAGCGCGCGGATCGAAATCGTCTGCCTGGCATGCGAACTCATTGCCTGCGTGCGGAGGCTTGCCCTGTGTGATCATGACGCGGGCCGTCTGTGGGACCCGGCGGCCGGGCGCGGAACACCGATCCGAATCCGGTCTGGCCGATGCGTCAGCTCCACGAAAGATCCAGGTCAACCCGCCGTCAGCGCATATCGTTGTGCGGCGGAGGTCGCCTGGTGATCAACCATCCACGGATATTGACAGTATCTCCCGCTCAATGTCAGTCTGGGGAAAACGTGATCATGATTCGTTGCGAACACATCACGCCGTGTACCCGGTGTGAGAGAAATTCCCAGAATCGACCCGGAACTCTACGGTCAGTCTGTTCAGCAGCGCCTGACGGCGTGTCGGCGGAGGGCTCGTATGGATCTGAACACCGTCGTCGACGTCCTCCGCCCGCCTTCCGGCCGGCCGGGTGCGGACTGGCACATCGGAGACGCGTGGCTGGCCGGTGGCACGTGGTTGTTCTCCGAGCCGCAGCCGAATGTCCACCGACTGGTCGACCTCACCGAACTCGGCTGGCCTCACCTGGTGGCCGACGGCGAGGGCCTCGAGATCGGCGCGACGTGCACGATCCGGGAGCTGCACGAGTTCGCACCGCCGGATGGCTGGCCGGCGGGCAGCCTGCTGCGCACCAGCTGCGAGGCCTTCCTGGCGTCGTTCAAGATCTGGAATGCCGCGACGGTGGGCGGCAATATCTGCATGTCCCTGCCTGCCGGACCGATGATCACCCTGGCCGTGGCGCTCGAGGCGACCTATCGCGTGTGGGCCGCGGACGGAACCGAGAGAACCATCGCGGCGAAGGATTTCGTCCTCGGCAACCATCGAAATGCGCTGTGGCCCGGGGAAATCCTGCGTAGTGTGCACATTCCCGGTGACGCGCTGCGCAAGCGCCACACGCACCGGCGATTCACCCTGACCAAGCTCGGCCGTTCCACAATATTCATGGTCGCGACCCAGACGCCGGGCACCCGTGATCTGTTGCTCACCATCACGGCGGGTACCACGCACCCGGTCGTGCTGCGGTTCGACACCGTGCCCGACGCCGACACCCTGCAGGACCACATCGACGCGATACATGCCGATGTCTGGTTCGCCGACCCCAACGGCACACCGGGTCACCGCAAGCACCTGGCGAGACACTACGCCGAGGAGATCCGGGTCGAACTTGGCGGCTTGCGGTGAAATCCGGAGGCTTGCGATGAGCTATATCGTCAACGGGAAGACGTTCTCCCAAGAGCCGCAACCCGGTCAGTGCCTGCGGACCTTTCTGCGTCACCTGGGCTGGTTCGGGGTGAAGAAGGGGTGCGACGCCGGTGACTGCGGCGCATGCACGGTCTGGCTCGACGGTCGTCCGGTGCACAGTTGCCTCACGCCGGCGTTCCGTGCCGACGGGCATGAGGTCACGACGATCGAGGGGCTCGGTTCACCCGAGGACATGCACCCGATGCAGCGGCAGTTTCTCGAGGCCCCGGGATTCCAGTGCGGCTTCTGCACAGCCGGGATGATCATGACGGCATCCGCCCTCACCGACGAGCAGAAGCAGGACCTGCCGCACGCGTTGAAGGGAAACCTGTGCCGCTGCACCGGCTATCGGGCAATCGAGGACGCGATCAACGGCGTGGCCGGCATCGAAGTCGCCGCACCGGGCCGGGCGATCGGCACCAGTGTCGGTACGCCGGCCGGGGCCGACGTGGTGACCGGGCGCGCCGAGTACACGATGGACACCGAGCTGCCCGGGATGCTCCATCTGAAGGTGCTGCACTCACCCCATGCCCATGCGCGCATCGTCTCCATCGACAAGTCCGGGGCGCTGGCTGTGCCCGGAGTGCACCGCGTGTACACCTGGGAAGACGTGCCCCGGAGGCTGTTCTCCACCGCGATCCACACCGATCATCTCGTCGACCCCGACGACACCTACATCCTGGACAACGTGGTGCGCTTCGCCGGCCAACGGGTGGTCGCGGTGCTGGCCGAATCGATCGGCGCCGCGGAGGAGGGCTGTCGCAAGGTCGCCGTCGATTACGAGGTGCTGCCGGCGGTATTCGATCCCGAGCAGGCGATGCAATCCGGTGCGCCGCAGCTGCACGGATCCCACGACCCGTTCGTGCAGGACCCCGTGCACAACATCCTGGTCGAGTTGCACGGCGAAATCGGTGATGTCGCACAGGGATTCGCCGAAGCCGACGTAATCCACGAAGGCACGTACTTCTCACCGCGGGTGCAGCATGCCCATCTGGAGACGCACGGATCGATCGCCTGGATGGAAGCGGGCCGGCTGCATGTGCGGACCAGTTCGCAATCGCCGTGGATCGCGAAGGGGAAGCTGGCCCATCTGTTCGACCTGCGACCCGATCAGATTCGGGTGTTCTGCAAGCGCGTCGGCGGCGCCTTCGGCGGTAAGCAGGAAGTGATCAGCGAAGATCTGGTGGCGCTGGCAACGCTGGACACCGGCCGGCCGACGTGTCTGGAATACACGCGCGAGGAGGAGTTCACCACTGCCTCACCGCGACATCCGATGAAGATCACGGTGAAGCTGGGGGCGCGGTCCGACGGAACACTGACCGCTTTCGAGTTCCGCAATGTCTCCAATACCGGTGCCTACGGCAACCACGCCGGCGAGACGTTGTTCGCCGGAGGCGGCGCGATCGCGCTGTACCGCTGTCCCAACAAGAAATTCGACGGCTACTCGGTCTACACCAACACCGTGCCCAGTGGCGCACTGCGCGGCTACGGCATGACCCAGCCGGTCTTCGCGGTGGAGTCGGCGATGCACGAGCTGGCCGTCGCCCTCGGCATGGATCCGCTGGAGCTGCGCCGCCGCAATATCGTTCGGCCCGGTGACGCGTTGCTGTCGATCGAGGACGAGGCCAACGACGTAGCGTTCACCGAGGATGGACTGGCCGTCTGCATCGACCGGGTCGACGCCGCGCTGCGTGCCCACCCCGACGGGCAGGCGCTGGGGCAAGACTGGCAGATCGGCACCGGCACAGCCACATCGATGCACGAAACCGCGCCACCGACCGAACATGTCTCGGTCGGGCTGGCCACCCTGGGCGACGACGGCATCTATGAGATCGCCGTGGGCACTGTGGAATTCGGTGAGGGGACACCGACGGCGCACGTTCAGATCGCCGCGGCCGAGCTGGGCACCACGCCGGCACGGATCCGGCTCGTCCAGGCCGACACCGACCGCACGGGTTTCGACACCGGCGCATTCGCGAGCGCGGGTCTGTTCGTGGCCGGCAATGCCGTGCAGCGGACGGCCGCCGCGTTGCGCGACCGGATTCTGCGCTTCGCCGCCACGCATACCGGGGTCGACCTGGCCTCGTGCGCCATGGATGACGATGCCGTGCGCTGTGGCGACACCCGCATCGGATTGACCGAATTGGCGGCGGCCGCCCGCCGCCGGGGTGCGCGGTTGACCGAATCGCGCAAGGCGTACGGGTCGCCGCGCAGCCTCGCCTGCAACACGCAGGCCTTCCGAGTCGCGGTGCATCGCGTGACCGGTGAGATCCGCGTCCTCTACAGCGTGCAGGCCACCGACGCCGGGGTGGTCATCAATCCCGCACAGGTGCGCGGTCAGATCGAAGGCGGTGTGGCCCAGGGCCTCGGCTTCGTGCTGACCGAAAATTATCTCGTCGACGAAAACGGCGTCATGACCAATCCGACGCTGCGCAACTACCGCATACCCACCTACGCCGACACTCCGCGCACCGAGGTGATCCTGGTCGGCTCGACCGACTCGGTGGGTCCGGCGCGGTCCAAAGGGATTGCCGAGTGCTGCATCAACCCGGTCGCACCGGCACTGGCGAACGCGGTATATGACGCGACCGGCGTCCGATATCGCGAACTGCCGCTCACTCCCGACCGCATCTTCAGGTCCCTGCGACCGGTCCGGTTGACCTCGACCGGCTGAGTGCCGGAGACAACGATGACCCGCGAGCAGTCGGCCATCAACGCCGCCACCGTCATCATCGGAGAAACGGTGCGGCCCGGCTGTGAAAAGGCTTTCCTGTCCTGGCAGCACGGGCTGAACAGCATGGCGTCGCACTATCCGGGATTCATCGCCGCCGAGGTCAACCCGCCGACAGCCGTGCAGCCGCAATGGTCGGTGATCTACCGCTTCGACTCGATCCCGAATCTGCGCGCGTGGATCAACAGCGCCACGCGTCAGGACCGGCTCGCCGAAGGACGGCGCTACCTGGACGGCGCGCCCACGCAGCAGATCGTGACTGGCGGGGCCGCGCCCCCCGACACCCTCGTCACGGCCGTGGTGACCCATCGGGTCCCGCCCGAGCACATCGACGAGTTCCTGGCCTGGCAGGAGCGACTTCGGCTGGCGGAGAACAAGTTTCCGGGTTTTCGCGGTGCCGAGATCTTCCGGCCGATCGAGGGCGTGCAGGACGAGTGGACCATGCTCTACCGCTACGACACCGCCGCTGACCTGGACGGGTGGCTGACCTCGGCCGAGCGCCGGCAGTTGCTCGACGAAGGGAAGCGGTTCAGCGACTTTCGATTACGCACGATCGACAGCTCCTTCGGCAGCTGGTTCGCGTTCGACGAACCTGGGGGCCGGGCGCGGACGCCGTCACGGACGAAGACGTCGATCGCGGTGTGGGTCGGCCTGTATCCGACGGTCGTGCTGCTCACCTTGGCGCTGGGGTGGGCGCGGCTCCCGCTGTGGCTGGGCATGTTGATCGGAAACCTGTTGTCCAGCTTCGTCATGACCTTCGTGACGATGCCTTGCTATGTGAATCCATTGCTCGAACGGTGGCTGCACCCGGACCCTGAAGCGCCGACCACGGCGACCAACGTGCGGGGCGCCCTGCTGATCGCCGCGGCGATGGTGTTCTGGGCGGTCGTGTTCTGGCTGGTGACCGTCGTGTTCTGGAAATTGCCGTGAGAAGGAGGAGTGATCGTCATGGCCGAATCCAATGGCCACGCAGTCCCGGAATTCATGCGCCCGGTCGTCGCCGACGAGCCGCCCGCGAGTGCGCGCACCGTCGCCGAGCACGCGGTCCTCGCGCTGAACGAGTCGATGTTGCAGCTCTACGAAACATCCCTGGTGAAATTCAAACAGAACATGCGCGACCAGGTGCCGATCATCCTGGCGCTGTTCACCGGCGAAGGCGGGCAGATGATCCTCTACCGGCCCGGCCGGGAGCCCGAATACGCGCCGCCGGTGCCGATCGTGTACCAGCTGGCCAAGTCGGTGGGCCACAGCACCATGGCCATCTACGAGATCGTCTCACCGTATCTGTTCGATGCGTACGCGAATCAGCTGTGGCGAGCCCCGCTCGAGATGTATCGGGCGCAGCATCGGCCGGCCCTCGAAGGCCTTGACGCCCTGGATATCTCCGAGGACGATCGCTCCCTCCTTCGCGCCATTCTGCAGCGCAATCTGACCTTCATGGACGAGTGCCTTGCGCAGGGTGGTTACAGCTACGACGAAGTCGAGAAGTACATCCGCGGCGTCGTACCGTATTCGGCCAAGTCGATCGGCATCGGCTCGGGCGCCCAGGTGAGCCATTGGATGAACGTCATCGAAGGGTGGAAGGAGCAACTCGGCACGGACTGGGAGCGCACCTACGCGGTCAGCAATTCGCTGTACATCGCACGGCAGAACAACATCCTGTACAGCATTCTCGTCCAGTTCATGGGCACCGAGACGATGGGCGACCGGTTGCTGCTCGTCGAGACACCGGAATTCGAGACCACACCCGAGAAGATGCTCGACGTGCTCGGCCGCATCGTCGCCGACCGTTCGCTCGGCATGGTCTTCTTCCGCGACTACTTCCTCATGGACGTCGAACTGCTCGGCGGCGGCGGCCGGGCGGCCATCGAGCGGGAGATGGCCAAACGGGGCAAGAAGGCGTTGCTGCCGACTCTGGCGCCCTTCCATTCCAACGATTGGCCGTGGAAGACGGACCCGGCCAAGGGCACCGGCCCGGCGCGGATGGAAGACGTCGCCGCGGGTGCGGTGATTCGCCCGGAATCGGTCGGCTGATGACCGATTCGACAAGGGATTTCGTGCAGCGCACCATCGAGATCGCGCGTACCAGCGTCGCCGAGGGCGGGCTGCCGTTCGGGACCGTCGTCGTCAAGGACGGTGAAATCCTCGCCGAAGGCGGGAATTGCGTTCCGGTGACTCACGACCCGACCGACCACGCGGAGATTCGCGCCATCCGCGAGGCGTGCCGGAAGCTGGGCACGGAGTACCTGACCGGATGCACGGTGTACGCCATCGCCCATCCGTGCCCGATGTGTCTGGCGGCGCTGTATCTCTGCGCGCCCGATCAGGTCGTTTTTCTGGTCACGCGCGAGGATTGCGCGCCATATATGGCCGGCGGGAACGACAAGTACTTCGAACCCAGCACTTTCTATGGCGAGATCGCCAAGCCCTGGGACCAGCGGCGTCTGCCCATGCGCTACCAGCCGCGCGATGACGCCATCGCGGTGTACAAGCTCTTTCGGGAACGCCGGGGCGGTGATCAATCGTCATGACAGCGGCGGCCGGCCCGGCGATGCCGACGAAAAAGGTGAGGACCGTTGTCGGTCCTCACCTTTTGTCGTTGGGGGATCAGGAGACCAGGCCGCGGCCGGTGGTCAGGGGGAGATCCATGGCGGTCAGCAGGCCGGGGCGGGATTGGACCACGGCGGGGATGGCGCTGACCAGGCGGGCCGCGGTGCCGACCACGCCGGCTTCGGCGTGGTCGCCGTTGCTGTAGAGCTGCAGGTCGAGGAGGTAGTCGGGTTCGCCCTTGACTTCGACTCGGTAGCAACCCTTTCCGGCCGGTTGGGGCCAGTCGGGAGCGAGGTCGGGGTGCAGGCGGGTGGTGTGTTCCAGGGTGAGGACCTCGCGGCCCTTGCTGATGCCGTGCACCTGGAAGCGGAGGGCGGCGGCGGTGCCGGCGGCGATGGTGCGACTGCCCACCTTCAGCTCTTCGCTCGCGGGCAGACGCTCGAAATGCTGTGTGACGGAGTCGAGTTCGATGTCGAGGGCGGCGGCCAGCTGGCGGATGACACTGCCCCAGGCGAGGGTGAGGACGCCGGGCTGGAGCAGCAGCGGCAAGTCGTCGAGGGCGCTGCCGAAGCCCATGATGTCGAACAGGACCTTGGGATTGTCGTAGGTGGAGTAGTCCATCACCTCCGAACAGATGATCTTGTCGATGCGCTCGGAGCCGCTGGACAGCAGCAGCGGCAGCCAGTCGTTGGCCCAGCCGGGGTCGATGCCGTTGACCCACAGGGAGGCGCCGCCCGCGTTGGCCGCCTCCACGATCGGGGCGATGGCCTCGTCGGGGAGGGTGCCGTAGGGGAACTGCAGGAAGACGGGGCTGCTGGAGACGACATTGATGCCGGCGCGGAGGAAGGTCTTCAGATCCTCCACCGCCTCCATCAGGCGGTCGTCGGCCATGGCGGTGTGGACGATGCAGTCGGGCTTCAGGGCCAGGAGCGCCTCGGCGTCCTGGGTTGCGGTGACGCCGATCTCGCGGTCGAGACCGGCCAGCTCGCCCGCGTCCTTGCCGGCCTTGGCGGCGCTGGAGACCCAGACGCCGACCAGGTCGAGCTCGGGGCGGGCGATGATGGAGCGCAGGGTGCGGCGGCCGACATTGCCGGTGCTCCACTGGACTACGCGGTACTTCATGGGAAAACTCCTGCGGCGTGGCGGATTACAGGTCGGGGATGGGGAGGTCCAGGTTGGGCGCGGCGATGCCGCCGTCCACCTCGAGCACCTTGCCGGTGATGTAGCCGCCCGCGCGGGAGCTCAGGTAGACGATCGCGGCGGCGATCTCCCACGGCTCACCGAGCCGGTGCAGCGGGGTGGCGTCCTCCATCTGCTGCTTGATCTCCGGTTGCTGCGCAACGACTTCCAGCGCGGAGGTGAGCACCGAGCCGACCGCGATGGCGTTCACCCGGATGCGGGGGGACAGGTCGGCGGCGGCCAGCCGGGTCCAGTGCGCGAGGGCGGCCTTGGCGGTGCCGTAGGCGAGGAAGCCGCGGCCGGGGGAGCGGCCCATCATCGAGGAGATATTGACGACCGAGCCGCCGTCGTTCTTCAGCATGTGCGGCACCGCGGCCCGGGTGAGGGCGTGCGCGGTGGAGACATTGAAACGGAATGCCTCCTCGAGGAATTCGGGGGTGGTGGTGAGGAAGGTATTGGGCATGGTGCCGCCGACATTGTTGACCACGATGTCGATGCGGCCGAGCTCGGCGGCGGCGGTTTCGGCCAGCGCGGTGACGGCGGAAAGATCCGACAGGTCCGCGGGGACCGTGATGGCGCGGCGGCCGAGCGCGTGGATCTTGCCCGCCACCTCGTCGAGCTGAGCGGCGGTGCGCGCCGAGATGGCCACGTCCGCACCGGCTTCGGCGAGGGCGAGGGCGGTGGCGGCGCCGATGCCGCGGCCCGCGCCGGTCACGACGGCGACGCGGCCGTCCAGTCGGAAGGTGTCCAGGATCATCGCGAATTCAGTCCTTCTGGGAGTGACGACAGTCACAAGCAGCTTTAAGCATTTATTCTTAATCGTCAAGGATAAGTTCTTTATCCGCTGGTGAACGGCTATGGTGCAGACTGTGGCAAGGATCGACAGGTGGCAGTGACGGTGTCCGAATGGCAGTGACAGAAGCGCGCGAGCGCATCATTCTCGCGGCGGAGCAGCTGATCGCCGAGCGTGGGCAGGCGGTGCCGCTGCGCGATATCGCGGCAGCCGCGGGACAGCGGAACAACTCGGCGATCCAGTACCACTTCGGCTCCCGCGACGGGCTCATCGAGGCCGTGGTCGAGCACCGGCTCGCCACCCTCGAGGTGCGGCGGCTGGAACTGCTGGCCGAACAGGCCGGAACGGGTGCGACCGGCGTGCACGACCTACTGGAGGCGCTGGTCATTCCCATGCTCGAGCTGAGCGACCGGCACGGGATCAATCACTATGCGCGGTTCCTCGAACAGATCCACACCCATCGGGCGGTCACCGACGCGGCCAATCTGGAATCCGCGCGGCGCACCTCGGTGCGGGTGATCATGCAGCAGCTGGAGCGGGAACTCACCGACCTGCCGAAACGGTTGCGGCTGCGGCGGTTACGCGCCTTGCCGACCGTACTGTTCGCCTTGCTGGCCGACCACGAGCGGGCCGTGGAGGCCGGGCGGGTGGCCGCGGGGGACGTGACGGCGTGGGGGGAGATCGTGGACATGCTCGCGGGGGTGCTGACCGCGCCGGTGGTGGAGCGCGCGCCGATTCGCTGACGCCGGAGCGCGAACGGCCCGCCCCGGATCGAATCCGGTACGGGCCGTTCGGACACCGAGCGCGGTGGACTAGCGCTGGTGCGGCTGAGGGTAGTTCGGCGGCTGCTGGTAACCGCCGGACGGCGGCGGGTAGCCCTGGCAGGGCGGTGGTGGTGGGGCTACCGTTGATGGTCGTGGACACCACGGCAGCAGCAGTCATGGAAACGCCCGCCCGGCCGCGATGGCTCGGCGTCGGGTTACCGCTGCTGGCCGGTGGGGCGGTGGCCGGCGGGCTGGCGTTGCTGCACTTCCGGGATCCGCACGTGCAGGGGGCCTACGGGGTGTGCCCGTTCTACGAACTGACCGGATACTGGTGCCCCGGCTGCGGCGGGTTGCGCGGGCTGCACAACCTCACCGATGGCCGGATCCTCGACGCCATCCACAGCAATGTGCTGCTGCTCCCGCTGACACTGGGCTTCATCGCCTGGTGGGGCGCCTGGGTGGTGCGCGGGTGGCGGGGCAATCCGGTGCCGCCGCGACTACCGCAGGTGCTGCCCAGGTACGCGGTGTGGGTGGCCCTGGCATTTCTCCTGGTCTTCACGGTTGTGCGGAACACACCGTGGGGTAGTTGGATCGCACCGGTTTAGGCGGGGCATGCTCTGCGTATGAGCGATTCGCTGAAGGAGCGCGTGCGGCAGAAGCTGATACGGCAGCTCGAGGAGGATGGGCCGCCGGACCCCGATCAGGAGGACACCCGGCAGCTCTCGGTCCTGGGCGACCTCGATGCGCTCGAGGCGGTGGCCGACGACGATCCACTCGTCGAGGTGCTCGCGGCCCGCTACATGGTGCCCTGACCGTTTCCCGGCCGATTCAGAAACCGCAGGCAGACCCGCCCTCGGCCGAACTGCCGAAGGGGCGGGTCTCGGGGACCGGGTTCCAATGTCCTTCGGTGCGGGCGTAATTCCACGCCGGGCCGTGCGCCACCAGGGTCGCGATGGCCTCGACGAGGCGGTCGACGTCGGCGGCGGTGGTGCCCAGGCCGATGCTGGCGCGCAGGGCGGCATCGACACCGAGGCGGGACAGCAGCGGGTGAGCGCAGAAGCGGCCGTCGCGCACCCCGATGCCGTGCTCGGCGGAGAGGTAGGCGGCCACCTGGCCGGGCTCGAAGCCGTCGACGGTGAAGGCGACAATGCCGACCGCGTCGGTGCTGTCGCGCCAGATCCGCAGGAAGTTCACGCCCGGAACGGTTTTCAGGCCGTAGCGCAGGCGATGGGTGAGGTACTGCTCATGCTCGAGCACGGTGGTCTCGTCCAGCTCGGCGAGGGTGTCGCAGGCCGCGGCCAGGGCGGCGACGCCCAGCACGTTCGGGGAACCGGCCTCGTGGCGCTGCGGGGCGGGAGCCCATTCGACGCTCTCGGTGCTCACCGAGCGCACCGCGCCGCCGCCGGCCAGGTAGGGCTCGGCCGCGTCCAGCCAGTCCCGGCGGCCGGCCAGCACGCCCGCGCCGAACGGGGCATAGGTCTTGTGACCGGAGAAGGCCAGGTAGTCGATGCCGGTGGTGCGCAGGTCGATTCGGCGGTGCGGGGCCAGCTGGGCGGCGTCCACCAGGATGCGGGTGCCGCACTGGTGGGCGATCCAGGCCAGCCGCTCCAGCGGCAGCAGTTCGCCGGTCACATTGGAGGCGCCCGTAACCGCCAGCAGCGCAGCGGGTTTCGAGCACAGCTCGGCGACCAGCCGCTGGATGGTCTCCTCGATGGTATCCGCGACCGGAACCACCCGGCGGCCGCGCCGGGTCCAGGGCAGCAGGTTGGCGTGGTGCTCGACGTCCAGCACCACGGTGTCGCCGGGCACGCAGGCGGCGAGCAGGTTCAGTGAGTCGGTGGTGTTGCGGGTGAACACCACCACCTGGTCCTCGGCCGCGTTCAGGAAGCGGGCGACCGAACCGCGGGCCGACTCGTAGCAGTCGGTGGAGACCCGGGAGGCGTAACCCGCGCCGCGGTGCACGCTGGCGTAGTAGGGCAGCAGATCCGAGACCCGGTCGGTGACCTGCCGCAATGCGGGTGCGCTGGCGGCGTAGTCGAAGTTGGCGTAGCCGGCCGTCCCGCCCTGGACCAGCGGGACCCGCAGGTCACAGCCGGAGACATCGGCGAGGGCGGCACAGGTCTGGTCGGCGAAAGCAGTCATCACGAAATCCCGTCGGATTCATGGACGCGCGATCGGGAAAAGAGAAATCGATCGAGAGTCCGCGCTTGCCGCGCCCGGTCGGGCGTCGGCCCGGTCGTCACCCGGAGCACCCCACCGCGGAGGAGGGTTGCCGACCAGCAAGCCGGGGCTTCGCGCTGGTACTCATGACCTGATTGCAGAGACTGGCAGACGGCTCGCGGGCTTGTCAACCCCGCCCGGTCGTGGCGGCCGCCGTCACGATTTGCGGGCCGCCCCGCAGCGTTCCAGGTCGGGCACCCGGACGTCGCGCCCGATCGGGTCGAGATAGCTCGCGGTGTACTCCGGTCCGCCCGCTTGCTCGACCTCGCACCAACCGTGGTCGGCCAGCAGTGCCGGGACCTGGTCCGGAAGCATACCGAAGGTCCAGAGTCGTTGCCGCGCCACGAATCTGCGGTAGGTGGCGGCGCAGCCCTGGAGGTTGGTGCCGTCCAGAAAGTCCTGCCGGATGTAGCTGAAGATGAGCTCGCTGCCGGTGGGGGCCTCGGCGAGAGCTGAAAAGGTGTCGCGCACAGCGGGTTCGGTCAGGTACTGCGTGACGCCCTCCCAGAGGGAGAGGGTCCTCGCGTCGGTGCGGTAGCCGTGCTCGGTCAGCGCGGTGCCGAGGTCATCGGTTTCGAAGTCGATCGAGACCTGAGTCACGCTGTCGGGCAATGCTATTCGCTTCCGCTTCTGGGCGATGTTGATCGGCAGATCCACTTCGAAGGCGGGAAGTCCGGCGGGCGCCGCCAATCGGGTACGCCTTGGTGTCGAGTCCCGCGCCGAGTACCACGATCGCCTCGATGCCGTGGGCGATCGCAGCTCCGGTCCAATCGTCGAAATACCGTTTGCGGCAGGTGAGGCTCTCCCAGGCGCCGACTCCCTCTCGGCTCATGCCCGAGCGCAGTAGGCGTCGCCCGGCGGGTCGGCGCGCGATCGACCGCCACGCGGCGGGCAGGCTGCGCACGACATGCTGGAGCGTCGCCGGTCGGTGTGACGAACGGCGCGACCGTTGTGACTCGCAGCCGCCTTCCAGAGGGCAGGGGTGCCAATCAGGTTGGGGATAACCGGATCTCACCGGGTTCCCGGGCAGTATGGAGCGGCCGGCCTCCGGCCGTCCCCACCTGGTGCTCCAAGCGCGTCCGCAGGCCCATCGGCGCAGGTAGCATGGGCTGCGCCCGCGCGTGTGATGTGCAGTTCGCACGATGTCGCGCCGCGGGGCGTCTGCTGCAAGTTCGGTTCTTCCGGATCTTCCCGACCACGTGGCCGCACGGCCTGGATACAGGGAGGTATTCACATGAAGGCGATCGTGGTGACGGACCGGGCCGCTGGAACGGCCGGGATGACGTTGGTGGAGCGGCCCGATCCGGATGCGGCGAGGTTCGCGAGCCTCTCGGGCGCGAGCTACGGCGATGTCATCGTCGAGGTTCATGCGTCGGGATTCACCGGGGATGAGTTGGAGTGGCCCTCGACCTGGGTCGATCGGCTCGGCCGGGACCGGACGCCGTCGATCCCCGGGCACGAGCTGGCCGGGGTGGTCAGCGCTCTCGGCTATGGCACCACCGGCCTGTCGGTGGGGCAGCGGGTGTTCGGGCTGACGGACTGGACTCGTGACGGCACGCTGGCGGAGTACGTGGTCGTCGAGGCACGTAATCTCGCGCCGCTGCCGGGCGACATCGACTTCACGGTGGGCGCGGGCGTCACGATGGCGGGCTTGACCGCCTGGCAGGGGCTGTTCGAGCACGGCCGGCTTCAGGCGGGGCAGAGCGTCCTCGTGCACGGTGCAGCCGGCGTAGTCGGGTCGATGGCAGCCCAGCTCGCACGTGAGGCCGGCGCCTACGTCATCGGCACCGGGCGCGCGGCCGGCCGGCAGACCGCGCTCGACTTCGGGGCGCACGAGTTCGTCGACCTTCAGAACGACTCTCTGGACGACATCGGCGGAGTCGATCTGGTCTTCGATGTCATCGGCGGAGACATCCAGAAGCGGTCGGCGGATCTCGTTCGAGCCGGAGGAACGCTGGTGACCGTCACCGGGCCGCCCGAGGCGCGACCCGCCCGCGGACTGGCGATCGACTTCGTCGTCGTATCCGACCGCACCCAACTCGGTGAGATCGCCCAGCGGGTGCGCGACGGACGAGTGCGGACGAACATCGGCACGGTTGCGACCCTCGACGACGCCGTCGCCGCCTTCAACCCCACCGAGCGACGCAAGGGAAAGACGGTCATCCGCGTTCGTTCGTGAGGACCCTGGATAGCGACCGGTCCAAGGCCGACGGCGCCTCGGTTTCCGCCACTGTCCGAGCCCGGGGTGTCGGCTTCGGAGGCACCTGCACCCTTCTCATGCTTGCGATAAAGCCCCGGTGCGGCTCTCATGCTTGCGATAAAGCCCCGGTGCGGCGCAGCCGATAGAGGTGGACCATCCTGGCCGCCACCTTCAGCATGGGCACGTCTTCGATGATGGTCCAACCTGGGAATGCGGCCGTGATGTCTGCCGGTGCGGCGCCGCGTGGCAGTGGGCCATGGCGGCCCAGTTCGAATGCGACCATGAGCAGGGTTGCGTCTGCGGCGGCGGCGATGTCCACCTGCCGGCCCATGGTGTGCCGTTCGGGGTCGGTGAGGCCGTGGAAGACACCGAAGTCCAGAATCAGCCGGTATCCCGTGCCGACCTCGGCCGGGAGGGCGGTGATATCGCCTTCCAGGAAGCGGGCATCGACGCCGGCGGCGCGGGCGCGTCTGGTAGCGAGCCGGATCGCCTTCGGCACGATGTCGACCCCGGTGACCCGCCAGCCGCGGCGGGCCAGTTCCACGGCGTGCCCGCCGGTGCCGCAGCCGAGATCCAAGGCGGTCCCGGCGGGCGGCTGTGCTCCCGCCTGCTCCTGGTCGAATTCGGCGGCCAGTATGCGGGATACATCGCGCTGCCGGGCCGCTGCTTCCCATGGGCGAAATCCCAGCGCATGCGCTACCCGATACCTGAAAACGCCCATGCTCGGTCCTCCTACGTGGGTCATGATGGGCAACTCGGAACCGCGGTAGGCGCGGCATCGTCATCGGTGGGCCGCGATCGTCTGGAGGATAGGGGATCGGGTCGGCGCTGATCGTCAGCGGTTCGGAAGGCGATCGCTGTCCGAACGGGAGTCTCCCGCCGGCCGACCCATCGTTGTGACTCGCACACGACCGTATCGGAAAAATCGTCCGAAAGTTGGATCGGGTGGGCCGCAAAGTTCGAATCGCGCGAACGTTGCTGGGGCGTATGGTCGGTGTCGAAGTTAGGGTAGCCAAAGTGGTGTGCCCCCGAGTTGACCACGAGGAGCCCGACCATGCTGGAGACCAGCACCCCGTTCTCGACGCTCATTCGCACCGCGACCGAGCAGCAGCACAACGAGGCGGAACACTCCACGTTCATGCGCGACATGCTCGGCGGGCAGCTCGGGGTGGAGGCCTTCTACCGGTACACCGCCCAGCTCTGGTTCGTCTACGCCGCCCTCGAAAAGCGCTCCGCCGCACTGGCTTCCGACCCGGTCGCGGGTCCGTTCGTCAAGCCGGAACTGGCGCGGCTGGCCGCGCTGGAGGCCGACCTGGCCCACCTCGGCGGCGCGAACTGGCGCGATGAACTGACCGCACTGCCCGCCACCACCGCCTACGCCGCCCGCATCGAGGAGTGCGCGGACGACTGGCCGGCCGGCTATGTCGTCCACCACTACACCCGCTACCTGGGCGATCTCTCCGGCGGTCAGGTCATTCGCGGTACCGCCGAGAAGCTGTGGAACCTGCCCAAGAAGGGCGACGGCGTGCGGTTCTACGTCTTCGAGGACATCGCCAACCCGGCCGCGTTCAAGCGCGACTACCGCGAGGCCCTCGACCAGCTTCCCCTCGACGGCCCCGAGGTCGATCGCGTACTCGACGAGGCGCGACTGGCGTTCACGATGAACACTGATCTGTTCCGTGAGCTGGGTGCGGAATTCAGCGCGCGGAACTGAAACTCGCAACCCCGAAGGTCGCCGACCCCCGTTGATCGACAGGGGCGGCGGCCTTCGTCATTTCCGCGGTGCGTCGTTGACCCTGTTCGTCGGGGGCAGGGTCAGCGATCTCACCCTTGCGCCGGTCCGCGGTGATGGGTTGCCATGGAGGGCATGAGTTTTCCGCTGCTACTGAGTTTCGTGGGGTTGTGTGTGCTGCTCGCGCTCACGCCGGGGCCGGATACCTTTCTGGTACTGCGATTCTCGATGGCCGGATCGCGATCCGGAATCGCGGCGGCAGTGGGCTCGGCGTTCGGCGGGATCGTGTGGGCCACCGTGGTCGCGGCCGGGGTCGCGGCGCTGCTGGAGCAGTCGGCGACCGCGTATCGCACGCTCAAGGTGATCGGCGGAATCTACCTGGTGTACCTGGGCGTTCGGGCGCTGCTGGCGCATCGGCGCGGGCCCGGCGGGGCGGATGTCGCGGTGGCGCAGGGTGCGCCGGCGTCGCTCCGCTCGGCCTTCGCTGCCGGATTGCTGTCGTGTGTCTTCAATCCGAAGGTGGGATTGTTCTACCTCGCGGTGCTGCCGCAGTTCCTGACCCGGGTGACATTCCTCGACACGCTCACGCTCGGAGCCATCGAATCCAGTATCGCGGCAATCGAAATGATCCTGCTGGCGGTGGCGGCCGCGCGGGCGGTGGAGTTGCTGCGACGGCCGCGCGTCCGGGTCCGGCTGGAGCAGGCGAGCGCGGCGATCCTGGCGGCGCTGGGCATCGGCACGGCGGCCTCGGCCGCGGCCTGAGTCGGCGCCCGAGTCAGTCGGCGATCTCGGCGCGGTGGTACGCGCCGTTGTAATACACCAGCGGGCCGACCGCCGGGGAGTTCTCGGTGTTGTCGTGCACCTGGGTGACCAGGCCGATGACCAGGGTGTGGTCGCCGATCGGGAGGAGCTGATGGACCGTGGCGCGGACCCAGATGGGCGTGCCGTGCAGGACGGGTTCGCCGCTGCCGAGCGTCGTCCATAGGGACCGGTCGGTAAAACGCTCCTCGGCGGCCCGGCTGAACCGCTGGGCCAGATGCTTCTGATGCTCGCCGAGGAAATGCACCACCAGCGATTCGGCCCGCAGCATGGCCTCGATGCTGGAGGAAGTCTCGGCGATATTGAACGAGATGAGCGGCGGCTGTGCGGAGAGCGAGGCGAACGAGGTGGCGGTGAAGCCCACCGGACCCTGGTCGGACTCGAGCGTGACGATGGTGACCCCGGCCGGATAGTGCCGCATGGCGGCGCGGTACTGCTGCGCGGTAATGCCGCTCAGATCGTCGGGCACGTGTAGCTCGGTGCCGGGCGTCGGGGAATCGCTCACGTCACGAAACTACGTGGTCGAGCGCCCGGTTATTCCACCCTGTAAGAAATTGCCCGGTCCGCGCCGGTAGGTGGTGCTCAGTCCACGTCGATGGCCAGGCCCGCGGTGATCCGGACCAATTCCCCGAAGGTGGTGCGGAACAGCGTGTTCGGATGCCCGCCTGCGGCCCACAACTCCTGATACTGCGACAACGCGGTGTCGACGAAGGTCGGCAGATTGGTGGGGTGCCCGAGCGGGGCGACACCCCCGATGGGCTGCCCGGTCACCTCGCGGACCATGGCCGCGGGCGCCCGGGAGAGCGTGCCCTCGAGGCGCTCCCCCGTGCGGCTCAGATGCACCTGGTGCGCGCCGGACACCAGCAGCAGCACCGGATCGTCGTCGAGCAGGAAGACCAGCGATTTGGTGATCGCCCCTACTGTCACGCCGAGCGCGTCGGCGGCTTCCTGCGCGGTGTGGGTGGGACTGGGCTGGGTGATGATCACCCCGTGATGGCCGCGCGCGATCAAGGTGTCGGAGACCTTCGACGCGACCGGTGGCAGGGACCTGCGCATGGCAACCAGGGTAGAGCGATTGCGGTGGATGTGCCGGGGATCAGTAGTCGGGATAGCCCTCCTCCGGGCCCAGCAGCTCGGTGAGGCGGTCGCGCACGATCGGGGCCAGCTCCTCGGCGGTGCGCTGCGAAACCCACTGGTGCGCACAGGAATCGAAGACTCGTTCCAGGTCGATCGCGGACAGGGCGCGCAGCTCCGCCGCGGCGGCCGTCTGGAGTGCGGTGTGGCCCGGGTACGGGCGGCCGTCGGCGATCTTCTGGGCCCAGGTGACATTGCAGCAGCATTCGTACAGGGCATGAATCGCGCGGCGGCGGGGGAGCGTATTGAAGCGGTCGAGGCCGATTCCGTGATGCATCAACATCCAGACCTCACACACGGGATGGGCGAGTTGTGCGGACCCGCTAATCGTCCGCCGGAAAGCGGATCGAAAACACTGGGACGCAGCAGATTTAGCACAGGATTAACACCGGCCCGCCACGCCCTCGGCACCCCCGATACGCTGGACCGATGACCGATTGGAAGGCTTTCGAGGTCGAAAGCAAGGACCACATCGCCCAGGTGACGCTCACCGGTCCCGGCAAGGGCAATGCCATGGGCCCCGACTTCTGGCGCGAACTGCCGCTGATCTTCGGCGAACTCGACGCCGACCCGGACATCCGCGCCATCGTGCTCACCGGATCCGGCACGCACTTCTCCTACGGCCTGGACCTGCCGGCCATGAGCCCGCTCTTCGGGCCGCTGCTGGCCGACCGGGCGCTCGCCGGGCCGCGCACCGACTTCCTCAAGCACGTGCGCAGCATGCAGGACTCGGTCACCGCGGTCGCCGACTGCGTCAAGCCGGTCATCGCGGCGATCTCCGGCTGGTGCATCGGCGGCGGACTGGACCTCATCGCCGCCGCGGATGTCCGCCTGGCCAGCGCCGATGCCAAGTTCAGCCTGCGCGAGGCCAAGGTGGCCATCGTCGCCGACATCGGCTCGCTGCACCGGCTGCCGGGCATCATCGGCGAGGGGCACGTGCGTGAACTCGCCTACACCGGCAAGGACATCGACGCGGCCCGCGCCGAGAAGATCGGCCTGATCAACGACGTGCACGCCGACCAGCAGGCCGTGCTGGACGCCGCCCACGCCATGGCGCGCGAGATCGCCGCCAACCCGCCGCTGGTGGTGCAGGGCATCAAGGACGTCCTCGACCAGCCCAAGCGCGGCAGGATCGCCGACGGGCTGCGCTACGTATCGGCCTGGAACTCGGCGTTCCTGCCGTCCGAGGACCTCACCGAGGCCATCCAGGCGGTCTTCGAGAAGCGCCCCCCGGAGTTCAAGGGCAAGTGACCCCAGGGGTTCCGGCCTCGTAAAAGGACCCCATGCCTCCGGTTCCCGGCCTATCGTTTTGGGCGGGGGACCGGAGGTTTGGTCATGGCTACATCCGAGGTGAGCGAGTCGACCGGTGCGGGCGGCTTCACTCATCGCGAAATAATGGTGATCCTCAGCGGGCTGCTGCTGGGCATCCTGCTCGCGGCGCTCGATCAGACCATCGTGTCCACCGCGATCCGCACCATCGCCGACGATCTGAACGGGTATTCACTGCAGGCCTGGGCGACCACCGCGTATCTGATCACCGCCACCCTGGCCACGCCGCTGTACGGCAAGCTCTCGGACATGTACGGGCGCAAGCCCTTCTACCTCGCCTCGATCACCATCTTCGTGACCGGCTCGCTGCTGTGCACCTTCGCGCAGTCCATGTACGAGCTGGCCGCCTTCCGGGCGCTGCAGGGGCTGGGCGCGGGCGGGCTCATGTCGCTGGCGCTGACCATCGTGGGCGACATCGTGAGCCCGCGCGAAAGGTCCAGGTACCAAGGGTATTTCCTGGCCGTGTTCGGTACCTCGAGTGTGATCGGGCCGGTGCTGGGCGGGCTGTTCGCGGGACAGCACAGCATTCTCGGGATCGCGGGCTGGCGCTGGGTGTTCCTGGTGAACGTGCCCATCGGCCTGTTCACCCTGGTCGTGGTAACCCGGGTGCTGCGCCTGCCGCCACGCGAGAAATCCCGTGACCGCGTGGACTACTGGGGTGCGCTGGCGCTCATCATCGCCATGAGCCCGCTGCTCATCGTGGCCCAGCAGGGGCGCGAATGGGGCTGGGGCAGTGCGCGATCCATCGTCTGCTACCTGATCGGCGCGTTCGGGGTGATCGCCTTCATCCTGGTTGAAGCCGCGCTGGGAGAGGCCGCGCTCGTCCCGCTGCGCATCTTCGCCAACCGCATCTTCGCGCTCGGCGTGGTCATCTCGTTCGTGGTGGGCGCGGGCATGTTCGGCGGAATCCTGCTGCTGCCACAGTATCTGCAGGCCGACCGGGGTGCCGGCCCGATGCTGGGCGGGCTGCAGATGATCCCCATGGTGCTGGGCATGATGATCGGCTCGGTGGTGTCGGGGCAATTGATCTCGCGCACCGGGCACTACCGCGTCTACACGCTACTGGGCTCGGCCATGATCACCATCGGGCTGTTCCTGCTGCACTACCTGAAGGCCGATACGGCGTTCTGGATCGTGGTGCTGTTCATGCTGTGCGTGGGCTTCGGGCTGGGCAATCTCATGCAGCCGCTCATCGTGGCGCTGCAGAATGCGTTGCCGCCCAAGGACATGGGCGTCTCCACCGCTGCCGCCACCTTCTTCCGGCAGATCGGCGGCACGCTCGGCGCCGCGGTGTTCCTGTCGATCCTGTTCGATCGGCTCGGACCCAATATCCGCGCGCAACTGCTGGAGGCGGGCAAGGACCGCAGGTTCCAGGACACCGTCGCCGCCGGGGCGCACGACGGGAATCCCGCGGATATGGCGCTGTCGCAAGGACTTCTGAAACACGACACCTCGGCGGCGCAGGGGGTGCTGAACGACAGTTCGGTGATCCAGAAGCTCGATCCCGTGCTCGCACACCCGTTCAAGGTGGGATTCGCGGAATCGCTGTCGACGGTCTTCCTGACTACATCCGCCGTCACCCTGCTGGCGTTCGTGCTGGTGGTGTTCTGGAAGGAAGTCCCGCTGCGCACGACCGCCGGGCTCGCGGCCGCTGCCGAATAGGACGGGGGATTCGGGAAAACGAAAGGGGCGGCGCGGAATCCGCGCCGCCCCTCGTCGGCGGGAGCTCAGTGGCCGCCCTGCTCCTTCAGGCGAGCGTAGGCCTCGTCGACCAGCTTCTCGGCCTTCGCGCGGCCCTCCCAGCCCTCGACCTTGACCCACTTGCCGGGCTCCAGGTCCTTGTAGTGCTCGAAGAAGTGCGCGATCTCCTTGCGCTGGAACTCCGGGATGTCCTCGACGTCCTGGATGTGCGCCCAGCGCTTGTCGCCGGCGGGCACCGCCACCAGCTTCTCGTCGATGCCGGCCTCGTCGCTCATGATCAGCACGCCGACCGGACGGGCCTCGACCAGCACACCCGGGAACACGGACTCGGGCAGCAGCACCATGCAATCCAGCGGATCGCCGTCGCCGCCGAGGGTGTTCTCGATGTAGCCGTAGTCGGCCGGGTACATCATCGGCGTGTACAGGTAGCGGTCCAGCCGAACGCGTCCGGTCTCGTGATCGACCTCGTACTTGTTGCGCTGACCCCGGGGGATCTCGATGGTGACGTCGAACTCCACGTCATCTCCTTTTCGGTGGGCGGTATAGCTGCCGACTCGCCAGCTCGTTCAAGGGAACGACTGCGCAACGAGGATAGTGTGGACCGCGGTAGAGCCATCAGCCCCACCACAGGTATCAGGGAGACAGCGGCAGGTGTTTGGTCGGAACAAGCAGAACATCGGTGGTCTGGAGGCCAAGCGGCGACGCAGAACCTGGATCGTGGTGTCGCTGGTGCTGGTCGTCGTGGTGGCGGCGGCCGGGGCGGTGGCGGTGATCCTGAAGCCCTGGACGGAGGAATTCCGGCACGGGGGGTTGACGATCGCCGATCCGCCCGCGCCCGTGAAGCCGATTCCGCAGGTCGCGCCCGCCCCGGTGACCGCGCCCGCCGCCTCCGCGAACGGGCTGGCCGCCGCGCTCGGACCGGTGGTCGGCAATCCGGACCTCGGGATCTTCGCCGCCTCGGTCTCCGACGGGGACACCGGCAAGGTGCTGTGGACCATGGACCCGGACAAGGGCATGATCCCGTCCTCCACCGCCAAGATCCTCACCACCGCGGCCGGACTGCTCGCCCTGCCCGACGATCACCGGATCACCACCAAGGTGGTGACCGGCTCGGCCCCCGGCGAGATCGTGCTGGTCGGCGGCGGCGACCCGACCATCACCGCGCAGCCGGACGGCAAGGGCTACTACCTGGACGCGCCCCGGCTGCAGGACCTGGTCGCGCAGATCAAGACCGCCGGGCAGCGGGTGGACTCCATCGTGGTCGATACCTCCGCCTACGCGGGCCCGAACTTCGCGCCCGGCTGGGACAACGCCGATATCGCGGGCGGCTCCATCGCGCCGCTGGACCCGGTCATGATCGACGGCGGCCGCCTCGACCCGCTGGTCGAATATTCGCCCCGCACAACCACTCCCGCCCTCGACGCGGGCCGGAAGCTGGCCACCGAACTGGGCGCCGATCCCGCCAAGGTGAAGCTGGGCACCGCCCCGGCGAGCGCGAACCAGCTGGCCGCCGTGCAGTCCGCGCCGCTGCGGGAACGCATGCTGCAGGCCATGGTGCACTCCGACAATGTGCTCGCCGAGGCCATCGGCCGCGAGGTCGCGGTGGCGAGCGGGCAGGAAGCCTCCTTCACCGGCGCGGTGACCGCCATGACGACCGTGCTGCAGGCCGCCGGATTCGATCTGACCGGCCTGAAAATGGCCGACAACAGCGGGCTTTCGACCGACGACCACATTCCCCCGCGCCTGCTCAACCGGGTGCTGACTGTGTCCGCGCTGCCCAACGGTGCTGGTCCGCAAGGCAATTCGACCGCCGATACGGCCGCGACCAGCACCGATGGCTCCCCGCTCGCGCCGCTGCTGGACTTCCTGCCGGTGGCGGGCGGCACCGGCTCGCTGGCGACCCGCTATGTCGACCGGGATCGCGACGGGGCGGGGTGGATCCGGGCCAAAACCGGAACTCTGTCCGTCTCGAGTGCGTTGGTGGGTTATGTGCTGGACCGCGACGGACGGGTCCTGACGTTCGCCTTGATGTCGAACGATCGGCCGCCGGAGGTGAGCCGACCCGCGCTGGATGCCGTCGCCAACGCACTGCGCAACTGTGGCTGCTCCTGACGGGTGGATGAACATGACCGGATCCGAAAACCCTGTGGCCCCCGCTCGCACCCGGACCAATCTGACCGGTGTCGTGGACTGGAACGTGGCCGCCCGCACCGGCGCCGCGCTGGTGCCCGCGGGGCCGCGGACATCCCGATACTCGGCCGAACACGCGGTCGCCGAACTCGCCGCCGCCTCGGTGCGCGCCGAGGGGCCGGTCCGCGAGGTCAGCGGTCTCGACGACGGGTCGGTGGTACCGGACGCGCTGATCGTCGACCGGCCCGGCTGGATCCACGCCGCCGCCGAATCCATGGCCCAGCTCACCGGCAGCGGCGTGGAACCCGGGGAGAAGGGCAAACTCGTCGGCAAACCGGCCGGCGTGCAGGCCGGGGCCATGCTGGCGTTTCTGTCGACGGCCATCCTCGGCCAGTACGACCCGTTCACCGGGCCCGACGGCACGCTGCTGCTGGTCGCGCCCAACATCATGGCGGTGGAACGCGCACTCGGCGTGCCGCCCAGCGACTTCCGGCTCTGGGTGTGCCTGCACGAGGTCACCCACCGGGTCCAGTTCTCTTCCGCCCCTTGGATCGCCGGATACATGCGCCGCAATGTCGAGGTGCTCGGTGAGGCGGGCGACGAACCCCTCGCCGACATGCTGGCCCGGCTCGTCGACGCCGTGAAGGAGCGCCGCCGCGGCGACGACCCGGCCGGCGGTGTCATCGGGCTGCTGCGCGCCACCCAGGCCGCACCGCAGCGCGAAGCCCTCGACCGCCTGCTCATGCTCGGCACGCTGCTGGAGGGCCACGCGGACCACGTCATGGACGCCGTCGGACCCGCCGTGGTGCCCTCGGTCGCCCGCATCCGCGCCGCCTTCGATCAGCGCCGCAAGCGCCCCGCCAACCCCATCCAGCGGCTGCTGCGGGCACTGCTCGGCATGGACGCCAAGGTCGCCCAGTACGTGCGCGGCAAGGCTTTCGTCGACGAGGTCGTCGACACCGTCGGCATGGCGCGGTTCAACACCATCTGGACCGACCCCGAAACCCTGCCCCGCACAGACGAAATCGGTGAACCGCAGCGCTGGGTCGCCCGCGTCCTCGGCTGAGCCGTTGCCGCCGCACCGGGCCCCGGGGCCCGCGTGCGACGATCAGGGCGTGAACGATCGGCCCCGGCTGCCCGAGACGCCTGCCGCACTGGAGATGCGGCACGCCGTGCGGGAATGGCTGGGACGGTACGCACCTGCCGGGGTGGTCGCCGTGGCCCTCTCGGGTGGGGCGGATTCGGTCGCACTGACGGCCGCCGCCTGTGCGGAGGCGGACGTGGTGGACGCCCTGACGGTCGATCACGGTTTGCAGGCGGGGTCGGCGGAGGTGGCAGCGACGGCGGCCGCGCTGGCGTCGAAGCTGGGCTGCCGGTCGGCGCGGGTACTGACCGTGACGGTCGAGCGTGCCGGGACGGGCCCCGGCATCGCCGATCGCGACCCGGACATCGGCCGCCCCGCAGGCCTCGGCGAGCGCGCGGGCAAGGCCCGGTATCCGGGTGGTCCGGAAGCGGCGGCCCGGCGCGCCCGGTACGCGGCGCTGGACCAGGCGCGGCAGGGATTGCCGGTGTTGCTCGGGCACACGCTGGACGATCAGGCCGAGACGGTATTGCTCGGGCTCGGGCGCGGGTCGGGGGCGCGGTCCATCCGGGGGATGCCGGAATTCGATGCGCCCTGGGGGCGGCCACTGCTGGGGGTGCGGCGGAGCGTGGCCCGCGAACTGTGCGCGGATCTGGGGATCACGCCCTGGGAGGACCCGCACAACAGCGCGCCGGAATTCACCCGGGTACGCCTGCGGCACGAGGTGCTGCCGTTGCTGGAGGACGTGCTCGGCGGCGGCGTGGCCGCCGCGCTCGCGCGCACGGCAGCGCACCTGCGGGAGGACGGGGAGGTGCTGGACGCGCTCGCCGGAGAGTTGCTGGCAGCCGCCCGGGACGGTGACGGGCTGCGAATCGAGATGCTCGCCACTGCCGCGCCCGCGGTCCGCCGCCGCGTCATTCGCGAATGGTTGCTCGAGCGTGGCGCAAAATCATTGACGGACAGCAATTTACGGGCGGTCGAGGCGCTGGTCACGCGGTGGCGGGGGCAGGGCGGGGTCGCGGTGGGCGGTTCGCCCAGTGGGACGAGGTTGGTTGCCGCGCGTGAACATGGCAGGCTCATACTCGGTTCGGAGTGAACCCGGATTCGGGTCGACATCACTGAAGGGAAACCAGCGGACGTGTACGGGGACGACATCGCGTCGGTGCTGATCAGCGAGGAACAGATCGCCGACAAGGTCGAGGAACTGGCCGAACTGGTCGCCAAGCGCTATCCCGCCGATGCCCCCGAGGGCGACCTGCTGCTGGTGGGCGTGCTCAAGGGCGCCATCTTCTTCATGACCGACCTGGCCAAGAAGCTCACCGTGCCGACGCAGATGGAGTTCATGGCCGTCTCGTCCTACGGGTCCTCCACCTCGTCCTCGGGCGTGGTGCGCATCATGAAGGACCTGGACAAGGACATCGCCGGGCGCAATGTGCTGATCGTCGAGGACATCATCGACTCCGGCCTGACGCTGTCGTGGTTGCTGCGCAACCTGTCCAGCCGCAACCCGGCCTCGCTCGAGGTGGTGACGCTGCTGCGCAAGCCCGACGCGCTGCGCACCCAGGTGGATGTGATGGCCGTGGGCTTCGACATCCCGAACGAGTTCGTGGTGGGCTACGGCCTCGACTACGCCGAGCGCTACCGTGATCTGCCGTACATCGGCACCCTGGACCCGAAGGTCTACGGCGGGGAGTAACAACTCTCGAGGATCGAAACGAAGGCCGCTGCCGGTTACCGGGAGCGGCCTTCTGTGTTGATGTGACGAAACTCACTCGGTGGGCTGGTTTGGGGCGTGGGCCGGGGGGAGTGGCCGTTGCTGGATGTCAGCGCTCGGGTCGAGCGGGAATCGGGCACGGGCGCGGATTTATGTGTAACTGCTGGTCAAGTGTCCGCTAGGGGGTTGGTGGGTGAGCCTCGGTGAATGGCCAGGAATTCGCGGGTCCGGTTAACAGAATGTTTCGGGGGCGTCCTATGCTGTCTGTAACAAACCTGACGGCTGTTTTCTGATCCAGTTGCAAACTTTTGGGTCAGATACGGCTGGAAAATCAAGACCGATTCTGATAGCAAGGGGCTATGGACCCGCATTTGCGCGACCTGCGGTATTTCGTCGCCGTCGCTGAGGAACTGCATTTCACCAACGCCGCTCAACGGCTGCACATCGCACAACCCACCCTGTCACGACAGATCCGTCAGCTGGAGCGCCAGCTCGACGTCGTGCTGTTCGACCGCAACCAGCGCAGCGTGGCCCTGACCGTCGCCGGCAAGGAACTCCTCGAAGGCGCGCGGAAGATTCTGGAACTGTGGGAAGTCACCAATGTCGCCCTGCAGGAGGCCGGTGAGGTGCTGCGCGTCGGCATCCAGTCCTCCATCGGCCGCGGCCTGATCACCGACCTGGAGAGCGCCAGCGGCCACCGGCTCGCCCTGCACTCCGCGTCCTGGACCGACCCGTCCAGCGGGCTGGCCGGCCGTCAGGCCGACCTCGCGCTCATGTGGCTGCCGGTGCCCGACACCAGCCGCTACCGCTGGCAGGTGCTGCGCACCGAACCGCGCTGGGTGCTGTTGCCCGAGAACCACGCCCTGGCCGGCCGGGAGCAGATCGACTTCGCCGACCTGATCGACGAGCCCTTCATCGCCATGCCCGCCGAAGCCGGTGCGGCACGGGACTTCTGGCTCGGTGCGGACGCCCGCGGCGGCCGTCAGGCCAAGATCGGCGCGGAAGCGGCCACCGCCGAGGAGCGTCTGGAGGCGGTCAGCCTCGGCCTGGGCGTGTGCCTGCTGGCCGAGAACAATGTCCCCATGTACCGCTGGCCCGGCCTCACCGCCCGCCCGGTCGCCGGCCTGGCCCCGTGCGAACTGGCGGTGGCCTGGCGCGCCGACGACGACCGCCCCACCATCCTCGAGTTCGCCGTCCGCGTCCTCGACGGCGGCTTCGCCGAGAAGGAACCGGTCGCGGCCCAGTAGGCCCCGGCCCGGACCGGTCGAAACGGGCGGCGGCAGAGGGTCGGAGGTTGCCGCGGTCCGTCCTGGAGTACGGGATCGAGACAGAAGCACAGCGCCGCGTCACCGAGTGACGCGGCGCTGTGCTGTATCCGGGCGCGCTGTGCCGGGGTGTGCTCAGGGAGCGACGCGCTGCCAGGGGTGGGCGGCCTCGATCTGCGCGGCCAGCCGGAGGATGGTCGACTCGCTGCCGGGCGGGCCCGCGATCTGCGCCGCGACCGGGGTGCCGGTGCGCGGGTGCAGGCCCATGGGTAGTGACAGCGCGGGCCAGCCGACCAGGTTCCACAGCGGCGTGAACGGCGAGAACTTCGTGTTCGCAAGGACATTCGCCAGCCAGGGACGGGAATGCCAGCGGCGGGCGCGCGGGGCAGGGGTCGCCAGGGTGGGTGTGATGACCACGTCGTAGCGCTCGAAGTAATCGAGCAGCCGGGCCTCCACCCGATCGACCTGCGACGGGCGCAGCAGTCCGGACTTCAGCACCGCCTTGCCGAGGGCGACGTGTACCCGGGTGCGGCGCTGCAGGCGATCCGGGTGCTGGACGGTCACGGCCTCGCGGGCGGCATTGCCCAGCCAGCGCAGCAGCAGCGCGAAAGTCGAGCCCTGGTACGGGAGTTCGGCGACGCCGATGATGTGGCCGGCCCGGGAGGCCGCCGCGGCGGCCTTGTCGGCGGCCGCGGTCCAGGCCAGGTCGATATGGCCGAGTGGTGTCGGAGCCCCGGTGGCCAGGCCGATGCGCAGCGTCGAGGGCGTCTCCAGATCGGCCAGGTCGGGGCGGTCCGCCAGCACCGAGAGCATGAGCGCGGTATCCGCGACCGTCGTCGCGAGGACCCCGTTCTCGGTCATCCCGCCCCACGAGTCCAGCCCCACCTCGGCGGGCACCAGACCGCGGCCGGGCTTGAGGCCGACCAGGCCGCAGCAGGCCGCCGGAATGCGGACCGAGCCGAGCCCGTCATTGCCGTGCGCGATCGGGACCATGCCGGAGCCGACCGCCGCGCCGGAACCACCCGACGAGCCGCCCGCGGAGTAGCGGGTGTTCCACGGGCTGCGGGTGATGCTGCCCGGGCCGTCGGTGACACCCCAGAGCCCGAATTCGGGCACCGTGGTCAGGCCCACGACGACCGCGCCCGCGGCCCGCAGCCGCCGCACCACCGGGTGATCGCCGGTGGCGGGGGTATCGGGACCGGCCAGCGAGCCGCCCCGGGTGACCTCGCCGGCGACGTCGATATTGTTCTTCACCGCGATCGGCACGCCGGCCAGTGGCAGCATGTCCAGATCCGGTCGTTCGGCCACCGTGCGGGCCTCGGCGCGGGCCGCTTCCTCGCGAACGAGACTGAAAGCGTTCAATTTCCGATCGCGGGCGCGAATCCGGTCCAGCGCCGCGCCGACCGCGTCCTCGGGGGAGATCGAGCCGTTCTGGACGGCTGCGGCGATGCCGGTGGCCGTGGTCAGGTCCACGGGGGGACGGTCGGATGGGGTGTCGGAATCGGCCGTTGTGCGTGCCACCGCTACCTCCTCGGCGGTGCCGGCTGTGGCGATTTCAGCCGCTAGCGCCGTGCCCTCGTCGTGCATGCTGGTCTTCCCCCGTCGCCTCGTGTCGAAATCGGGTGATCCGCTCGTGAGCCGCAAGTTATCATTCCGGCTAGCAGTCGGGGATGATGGTGTGGGGTGTGGCGGGTTCTTTGTCCCAATCTCAGAATCCACGACATCCTCGGATCGACAGTGCGGATCGACGACATCCGTGCCGAGCCAGAGGGGTGCGGACATGGCTTCTGGTTCCGACCACCGTTCCGGCGGTTACTCGGCGAAAACGGAATCAAGTGCGATCGCCGCCTTCACGGCGGCGTGGGACTCCACTGCGGCCCCACCCCGGATCGCCGACTATCTGCCCGATGCCACCACGCTGCGGCGGGGTGCGCTGATCGAGCTCATCCGGGTGGACATGCGTCACCGCTGGCTGCACCGACCCGCCGGAACCGAGGTCTCCCCGGCCAAACGGCTGCACGACTACTGCGCCGAATTCCCCGAACTCGCGGATCGGGATCTGCCCGCCGGGCTGGTGTACGAGGAGTTCGTCATCCGCCGGCACAGCGGCGAGCGCGTGGATCCGCGCGACTGCCTGCGCGAATATCCGCATCAGGCGACCGAACTGCGGGAACTGCTGAATGCCGACGACGACGATCAGAGCACGCGGCGGGCCGGGCTGGACGAATCCACGCGCGGTGACTTCGGGCTCGAACGCTCCGAGCGGACGCAGCTCGAACGGACGCAGCTCGAACGGACGCAGCTCGAGCCGACCGCCCGGCCCCGGCCGCTCGTGGACGGCGACACCACCCGGGTACCCGAACCGGGTGAGGTGACGCTGTACGAGGATCCCTCGCAGCTGGTCGGCGCACCGGCCGAGCCCACCCGGGCCACCGGCGGGATCACCACGCCCGAGACCGGGGAACTGCTCGATCGCATCGAGATCGGGCAGCGCATCGATGATTTCGACCTGCTGACCAGTCTTGGCTCCGGGGCGTTCGCCCGGGTCTTCCTGGCCCGGCAGCGTTCCCTGCAGCGGCTGGTGGCGGTGAAGATCTCCGCCGACCACGGCACCGAGCCGCAGACCCTGGCCCAGCTCGACCACGACTACATCGTGCGCGTCTTCGACCAGCGGCTGATGTCGGACCTGCGCACCGAATCCGGGCGGCGCCTGCGACTGCTGTACATGCAGTTCCTGCCCGGCGGCACCCTGCTCGGCGTGCTGCGCTGGGTGCGGGCCACCCCGCCCGTGCAACGCAGCGGACAGCTGCTGCTCGACGCGGTCGATGCGGCGATGGAGGAGAAGGGCGAGATCCGGCCCACCGACTCCAGCGTGCGCGCCGAGCTGGCCGGGCTGTCCTGGCCGGAAACCGTGGCGTGGCTGGGCCGCCGGCTGGCCGAGGCACTGGACTACGCGGACGGGCACGGGGTCCTGCACCGGGATGTGAAACCTGCGAATGTGCTGCTCACCGCCGAGGCGGTACCGAAACTGGCCGACTTCAACATCAGCTTCAGCCGGAATATCGACAGCGCCGGCCCGGTCGCGTACTTCGGCGGTTCGCTGTCCTACATGTCCCCGGAACAGCTGGACGCGTGCCACCCCGGCACCGCCGTCAGCGCCGGCGACCTGGACACCCGCGCCGATATCTTCTCCCTCGGCGTGGTGCTGTGGGAGCTGCTCACGGGGGCGAAACCCTTCGACGACACCACCGCCGGGCCCGGCGACCACGGCGACCGCACCACCCTCGAGGCCATGCTGGCGCGGCGGCGCGGCGGCGTCGACACCGCTGCCCTCGGCCGGGTGCCGCCCGACTGCCCCGCCGCGCTGCGCCGGGTCCTGCTCACCTGCCTGGAGCCCGCCCGCGAACAGCGCTGGAGCAGCGGCGGGATCCTGGCCAAACAGTTCGACATGTGCCTGGACGAACGCGCCCGCGACCTGGTCGACCCGCCGCCGCACAGCTGGCGAATGCGGTTGCGGCCGTGGATGATTCCGCTGGTCACGCTGGCCATCGTGGTGCCGAACCTGCTGGCGTCGCTGTACAACATCGCGCACAACCGGGCCTTCATCATCAACCACCTGTCCGAGTCGGCCATGCACACCTTCATGGTCACCACGACCACAGTGAACCTGGTGTTCTTCCCGCTCGGGACGGCCGTCATCGCCTATCTGTGCCGATCCCTGATCTTTGTGCCGCGCGGGGTGCGGCTGGGCCGCGAATACGACCCGGAGACGCTCCGCAGAGCCCGCGCGGACGTGCTGCTGGCCGGGGAGCGCATCTCCCTGGTGGTGTTCTCGCTGTGGGTGCTCGCGGGCATCACCTTCCCGACGGTGCTGCGCATGACGGCTCCCGACCTACCGGCCCGTGGCATGGTGCACTTCCTGGTGTCGCTGGTGGTGTGCGGGGCCATCGCCGTGGCGTATCCGTTCTTCCTGGTGGCCTTCTATCTGGTGCGGTGCATCTATCCGATGTTCCTGCGGCACGGGGACATCAGCGCCGAGGACGCGGTGTGGCTGCACCGGCTGGGCCACCGCTGCACCACCTATCTGGCGGTCGCGGCGTCGGTCCCGTTGCTGGCGGTGGCGGGCGTGACGTTCCTCCCGCCGGACGACATTCCGCAGGTGATCGTCGCGGTGCGGGTGCTCAGCGTCGGCGGGATCGCGGCCTTCGTCCTGATCTATGCCATGTTCCGGGCGCTGGAGGCCGACCTGGCGGCGCTGGAGCGGGTGGTGTCGTCGACCCCCTCGTCGCGGGCGCCCGGAAACGGGGCGGGTACCGAATCGTGAGTGAACTCGCAGCGCAAGCCCTCGCCCGCTTCGCTGCCGACTGGGAATCCACCCTGCGCGGCGACCGCGATGAACCGCCGCCCCTGGCCGGTTACCTGCCCGACGGGCACGAGGTGCGGCTCGCGGTCCTCACCGATCTGGTGCGGGTGGACATGCGGCAGCGCCGGCGGCGCGCCGGAATGGAGAAGCGGCTCGCGGAGTACCGCCGGGAATTCCCGGAGGTGGGGACCAGCCCGGCCTTCGCCGACCTGGTCTGCGAGGAGTACGTGGCCCGCAGCCGCTTCCGGCCGGTGGACGTGGACAGCTTCACCGCCGAGTACCCGGAGGCGGCCACCGAGATCCGCCGCCGCTTCACCGGCGACACCCCACCGCCCCCGCCGCCCGTGCTGCCCGAGGGCATCGGAACCGGCCGCAGCCTCGACGATTTCGACCTGCTCACCGATCTCGGCGGCCGCGAACACAGCCGCATGTTCCTGGCCCGGCAGCGGTCCATGCAGCGGCTGGTCGCGGTGCGGGTGGAGGCGGGCGTGGACAGCGACACCGACACCGTCGCGCAGCTCGACCACCAGCACATCGTGCGGGTCTTCGACCAGCGCCTGATCGCCGACGGCAGCACCGGAAAACCGTTGCGGCTGTTGTACATGCAGTATCTGCCCGGCGGCACCGTCGACGGCGTGCTGGCCCGGCTGCGGCAGGAATCCGCGACGGCCGGGCGCGACAGCGCCGATGGCGGACTGCTGCTGCGGGCCATCGACGCGGCCATGGAGGCCAAGGGCGAGATCCGGCCGGCCGGGTCCCGGGTGCGGGCCGAGATCGCCGGGCTGAGCTGGCCGGAAACCGTGGCGTGGGTGGGACGGCGGCTGGCGGAGGCGCTCGACTACGGGTTGCGGCAGGGGGTGCTGCATCGCGACATCCGGCCCGGCAATGTGCTCTTCACGGCGGAAGGGGTGCCCAAGCTCGCGGATTTCGCGCTGGGGCCGGTGTACTGGAGTGGGGCGTTCCTCGGGGCGGGCGCGAATGATGCCGGGGCGCTGCGGTATCGGTCGCCCGAGGCGCTGGCCGCGCAGCTGGATCCGGCCGCGCCGCTGCCGGACACCCGGGGCGACATCTACTCGCTCGGACTCGTGCTGTGGGAAATGCTCACCGGCGCATTGCCATTCGACGATGCGGACGGCGGGACCGATACCGGGGCGGTGCGGGCCATGCTGGCCCGGCGGATGGCGGGCGTGCCCGCGGCGGCCCTGGATACCCTGCCCGCGGACACCCCGGCCGCGCTGCGGCGGGTGCTGCTGGAATGCCTGCAACCCGATCCCGCGCGACGCTGGCAGACCGGCGGCCAGCTGGCCGGGCAGCTGAACCTGTGCCTCGACCCGCGGGCCCGGGATCTGGTGGATCCGCCGCCGCACACGCTGTGGGCCCGGTTGCGCGGCTGGCCGGTGCCGATCGCGATGCTGTGCGTGGGCCTGCCGAATGCTGTGGCCAGCTGGTACAACGTCCGGATCAACCGGAGTCTCGTCGTGAACGAGCTGCCGCTGGTGGATCAGCAGCGGTTCGAGCAGGTGGCGCTGGTGAACAATCTGGTCGCCTTCCCGCTGGCGGCGCTGCTGCTGTTGTGGCTGGCGCGGCGGCCGCTGACCGTCTCCTACCGCTTGGCCCGCGGGCACCGGTACACCCCGGCCCAGCTGGCCCACGCCCGATCCGACACGTTGCTGATGGGGGAGCGGGCGGTGTGGGTGCCGTTCGCCATGTGGCTGATCGCCGGGGTGGCGTGGCCGCTGGCCCTGTCCGGTACGGGAGCGCGGTTGCCGCACAATGCCTTCGCGCACTTCTTCACCGCGCAGGTGGTGTGCGCGACCATCGCGCTGGCCTATCCGTTCTTCCTGATCATGGTGTACGCGGTGCGGTCGCTGTATCCGCAGCTGCTGGCGCGCGGTTCGGTGGGGCCCGCCGATCGCCGGCAGCTGTCGGCGCTGGCCCGGCGCAGCAATTTCTATCTCGCCGCGGCCGCGTCGGTGCCGCTGCTGGCGGTGGCCAGCGTGACCTTCGTGTCGACCGCCGATCTGTCGCTGGTGATCGTGCCGCTTCGGCTGATCAGTGTCGGCGGCGTGCTGGCGTTCGTGGTCACCTACCGGCTCTCGCGGCTGCTGGAGGAGGACCTGCAGGCGCTGGTGCGTGCCATTCCCGAAGGTGGGCATTGATTCCCCGTAGGCTCGGAGGGGTGGCGATGCGTGGCAGTGTCGAAACCTCGTTGGCGGAGTTGGCGGCTCGCGTTCGCCGCCGCGCCGACGGGCATTCCGGTCGGTTTCTGCTCGGTATCGCGGGCCCGCCCGGCGCCGGCAAATCCACCCTGGCCCGCGGCATTCGCGACGAACTGAATCTGACCGCCGGCGCTACGATCGCCGAAGTCGCGCCCATGGACGGATTCCACCTCACCAACGCCCAGCTGCGCACCGCCGGATTCCTCGATCGCAAGGGCGAACCCGACACCTTCGACACCGATGGCTATGTGGCGCTGTTGCGCACCATTCGCGAGACCGCGCCGGGCACGCCGGTGTCCTGGCCCACCTACGATCGCGAGATCCACGAACCGGTCCCCGGCGGCATCGTGTTCGACCGCCAATCCATCGTGGTGACCGAGGGCAACTACCTGCTGCTCGACGACCGCGCCCATCCGGCCTGGGCCGCCGTGCGCCCCCTGCTCGACGAGACCTGGTACCTGGAGGTGCCGCGCCCGATCATCGAACAACGCCTGTTGCGCCGCCACATTCGCGGCGGCCGCACCCTCGAGGCCGCGCGGATCAAGGTGGCGCACAGCGACCTCCGCAATGCCGCCCTCGTCGAATCCACCCGCACCCGAGCCGATCTGGTGCTGCGCAAGGCCGGACGCGGCTACCGCATCGACTGAACGCGTCATCTGATCGACCGAATGTCGAAGTGCCGCATCCACTCCCGGGTACCGGGGAAACCGCAGGAGGCCGTCGCCACCGCGGCCGCGCGCCGCAGCGCGACCGGGAAATCCGCGCCACGCTCGTGGAAATGGCAGAACGCGCCGTGCAGAATGTCGCCCGCCCCGAGGGTGTCCACGGCCGGCGCCGCGGGGACGGGGATCTCGCCGCGTTCGCCGGGCATCGAGTATCGGATCGGCCCGCCACCACCGGTGATCGCGACCAGCCGCGGTCCCGCCGCGTGCAGGTGGTCGAATATCTCACCGGCCGAATCACCCTGTACCCCAGGCGGAGTGAAGGTACTAGAGCAGATGGCGATATCGACGACCGGCAGCAGCGCGCCGTGCACCGGACGCCAGCGGCCGGCATCCAGCACCACGGGCACGCCCGCCGCCCGCGCCGCCGTCGCCAGCCGTAGCGCGGGTTCGGGATAGTGGCCGTCCACCAGCAGCACCGTGGCGCTGTCGAGCACCTCGGCCGCGGACTCGTCGAGGGCCGGGTGGATCCGGGATCCGTCCAGCGACACGATGGTCCGGGTGGCCGCCGCGGTGGCGACGATGATCGAGGACACCGGCGGCTGCTGATCGCCGTCGGGCGTGAGGTCCACGGCGGTGACCCCGTGCCGGTACAGATCACCGCGAATCAGTTCCGCCAGTGGATGTTTGCCCAGCGCGGTCACCAGGGCCGGGGTCGCGCCGGACAGGAAGGCGTAGGTCACCGCCGCATTGGCCGCCGGTCCGCCCGCGCCGAGGAACAGGTCGGCGGCCTGGGTCTTGGAGTCCTCGGCGGGATACCGGTCGACGGCATAGGCGAGATCCAGTGTCGACAATCCGGCGAAAACCGCACTCCTGCTACCCATGCCGCCGACCCTACGGTGAGCTACTCGCGCACCCGGTTCTCATAGGCCTTGCGCGCGTCGGAGTCCACATCGTCCAGGAACGCGGTCCGCGCACCCAGCGCGCGCCCGATGGCATCGCCCACCGACTGCGGCAGCAGACCCACCACCTGCGAGATGATGCCCGCCACCGCCGTGACGCGAACCTTGGAGCGCGGCTCCACGATCAGCTCGGTGATGGCGTCGGCGATCTCCTCCGGCTCGGCCGGGCGCAGCAGCTTGGGCCCCGTAACCCCGGATCCCAGTTCGGTTCTGGTAAGCGTCGGCAGCACCGAGGAGAAGCGCAGCCCGGTGCCCCGGTACTCCTCGCGCAGGGTGTCGGTGAAGCCCAGCACCGCGTGCTTGCTGGCGTTGTAGGTGGCCAGGCCCGGAATGTGGGTCTCGCCGGCGAGCGAGGCGATATTGATGACGTGCCCGCGCCCGCGCGGCAGCATGCGCCCGATGGCCAGCTTGGAACCCAGGATCACGCCGTACACATTGATATCGAGAATGCGGCGGGTGATCTGATCCGGTTCGTCCACCACGCGGCCGGTGGGCATGATCCCGGCATTGTTGATGAGCACGTCGATCGGGCCGAGGCGGCGCTCGACCTCGTCGAGAAAGGCGTCGAAGGACTGGTGGTCGGTGACATCCAGCCGGTCGTAGACGTCGAAACCCCGTGCGGCGCCGGACTCTTTGACGGTGGCCTCGTCGATATCGCCGATGGCGATCCTGGCGCCGAGGGCCTGCAGGGCGGTCGCGGTGGCCAGGCCGATGCCGCGCGCACCGCCGGTGATCACCACGACCTTGCCGGCGATCGTTCCGAAGTCGGCCATCACATCCCCCGCACGGTCTTGATGATGGCGGGCAGGTTGATCCGCCGCAGTCCGCGGGTGCCCGCGGCCCGCATGGCGCCCATGGCGATGGTCAGCTTGGCCGGCGAATACGGGAACCACAGCGGCTCTTTGGTTTGCGTGGGCAGGATCGGCTTGGTGATGGCCTGCTGACGGCAGTACTTGCGCACGCCGCTGGCCCCGCCCCAGCGCGCGCCGGTGCCGGACAGGCCCCAGCCGCCCATGGGCAGTGCGAAGCTGAACATATTGGCGAACACGTCGTTGATGTTCACCGCGCCCGCGTTCAGTTGGCGCGCAACGCGTTCGGCGCGATCCTTGTCGCCGGACCAGACCGAGGCGGACAGGCCGTAGATCGAATCATTGGCCAGGCGAATGGCTTCCGCCTCGTCGGCCACCTTCATGACCGGCAGCGTGGGCCCGAAGGTCTCCTCGGTCATGCAGGTCATGGTGTGGTCCACGTCGGCGAGCACGGTCGGCTCGAAGAGCGTGCCGACGCCGGTGCGCTTGCCGCCGGTCGTGACACGCGCACCCGCCTCGACGGCCTCCTCGACGTGCCGCTGCACGATCTGCGCCTGGTTCTCGTTGGCGAGTGCGCCCATGTCGTACTGGGGTTGGCGGCCGTCCACGCCCTGGCGGACCTCCTTGACGGCGGCGGTCAGCTTCGCCAGGAACTCGTCGTAGACAGGCGCTTCCACGTACACGCGCTCGACCGAGATGCACACCTGCCCGGCGTTGAACAGCCCGCCGAAGGCGATGCCGTGCGCGGCGCGCTCCAGGTCGGCGTCGGCCAGCACGATGGCCGGGTCCTTGCCGCCGAGTTCCAGGCTGTACGGGATCATCCGCTCGGTGCAGGCCGCCGCGATCTTGCGGCCGGTGGCGGTGGAACCGGTGAACTGGATGTAGTCGGCGTTCCCGACCACGGCCGCGCCCGTCTCGCCCGCGCCGGTGACCACCTCGAACACCGGCGGCGCACCGATCTCGCGCCAGCCGCGCGCCAGCTCGACCGCCGAAAGCGGTGTCACCTCGGACGGTTTCAGGATGACCGCCGCGCCCGCGGCCAGCGCCGGGATCACATCGATGACCGGCATGGCCAGCGGGAAGTTCCACGGCGTGATCACACCGACCACCTGGTAGGGCCGGAACACGGTGGTCAGCTGCTTGACCCGGGCCAGCGGGCTGTGCGGCGAAGGGTGTTCGTCGGCAAGGAATTTCGCGGCGCGGCGGGCGTAGTAGCCGGTCAGGTCGACCGAGAACGCCGGGTCGATGAGCGAGTCCACCCGGGCCTTGCCGGTCTCGGACTGCAGCACGTCGGCCAGGCGATCGGTGTTGTCCACCAGCCAGTCCTGCAGTTTCAGCAGCCACTCCTTGCGCCCGTCGGGGCCCAGGGCCTCCCAGGCGGGCTGCTGCGCGCGCAGGGCGGCGACCTTGGCGGCGACCGTCTCGGCCGAATCGATCGGCACCGTGCCCGCGAGTGCGCCGGTCGCCGGATTGCGGACCTCGAGTTCGGTGGCGGGCGCCGGGGCCGCCTCCGGTTTCGGGGTGGCTCCCGGTTTCGGGGTGGCCTTGATGGCCGTCCCGGCCGGCTTGCGAGTCCCGGTCTTGCGAGCGGTGCCCGCGGCGGGTTCGGTATTGGTCACGATGTGCCTCTCCCCACGTGCGCTACGTTGCGACGGCGAGCTGTGCCCCAGCTCACTGGACTATGATCGTGACACAATTTCGTGAGCCCATGCTTGGCCAATCGGGTCAATTCTTCCGGTCGGTTTTGTGCTCTGAGTACAACCTCGGAGGAGTGCCCGTGGCGACGCCCGCGAACCCGGCGGAGATCCGGCTCTGGATCGCCGATTTCGTCGCGGAAACCCTCCCGGCCGAAACCCTGGAACAGGTCGTCACCCGTCTCGACGACGCCATCATCGCCCGCATCCCGGAGATGCGGGACCGCGATATGCGCCGCGACCTGGCCGCCAGCAGCCGGGCCCACGCGGTCGCCGTGCTCAGCGGCCTCACTCAGGACCTGTTCGAATACCCGGTCCCGCCCGAGGCGCACGCCTTCGCCCGCACCGTCGCCCGCCGCGGCTACGACGTGCGGCTGCTGCTGCGCGTCTACCACCTCGGCCAGGAGGCGGTCATCGACTACATGACCGAGGTGCTCGAACAGCGGCAGCTGCCGCAGGACATCGAAAGATCGGTGCTGCTACGGCTTTTCGACCGCACCACGCGCTGGGTCAGCACCTCGGTCGAGGCTCTCACCGACACCTACATGGCCGAGCGGGAGCGGGGCCTGCGCGCCGCGCTCACCCAGCGCGCCGAGACCGTGCGCGCCCTGCTGGACGGCGCCGAGGTGGATATCGAAACCGCTTCGGGCCGGCTCGGATACCGGCTGTCGCAGCGGCATCTGGCGCTGGTGCTGTGGACGGACGAGGATGCCGCGCCACTGCCGTCGGACAGCAACGGCGAGGCCGTCGGCCGGCTCGACCGGATCGTGGCCCGCTACGCGGGCACGCTCGGCAACGGCAGCCTGCTCACCGTGCCCTCGGGTGCGACCGCGCTGTGGGCGTGGATCGGCGTGGACGACGCGCTGCCCGAGCCCGGCGATCCGGTGTGGTCGGTGGACGCGCCCGTGCGGGTGGCGATCGGCGTGCCCGCCGCGCACGCCGCCGGCTTCCGGGCCGGTCACCACGAGGCGGTCGCCGCCCGGCAGGTCGCCGAGCGCGCCCGCCCGGGCCTGCCGCGCGCACTGCACTACGCGGAGGTGGAGATCGCCTATCTGGCGGGATCCGACGAGACCGCCATGCGGTCGCTCATCGACAGGGAACTGGGCGCACTCGCCGCACCCGACGCGCAGTCGGCGCGACTGCGGGAAACCTTGCATGCCTACCTGCGAGCCCGCCGCAGCCCGGACGGGGCCGCGAAACTGCTCGGCGTGCACAAGAACACGGTGCGATACCGGATTCAGCGCATAGAAGAACTACTCGGTCACTCTCTCGACCAGCGTGGTACTCGACTGGAGGTCGCGCTCGACTGCGTGGCGGTCTACGGCGTGTGAGTCCGCGAGCGTCAGCTCGCTTCCTCCGCGACGGTGTCCCGGGCGGCGCGTCGCCGGGTGGGCGGCTCGCCTTCGGAGGCCCGGCGCTCCGGTAATTCCGCCAGCAATTGCGTGGTGGCCGCGGCAATGGCGGCCACCGCCTTGTCCACCGCGGCCTTGGTGGCCGTCGTCAATCCCGACACCCCGCCGACTTTGCGCACGTATTCCTGTGCGGCGGCGTAGATTTCCTGCTCCGTGGCGGCCGGACTCAGCCCGCGGAGGAGGGTGATGTTCCCACTCATGCCCCCAGAGGTTAGCGCCCGATTACCCGCTGTGACAGGGCAAGATTCAGACAATTGCGTGAGTGCGTCGCGCAGCGCCCGTGAGAATGCCGCCGAGTGGCCGCCGGAATTCCGAACCGAATGGTTTGCCGATTATTCGCACCGGACGCGGCCGGTGTGGCACACGCGATCGGCGAATAGCGGGCCACTCCAAGATCGATGGGGAACAATCGGGGTATGGCTGCCCGCGACGTGCCCACGCTGACGACTTTTCCGTACCCGGAGCTGGACCAGCGCGAGGACGATCACTGGTCCGGTGCGCAGGTCTCCGACGACGAACTGCGCGCCCTCGCGCTCGGCGGCTTCTACTCCTCCCGCTGGGACGCCTTCCACGACGCCCTGCTGCTCGGCCCCGAACGCGACCATCCCCTCGGTGATCGCCGCGAACTTGCCATCGACACCCTGACCGGCGCCTGGGGCATCACCGACGGCACCGAGGCCATGGCCTCGATGGAACAGCTGCTGGACGGTATGCACGGCCCGCTGTACGCGCTCGTGCATCCACTCGTCATGGCGGCCATCAACTCCCCTGAACGGGATCGCTTCGGCGAGCGCGCCGACCGGCACCGCGCGTTCCTGCGGCAGGTCGGCTCGTTCCGTGGCATGGAGAATCCGGAAGCGCTGGTCCGCGATTACGACATCTGGTCGCAGGCCATCAAACTCGGCCTCACCGACCATCTGGTGCGCCCGCTGCCCACCGACATCCAGGCCTGGGATCTGGCCCGCGTGGTCGCCGTCGCCCGCATGGCCTACACCGCGGGCTACCTCGACGCCGATCTCGCCTGGGATTACCTCATGCGCGCGCTGCCCCCGGCCCAGCGGAAATACCGGAACTGGCGGCAATTCGGCGATGCCTATCTCGCCGGGTGGACCTACTGGCAGGCGTGCGAGGACCTCGCGGAACTGAAATCCGGTGGCGTGGACCGGCGGATGGAATTGCTGCGCCTGTGGATGCGCCCCACCAGCCCGTGGCGGCGTATCGCGCTGCAACCGGACGAATAAGTCGCCCGGGTTCGGGGGGCTTGACCCCAAACCTTTTCACTCGATCCGCCCAGGGCTCAATCGGGCAGCGACCGGAGAATTCCGCGTCCGTACCGCTGGAACTGCGCGTCGTCGACCATGCCGAGCGAATGCCGCTCGACCAGCAATTCCCATTCGGAGTACAGCTTCGCCACGCCCGGATCCGCCGGCCCGGCGGCGCCGTCGACCACCTCGCGTTGGATGGCGAAATTCAAAGCGCCCGTCACCCGATCGGTGTCGGCCCGGTCGGTGCCGGTGAAATGCCAGGTCAGATTGCCGTCGCTGACCTCGACGCCGTACTCGGCGAGCACGGCGCCCGGCGCCTCGGCACCGTCGGTGGTGCGTGCCCACAGCAGGGTCGCCACCGGTAGCTCATGGGCGAAACGCTTGCCCGAGCTCAGCGAGACGAAGATCATCCGGGTGGTGGTGATCGCGAGCAGTCCGGTGGCCCGGGGCGCGGGCGCCTGCGCGGTGACGAGGGCGGTCTCCAGCACGTATTCGCCGGGGGTGACATAACGCTGCAGCGCGGCGACGGCCGCCTTGGCGTCCCGCTTGGGCGCCATCCGGCGCACCGCGCGATCCACGTCCGCGCGGGCGGGCCCGCTGCGTCCCCAGGAGGGCGCGGGCGGGGCGAGGTCGGGGGCGGCCACGTCCAGTCGCTGGGTGGTCAGGATCTGATTGTTGATGCGCTCGACGATGACGGTGGCGGCGGGCACATCGTGCTCGGCGATGAGCACCGGCAGCGGGGTGCGGTCGGCGGGGACGCCGGTCAGGACGGGGGTCGGGTAGCGCAAATATATTTCGATGACGACGGCGTCATCGGCGCGCCGGTTCAAACGCACCTTGAGCAGGTCGCTTACCGGCACGTCGAGCACGCGCTCGCCGTCGGTTCCAGGCCGCAGCACCGTCAAACGCCCGTTGCCATGACGCACAATCGCTGTGGGTGTCCGTAGCTCGACTATGTCCATACCCCCTGCGCTCTGTTGTGTCGTCACTCACGATGAGACGACCATGCCATGATTGTGACCACTCGGTCCGACACCAGGGGGTGATCGACCCAGTGTGTTGCCGCAGATGGTCGGGGAACCACCCGCGTTCTCCAGCCGTTTACCTGTTGAACTGCACTAGCTGCCGAACTGCGCGATGTAACGACTAGACCGTACGCGGTAACGTGGCATGTCCGCATCCGTTCGCCGGAACGGGCGTGCCACGCAAGCATCGCAGGCAAACCGGATACACCCCCCGGAAAGGACTGGCCGCCGGCCGACGCTCTATGAACCGCAAGACTGTGTTCCGCAACCTGGCCATAGTCGCGGGCTTCCTGCTCGTGATCTGGTTGGTCAGCTATTTCAGCAACGACACGCGCGGCTGGCATAGCGTCGATACCTCGGTGGCGCTCTCCCAGCTCCAGGACAAGTCGAATGTCGATTCGGTCCAGATCGACGACAAAGAACAGCAACTGCGCATCACGCTGAAGAACGGCAACGATGCCACCAAGGGCGAGACCAAGCTCATCGCCAAGTATCCGGGCGGCGGCGAGGTGTCCGCGCAGGTCTTCAAGGCCGCGCAGGATTCCGGCGCCAAGGTCAACACCACCGTCAAGCAGGATTCGTGGCTGAGCCAGATTCTGCTGTTCATGCTGCCCATGGTGATTCTGCTGGGCCTGTTCATCTTCGTGATGGCGCGCATGCAGGGCGGCGGCCGCGGCGGCATGATGGGCTTCGGCAAGTCGAAGGCCAAGCTGCTGTCGAAGGACATGCCCAAGACCACCTTCCAGGATGTGGCGGGCGCCGACGAGGCCATCGAAGAGCTCTACGAGATCAAGGACTTCCTGCAGAACCCGGCGCGGTATCAGGCGCTGGGCGCGAAGATCCCCAAGGGCGTGCTGCTCTACGGTCCGCCCGGTACCGGTAAGACGTTGCTGGCCAAGGCCGTTGCCGGTGAGGCCGGGGTGCCGTTCTTCACCATCTCGGGTTCGGACTTCGTCGAGATGTTCGTCGGTGTCGGCGCCTCCCGCGTGCGCGACCTCTTCGATCAGGCCAAGCAGAACAGCCCCTGCATCATCTTCGTGGACGAGATCGACGCGGTCGGCCGTCAGCGTGGCGCCGGCCTGGGCGGCGGTCACGACGAGCGCGAGCAGACCCTGAACCAGCTGCTGGTGGAGATGGACGGCTTCGGTGAGCGCACCGGCGTCATCATCATGGCGGCCACCAACCGGCCCGACATTCTGGACCCGGCGCTGCTGCGCCCGGGCCGTTTCGACCGGCAGATCCCGGTCGGCAACCCGGACCTGAACGGCCGCCGCGCGATTCTGCAGGTGCACTCCAAGGGCAAGCCGATCGCGACCGACGCCGACCTGGAGGGTCTGGCCAAGCGCACCGTCGGCATGTCGGGTGCGGACCTGGCCAATGTGATCAACGAGGCCGCGCTGCTCACCGCGCGTGAACACGGCAATGTGATCACCGGTGCGGCCCTGGAGGAGTCGGTCGACCGTGTCATCGGCGGCCCCCGCCGCAAATCGCGGGTGATCAGCGAGCACGAGAAGAAGATCACCGCCTACCACGAGGCCGGTCACACCCTGGCCGCCTGGGCGATGCCCGATATCGAGCCCGTCTACAAGGTCACCATCCTGGCCCGCGGCCGCACCGGCGGTCACGCCATGACGGTGCCCGAGGACGACAAGGGCCTGATGACCCGTTCGGAGATGATCGCCCGCCTGGTCATGGCCATGGGCGGCCGCGCGGCCGAGGAGCTGGTGTTCCACGAGCCGACCACGGGCGCCTCGTCCGATATCGACCAGGCCACCAAGATCGCGCGCGCCATGGTCACCGAGTACGGCATGAGCGCCCGCCTGGGCGCGGTCCGCTACGGCGAGGAGCAGGGCGACCCGTTCCTGGGCCGGTCGATGGGCATGGCCTCGAGCTACTCGCACGAGGTGGCCCGCGAGATCGACGAGGAGGTGCGCAACCTCATCGAGGCCGCGCACACCGAGGCGTGGGCGGTGCTCAACGAGTACCGCGACGAGCTGGACTCCCTGGCCACCGCGCTGCTGGAACGCGAGACCCTGCACCGCAAGGATCTCGAGGAAGTGCTGACGACGGTCGAAAAGCGGCCGCGCATCACGGCTTTCAACGATTTCGGTGACCGCACCCCGTCCGATCGCCCGCCGGTGAAGACCCCGCGCGAGTTGGCCGCCGAGCGCGGTGAGCCGTGGCCGGAGGAGGACTCGCGGCCGTCGCATCCGGTGGCGCAGCCCGCCAACGGCTATCCGGAACCGGTCTACGGCTCCGCGCAGCCGCAGTACGGCGGCTATCCGGCGCCCGCGCCGCAGGGCTACCCGCTGCCGCAGGCTCCGGCCTATCCGCGGCACGGTGCGCCGACACACGGTTCGCGTCCGGACTACGGCGCCCCGGCCGGCTGGTCGGCGCCGGGCTGGCCGCCGCAGGAGGACGAGGCTCAGGCCCCGCAGCCGCGCGGCGCGTACGGCGGCTGGGCGCCCGCGGGCAGCCAGCGCTATCAGCCGGGCGCCCAGTATCAGCCGGGCTACTCGCAGCCGGAGCATCCGGCCGCGCAGCCGGCGTCCGGGAATGACGAGGACGAGAAGAACGGTTGGGACGGACCGAACGGTCGTCGCTGACCGCGGTCCCGATAGGCTCAATGGGTTCGCGGCCCGCCTCGGGCGGGGTTCGGACGCTGGGTGAACGCCCCGTCCGGATCCGCCCGAGTGGTTCGGCGACCGCGTCCAGGCCGCGTGTGCACGTGCGGCAAGTCAACACAGGAGGTGTCGATTGTCGGCCACCAACAATCGTGTCGTGTCCGGCCTGATCGCGCTCGACACCGGTCGACCGTTCGATCAGGACCGTGCGGAGGCTGCCGTGCGGGAGCTGCTGATCGCGGTCGGCGAGAATCCGGATCGCCCCGGGCTCGCCGACACCCCGTCCCGGGTGGCCAGGGCCTACCGGGAGATGTTCGCCGGACTGTTCACCGATCCGTCCGAGGTGCTCAACACCACCTTCGAGGAGGGGCACCAGGAGCTGGTGCTGGTTCGTGACATTCCCATGTACTCGACCTGTGAGCACCACCTGGTGGCGTTCCACGGTGTCGCGCACGTCGGCTACATTCCGGGCCCGCACGGCCGGGTGACCGGACTGTCCAAGCTGGCCCGCCTGGTCGATCTGTACGCCAAGCGCCCGCAGGTGCAGGAGCGGCTGACCAGCCAGATCGCCGACGCGGTGATGGAGAAGCTGGATCCGCGCGGCGCCATCGTGGTGATCGAGGCCGAGCATCTGTGCATGGCGATGCGCGGTATCCGCAAGCCGGGCGCCTCCACCACCACCTCGGCGGTGCGCGGCCTGCTGCAGACCAACGCCTCTTCTCGCGCGGAGGCCCTGGACCTCATTCTGCGAAAGTGAGCGCACCGACCATGGCCGAGAGCGGTACACGGGGGGCCAACCTGGTTGTTCCTCGTGGGGGCCGCTCGTGCGTGGTGATGGGCGTCGTGAACGTCACCAGCGACTCGTTCTCCGACGGCGGCCGCTACCTGGATCCGGGTCTGGCGGTGGCACACGGTCTCGAGCTGTACGAGATGGGTGCGGACATCATCGATGTCGGCGGCGAGTCCACCCGGCCCGGTGCGATTCGCATCGACCCGGAAACCGAAGCGGCGCGGGTGGTTCCGGTGATCCGGCAGCTGGCCGCGGCCGGGGTGCCGACCAGCGTGGACACCATGCGGGCGAGCGTGGCCGAGGCCGCCATCGCGGCGGGCGTGTCCATGGTCAATGACGTGTCGGGCGGGCGTGCCGACCCGAACATGGTGAAAGTCGTTGCGGCGACCAGGATCCCGTGGATCCTCATGCACTGGCGGGCCGAGGCGGACTACCGTCACGCCGGTCCCGCGGAGCAGTACGACGATGTGGTGTCCAAGGTCTGGGAGGAGCTGAACGCGCAGGTCGAGTTCGCCCTCGCGGGCGGTGTCGACTTCGGGCAGCTGGTGCTGGACCCGGGTCTGGGCTTCGCCAAGAACGCCGACCACAACTGGGAGTTGCTGGGCGGCCTGTTCTATCGCATGACGGAGATGATGGACGCGGGCCTGCCGATCCTGATCGGGGCCTCCCGCAAGCGTTTCCTCGGCGGCCTGCTGGCCGATGCCGAGGGCCCGCGTCCGCCGGACGGCCGTGAGGTCGCCACGGCCACGATTTCCGCCCTGGCCGCCGAGCACGGCGCCTGGGGTGTGCGGGTGCACGATGTCCGATCGTCGCTGGACGCCATCGCGGTGGTCGACGCGACCACCAATGCGGCCCGGCGCCTGCGGGAGCGGTATGTCCGGGAGCGGGAGACGGGGGAGCGGCTGTGAGCATCCATCGCGCCGGATCACCGGGTGACCGCATCGAATTGCCGGGTGACCGTATCGAATTGCGCGGGCTGCGCGTCTTCGGCCATCACGGTGTCTTCGACTTCGAGAAGCGCGACGGCCAGGAGTTCGTCGTCGATCTGACGCTGTGGACGGATTTCACCGCCGCCGCGAAGTCGGACGACATCGCCGACACCGTCCACTACGGCGAGCTGGCCGAGCAGGTGGTGCAGATCGTGGCCGGGGAGCCGAAGGATCTGATCGAGACGGTGGTCTCGGCCATCGCCGACGAGGTGATGACCGATCCGCGCATCCAGGCCGTGGAAGTGGTGCTGCACAAGCCTTTCGCGCCGATTCCACATACCTTCGAAGACGTCCGTGTAGTCACGTCCCGTCGTCGCGAACCGGAGGAGTAGAGCGGTGACCCGCGTTGTCCTGTCGATCGGATCCAATCTCGGTGACCGGCTGGCGCATCTGCGTAGTGTCGTGGAGGCGCTGGGCCCGCGCGTGGTGGCGGTCTCGTCGGTGTACTCGACCCCGCCGTGGGGCGGGGTGCCGCAGCAGGACTACCTGAATGCCGTGCTGGTGGCCGAGGATCCGGCCATGGAACCCTCGGACTGGCTACGCCTGGGTCAGGAGCTGGAGCAGGCCGCGGGCCGGATCCGGGAAGTCCGCTGGGGCGCACGCACTCTCGATGTGGACGTGGTGCAGGCCGAGTCGCGCCGCCGCGACGGCCGGGTGGTGGTGCGCAGCCTGGATCCGGTGCTGACGCTGCCGCATCCGCAGGCCCACCATCGTGCGTTCGTGCTGGTGCCGTGGCTGGAGATCGATCCCGACGCGGAGCTGGAGGCGACCGGCGCGCTGCGCACGCTGCGAGAGTGGCTGGCCGCCTTGGATTCCGCCGAGGTGAGCGGGGTGCGCCGCACCGAGCTGACGCTGGGCTGGACGCCGTGACGCCGGAGCTGCTGCGGTGAAGCCGACCCGCATTCTCGATCTGTGTGCGAATGTGCTGCTGGCGGCGATCGTGGCCTGGGTCGCCACCAATATGGCGTATTCGAGCTTCCCGCCGATCTCGGTGTTCTCGGGCGCCTCGCTGTTGCCGGTGGCGCTGCTCGAGGTGGTGCTGGCCTTCGTGATTCGGCAGCGTAAGGAGAATCACGGGATCGGTCCCGGTTCGGGGCAGCTGCATGCGATCACGGCGGCCCGGGCGGTGGCGCTGGCGAAGGCGTCGGCCCAGGTGGGGTCGCTGGTGGGCGGGATCTGGCTGGGTTTCCTGGTGTGGCTGCTCATGCAGCGCTCGGATCTGCGTGCGGCGGCTTCGGATACGCCGGGCGCGGTGGTGGGTCTGCTGGGCGGGGTGGCCCTGGTGGCCGCGGCCCTGTGGCTGGAGTATTGCTGCCGCGCTCCCATTGAGCCGCCCGATGAGGCAGCTACTTCGTAGCTAACAGATTGGCACTGATCATCGCCAAGGTGGGGGCCACACTCCCGAGATCAAGCTACGCTGGCGGACATGGTTTCACCCTCCCGTAGCAGTGCTTCCCGTCGCCGCCGGGAGGATGCGGGAAAGTTCTTCACCGGCTTTCTGCTTCTCCTCGGACTGGTTGCCAGCGTTTTCCTGGTCTTCAGTGACAACCTCCACCTGATCCGGGTGGGCCTGGTCGCGGCCCTCTGGGCGGCCGCCATCGGCGCGCTCGCGGCCACCCGTTATCGCAGGGAGGCGGCCGTCGACAAGGCGAAAGTGGGTGACCTCCAGAAGGTCTACCAACTCCAGCTGGAGCGCGAGGTTGCTGCCCGCCGCGAATACGAGCTCGGCGTGGAGACCCGGGTCCGGCACGAGGTCGGCGCCGACGCCGCGGAGATGGCCGCGCTGCGCGCCGAACTCACGGTCCTGCGCGAGAGCCTGCAGCGTCTGTTCGACGGCGATCTGCCCTCCGAGCGTCCGGCCCTGCGTGCGGATGCCGTTCGGGTCCAAGAACTTCCGAGCAGCGAGGCCGGTTCGGCCCCCGAGGCGGCGAACGATAACTGGCCGGACGCGGATCCCTGGGACCCGTGGTCGTCCCCCGACCAGGCCGAGGACGACGACGACCCGCGCGCCCGCATGGCCCCGAAGTTCGATCCCGAGCACCCCGAACCGCCCGCCTTCGCCACCCCCTTCGACGACCCGGTCACCGCCGAGACGTCGATCATCACCGACGCCATGCGCCAGGACTACGAGGCCGAACGCGCTGCCGCCGAACCGGATTCACCCACCCCGCCCCCGAACCCGGAGGCCGCCAACGAATCCGCCGCCGCGGCCAACGGTAATGCCGGCGCCACCGGCAGTGCCGGCGCCAACGGCAGTGCGCCCACCAATGGCGGTACCGCCACCAATGGCAACGCCACCAACGGCCCCGTTCCGCGCCTGACCCCCGACCCGACTCCGGCGGCCCCGGTGGGCCGCGCCACCGCCCGCCGTCGCCGCCGCTCCGAGGACGACGCCGACGCCGAAGGCACCCACCGCCTCTCGGTCGCCGAGATCATGGCCAATCTCAAGTCCGAGAACAGCAACTGACCGCAAGTCCACCGGGCATTCGGGGCCAGCGCCCCCGAGAATCCCGAGGGAGTTCGGGGGCCGAGCCCCTGAGAGTCGCGAGGGGGTTCGGGGGCGGAGCCCCTGAGAGCCGCGAGAGTTGCCTATCCCACAGTGGGTAGCTCTGGCGAATCGGCGGCGATATCCTCGCTCGAGTAACGTCCGGTACCCGCAAGGCGGGACTGGAACGACTTTCGAGAGGACAAAGTGACCTCGGACAAGGATGTCTGCGGGACCGATCCTGCGCCTGCACGCTTGACGGTGGGAATCGTCTCGGCGGGACGCGTCGGATCCGCGCTGGGTGTGGCACTGGAGCGTGCCGGTCATGTCGTATTCGGGGTTTCCGCGATTTCGGATGCCTCGGTGCGTCGTGCCACCACGCGCCTGCCGGAATCCCGCATCCTGCCCGCCGAGGAGGTGGCCTCCCGCAGTGAGCTGCTGATTCTCGCGGTGCCGGACAGTGAACTGCCGGGTCTGGTCGCGGGTCTGGCGGCCGCGACGGCGGTGCGCGCGGGCACCATCGTGGCGCACACGTCCGGTGCGAACGGGGTCGGCGTGCTGGCGCCGCTGACCGCGCTGGGCACGCTGCCGCTGGCGATTCATCCGGCCATGACGTTCACGGGACACGACGAGGATGTGGCCCGTCTGGCCAATGCCTGCTTCGGTGTGACCGCCGCCGACGACATCGGCTATGCCATCGGGCAGTCGCTGGTGATCGAGATGGGCGGCGAGCCGGTGCGGGTCGCGGAGGAGAACCGCACCCTGTATCACGCGGCTCTGGCACACGGCAGCAACCATCTGGTGACCTTGATCGTGGATGCGGTCGAGGCGTTGCGCGCCGCGTTGTCCGGTCCGGGTCTGCTGGGTCAGCAGACGGTCGACGATCAGCCGAACGGCCTGGCCGAGCGCATGCTGGCGCCGCTCGCCTCGGCCGCCCTCGACAATGCCCTGCGCCGCGGCCCCGCCGCGTTGACGGGTCCGGTGGCGCGCGGCGATGTGGCCGCGGTGGCCGCGCATCTGGACGCTCTCGAAGCCCTGGATCCCCGGCTGGCCGCGGGCTATCGCGCCCTGTCGCTGCGTTCGGCCGAGCGCGCCAAGACCAATCCCGCCCTGATCGATCTGCTGGAGAAAGGACACTGACGCCCATGGACCCCAAGCTGATTGGCACGTACAAGCGCGGCGAGCTGACCGTGCTGCACGATCCGGCCGTCATGACCAAGGTCGTGAAGGCGCTGCGGTCGGTGGGCCGCCGGATCGCGCTGGTGCCGACCATGGGCGCGCTGCACGAGGGCCATCTGGAGCTGGTGCGGCTGGCGAAGCTGACCAACACCACGGTCATCGTGTCGATCTTCGTGAACCCGCTGCAGTTCGGCGCGAACGAGGATCTCGACAAGTACCCGCGCACCCTGGACGCGGATGTGGAACTGCTGCGCGGCGAGGGCGTGGAGCTGGTGTTCGCGCCGAGCGCCCAGGACATGTACCCGTTCGGCACCCGCACCACAGTGCAGGCCGGTCCCTACGGCGACATCCTCGAGGGCGCGACCCGCCCGGGCCACTTCTCCGGTGTGCTGACCGTCGTGTCGAAGCTCTTCAATATCTGCATGCCGCACGAGGCGTTCTTCGGCGAGAAGGACTACCAGCAGCTGGCGCTGATCCGGCAGATGGTCGTCGATCTGAACATGGACGTGAAGATCGTGCCGGCGGCGACCGTCCGGGAGGCGGACGGTCTGGCCAAGTCCTCCCGCAACCGCTACCTGAGCGCGGCGGAGCGCGAGCTGGCCGCCACCCTGTCGGCGGCGCTGCTGGCCGGCCGGCACGCGGCGGGCCGGGGTCCGGAGGCCGTGCTGGAGACCGCGCAGTCGGTGCTGGATCTCGCGCCGGACATCCAGGTCGACTATCTGGCCCTGCGGGGTGCGGACTTCTCCGAGCAGTGGCCGACCGGCAATGCCCGGCTGCTGGTCGCGGCCCGGGTCGGCACCACCCGTCTGATCGACAACATGCCCGTCTCCATCGGCAAGCCGCTCGATGGCCACCCCACTGCCCCCGATCAGCCTGCCCAGGCAGCTCTCTAGGAAGGCGACGACGATGTTGCGCACCATGATGACGTCGAAGATCCACCGCGCCACGGTGACTCACGCCGATCTGCACTACGTGGGTTCGGTGACCGTGGACCAGGACCTGCTCGATGCCGCCGACCTGCTCGAGGGCGAGAAGGTCAGCATTGTCGACATCACCAACGGGGCCCGCCTCGAGACCTATGTGATCGCCGGTGAGCGCGGTTCCGGCGTGATCGGAATCAACGGCGCCGCAGCGCATCTCGTGCATCCCGGCGACCTGGTCATCCTGATCGCCTACGGCATGATGGACGAGGCCGAGCTGACGAACTACGCCCCGCACGTGGTCTTCGTCGACGAGCGCAATCGCCCGATCGAGCTGGGCACCGATCCGGCGCACGCCCCGGAGGGGTCCGACCTGATCTCGCCGCGTTCGCTCTCGCTGGCCTGAGCGGCGGGCCATGCTGCTGACCATCGATGTCCGCAACACCAGCATCGAGCTGGGCCTGTTCTCCGGCAGCGGAGACCACGCGAAGCTGGTGCGGCACTGGCGGATGCACACCAATCCGCTGCTGACCGCGGACGAGTTCGCGCTGCAGGTGCGCGGCCTGATCGGCGCGGACGCCGAACAGGTGGTGGGCGTCGCGGCGCTGTCCACGGTGCCGCCGGTGCTGCGCGAGCTGCGTGAAATGCTGTCCCGCTATTGGGCTCATGTCCCGCACGTGCTGGTGGAACCCGGTGTGCGCACGGGTATTCCGCTGCTGGTGGACAATCCCAAGGAGGTCGGTGCGGACCGCATCGTGAATTGTCTTGCGGCATATCACCGTTTCCGCTCGCCGGCCATCGTGGTGGATTTCGGGACGGCCATCTGTGTGGATCTGGTGTCGGCCAAGGGGGAATTCCTCGGCGGCAGTATCGCGCCCGGGGTGGAGATTTCCACCGAGGCGCTGATCGCCCGCAGTGCGCTGCGCCGCGCGGAGCTGACCCGCCCGCGGTCGGTGGTGGGCAAGAACAGCATGGAGTGCCTGCAGTCGGGCGCCATTTTCGGCTTCGCGGGCCTGGTGGACGGCCTGATCGATCGCATTCGCGATATCGACGCCTTCTCCGGCGACGATGTGGCGGTGGTGGCGACGGGCGCGACCGCGCCGCTGATCGTGCCGGAGTCGGAGACCATCGAGCATCACGAGCCGCATCTGACACTGGACGGCCTGCGCCTGGTCTACGAGCGCAATCAGCAGCGCCGGACCCGGCCCGAGCCCAGCGCCGCCCGGCCCTGAACAGACCGGCTGGAATAAAAGTGACGCAGTCGTCGCCGGGAGCCCTGGTGATTCCCGGCGAACCGCTGTTAGACTCGCCGACGTGTATTTCCGCGTGAGCACCCAGGAGTGTTGTCGAGGCTGATTCGCCTCGACGGTCGTCGAGGCTTCGTATAGCCCCCGGCCACAAACACACTTCTTGGAGTTTCGCTCGTGCGTTCCTCTGTTTTTTCCCTTCCTGTCGATACCCGCGCCGCCGCCTCGCCGCTCCTGCCCGAGGTCACCGAGCGGGCCACCGCCTCCGCCCTGCCGACCCGGCTGCGTCCGGCCGACCTGCTGCGCCTGACCGATGAGGGCGCCCAGGACGTGCTGGAGGGCCGTTACGACCACCTGCTCCCCGACGGCGGCCTGTGGCCCACCGAAAACCGCTGGGCCACAAGGCTTGTCGCCGATGACGAGGTGGACATCTGGCTGATCAGCTGGGTCGAGGGCAAGTACACCGAACTGCACGACCACGCCGGCTCGCTGGGAGCGCTGACCGTGCTCTCCGGCGCGCTGTCGGAATATCGCTGGAACGGCCGGGACCTGCGCCGCCGCACCCTCACCGCGGGTGATCAGGCCTCTTTCCCGCTCGGCTGGGTGCACGACGTGGTGCGTGCCCCCGAGGCGGAGGCCGGCATCACCGGCCCGCTGAATCCGACTCTGAGCGTGCACGCCTATTCCCCGCCGCTGACGGCCATGTCCTATTACGAGGTCACCGGCCATGGCACCCTGCGGCGCACCCGTTCCGTCCTCACCGACCAGCCCGAAGGCGAACTCGAATGACCCACATGACGATCGACGGCATGCTCGCCCAGGCCCGCGGGCAGCTGCGTCGCCTGCTTCCGATCGAAATCCCGCAGGCCATCGCCCGTGGCGCGATTCTGGTGGATATTCGCCCGCAGGCGCAGCGGATGCGCGAGGGCACGCTGCCGGGCGCGCTGGTGATCGAGCGGAATGTCCTGGAATGGCGTTTGGATCCGTCGAGTTCCGCGCGTCTGGCCATGGCCGAGCACCACGACATGGAATGGATCATCGTCTGCTCGGAGGGATACACCTCGAGCCTGGCCGCCGCCTCCCTGCAACAGCTGGGACTGCGCCGCGCCACCGACCTCGAGGGCGGATATCAGGCCTTGAAAGCGGCGGGCCTGCTGACCGCCGCGGCCACTGCCCCGCACTTCGAACGCGAGGTCGCGACCCTCGCCTGGCTGTAGCCGAAGCGGCGGGGAGGCGGCGGAAAAAAGAAATTCCGCCGCAGGATAGTCTTGAGACCCGTGAGCACCTCCACTCCTTCTTCTCCCTCGAGCAACCCCGTTCCTGCTGGGCAAAAGCGTGCCGCGGCGGCCCCCGTGGAGCATGACGTTCCCGAGCAGATGCGGATTCGCCGCGAGAAGCGTGAGCGGTTGCTCGAGGAGGGCCGTGAGGCCTATCCGGTGGTGGTGAACCGCACCCACACCCTCGGTGAAATTCGCGAGGCGTACCCGGATCTGGCCGCCGATACCCAGACCGGTCAGACGGTCGGGATTGCGGGGCGCGTCATTTTCGTCCGAAATACCGGCAAACTGTGTTTCGCCACCCTGCAGGAGGGCGACGGCACCAAGCTGCAGGCGATGATCAGCCTCAATGGCGTCGGCGCGGAGTCGCTGGCGGCCTGGAAGTCCGATGTCGACCTGGGTGACTTCGTGTACGTGCACGGCGAGGTGATCGCCTCGCGCACGGGCGAATTGAGTGTGATGGCCGATATGTGGGAGATGGCGGCGAAGTCGCTGCGCCCGCTGCCGGTGGCCCACAAGGAGATGGGCGAGGAGTCGCGCGTCCGCCAGCGCTATGTCGACCTGATCCTGCGCCCGGAGGCCCGCGAGATGGCCCGCACCCGCGTCGCGGCCGTGCGCGCGCTGCGAAATGCGTTGGAGCGCAGAGGTTTCCTCGAGGTCGAGACCCCGATGCTGCAGACCATTCACGGCGGCGCCGCGGCCCGTCCGTTCGCCACGCACTCGAACGCGCTCGATATGGAGCTGTTCCTGCGCATCGCTCCGGAGCTGTTCCTGAAGCGTTGCGTGGTCGGCGGCATCGAGAAGGTCTTCGAGATCAACCGGAACTTCCGCAACGAGGGCGCGGACTCGACCCATTCGCCCGAGTTCGCAATGCTGGAAACCTACGAGGCGTACGGCACCTACGACGATTCCGCCACGATGATGCGGGAATTGATCCAGGAAGTCGCGCAGGAGGTCTACGGCACGCAGGTCGTGACGCTCGCCGACGGCACCGAATACGATCTGTCCGGCGAGTGGGCGACGGTGGAGATGTACCCGTCGCTGTCGGAGTCGATCGGTACCGAGGTCACCCCGGAAACGTCGGTCGAGGAATTGCTGGCACTCGCGGACCGGGTCGGTCTGGAAATTCCGGAGGGCAAGGGCTACGGGCACGGCAAACTGGTCGAGGAACTGTGGGAGCACGTCTACGGTGACAAGCTGTACGCGCCGACTTTCGTGCGGGACTTCCCGGTCGAGACATCGCCGCTGACGCGCCAGCATCGGAGCAAGCCCGGGGTTACCGAGAAGTGGGACCTGTACGTGCGCGGCTTCGAACTGGCCACCGGCTATTCCGAACTCGTGGATCCGGTGATCCAGCGGGACCGTTTCATGGATCAGGCGCGTTTGGCCGCGGCCGGTGACGAGGAGGCCATGCGCCTGGACGAGGACTTCCTCACCGCGATGGAGCACGGTATGCCTCCCACAACCGGAACGGGTATGGGTATCGATCGTTTGCTGATGGCCCTGACTGGCCTGGGAATCCGGGAAACGATACTCTTTCCAATTGTGCGTCCGGTAGCCCGATAGTTCTCCGGATTGCATTTCCGGGGCCTGTTCTGGGACTATCGGAATTAGCGGTATTCTGGCGTCGGGTAATCGGCCTGACTATGCGGGTCGCACGATTTCGAGAGGACGTTCATCTCATGGCAAAGAAGGTCACCGTTAGCTTGATCGACGATGTCGACGGTGAGTCCATCGCGGAGGAGACCATCGAGTTCGCTATCGATGGCGTCTCCTACGAGATCGACTTGTCGACGGAGAATGCGGCCAAGCTGCGGGAGGGTCTGGACAGTTGGGTTTCGGCCGCTCGGCGTGTGAGTGGCCGGCGTCGTACCAAGGTGGCCGGTGCTCCGGCCGCGGGCCCGAAGAACCGGGTGTCGATCGATCGCGAACAAAGCGCGGCCATTCGCGAATGGGCGCGCCGGAATGGTCACAAGGTGTCCGCTCGTGGTCGTATCTCCGCTGACATCACCGAGGCTTACAACAAGGCCGCTGCTAAGAACTAGTTGTCCGACTAGTCGCCGATTCGACTGCCGTCCGGGTGTTTCGTGCGTGCCCGGGCGGCAGTGGTTTTCTTCATACGCTTTGCGTATAACCGGGGGACCGACTGCGATCTTGCTAGTGCCGGGGAGGCCAGGCACCATTGAAACGTGCGGACGATGTCACTGGCTGGAAGTAGAGAAGAGGTATCGGCGCAGTGACCGCTTTCCACGGTTCCTTCCTCCGGGTCAAGGATCAAGAGGGACGTCAGCATGAGCTGATGCTGTCCCCCGACCAGCCGCGAATCACCATCGGGCGATCGCCTCAGGCCGACCTGTCCCTGTTCTGGGACGTCGAGGTGTCGCGGCTGCACGCCACCGCCGAGTACCTGGGCGCGCACTGGACCATCGTCGACGACGGCCTTTCCCGCAACGGCACTTTCGTCAACGGGGATCGTCTGGTCGGCCGTCATCGCCTGCAACCGGGGGACGTCATCCGGATGGGCACCTCGCGGGTCACCTTCCACGACTTCAGCGGCGCCGCAGGCGATGTCACGCAGACCTCGACCGGCGGGCTGCCGACGCTGCGCTCGCTCACCGAAACCCAGCGGTCGGTATTGGTCGCGCTCTGCCGGCCGCTCCGGAGCAATGACGGGTTCGCCTCACCCGCCTCCAACCAGCAGATCGCGGCGGAACTCTTCCTCAGCGTCGACGCCATCAAGACCCACCTCCGCGCGCTGTTCGCGAAGTTCGGTGTCGAGGACCTCCCGCAGAACCAGAAGCGGGTCCGCCTCGCCAACCTGGCCATGCAGTCCGGCGTCATCTCCGAGCGCGACCTCTGATTCGCCGATCCTGGTACTGCCCGTGCCTGTTGGACCCCTGCGCATGCGTGCGAGCTTCTGAGCCATGGGTTTCCGTGCCCGCCGGCGATTGACTGGATGTAGTCGATCACCCGGGAAGAACACGGGTGGCAGATCCAGTCAGGAGAGAACCATGTTCGCATTTCGCATCGCCGCGCTGGTGGCGGCGACGCTGACCACCGGACTGATCGCCGGGGTGTTCTACGCCTACGCGACCTCGGTGATGACGGCCCTGGGCCAGTCCGACGACCGCACCTTCATCGATGTCATGCAGAAGATCAACGTGGTCATCATCAATCCGTGGTTCATGCTCGGATTCATGGGCACGGTCGGCTTCACCGTGCTGGCCGCGGCCCTGCACCTGGGCAAGGACAACCGCACCACACTGATCTGGATCGGGGCCGCGCTGGCCCTCAATGTGATCGCCTTCTGCGTCACCTCGGGCCTGAACGTGCCGCTCAACAATCAGCTGGCCAATGCCGGTGACGTCGGGCAGATCCCGGATCTGGCGGCGGTGCGCTCGCAGTTCGAAAGCTCGTGGGTGGCTTGGAATATCGTCCGCGCGGTGCTCCACACGCTGGCCTTCCTGGTGCTGACGGGCGCGCTGTTCGTGGCCGGCATGCAGCATGCCAAGGCGAGCGCGGTCGCCACCGTCGCGCCGGCCGCGCAGCCGGGCTTCCCGCCGGCGCCCGGCGCGTATTCGGCTCCGGCGGCGTGGTCCGCTCCGGCGCAGCAGCCCTTCCCGGCCCAGCCCGGATTCGTCTCCGGTCAGCAGTAGTTCGGTCCGATTCCGGCGGTGGCCGGGACCCTGGATGCGGCCTCACAAGCCGCCTGCGGGGCCCGGCCGTCGCCGTTTTCCTGTACTGAAACAGGTTTCAGAACTTACTCGCCAGTAATCCATCCCTCGTGCTTGTTTCCTGATTAGGTATGCGGAACGCATTCTAATTTGGGAGGGAACATGCGAAGGATGCCCAGACGAGGAACGCCGGGATCACTGCTGATCATGGCGGTTCTGGCGGTCTTGTGGATCGGTGCGAGCGGTACCGCCCGAGCGGAATACCCGGTCACTTTCAACTTCTTCGCGGGCATCCCCAACGAGCTCGCCAATCCCGGTGGTTCGCTGCCCGGCGCCAATGACTGGTCCTGCAAACCCAGTGCGGCGCACCCGGATCCGGTGGTCCTCGTGCACGGCACCGCGGGCGGCGCGCAGACCAACTGGGGCGCCTACGCGCCGCTCCTCGCCAATCAGGGCTACTGCGTCTACGCGCTGACCTACGGCGCCCTCGACGTGCCGTGGCCGCTGTCCGCGCTGGGCGGTATGAAGCCGATCCCCGAGAGCGCCGCGCAGCTGGGCGCCTTTGTGGGCCGCGTGCTGTCCGCGACCGGCGCGGCGCAGGTCGACTTCGTCGCCCACTCGCAGGGCAACACGGTCGGCGAGTACTACATCAAGCGGCTCGGCGGCTCCGGCAAGGTCAACCGCTTCGTGGCCATCGCGCCCCCGTGGCTGGGCATCTTCGGCGACCAGATGAACGTCGTGCGCGCCTTCGGGCGGCAGCTCGGCGCGAGCGCCGACCAGGTGGACGATCTGGCCGCGATGGGCGTCGTGTGCCAGGCGTGCCCGGAGATGCTCGGCAACTCCTCGTTCATGAATGCCCTGAACGCCGACGGCGTCTACGACCCGTCGGTCACCTACACCAACCTGGCCTCCAACTTCGACGAGGCGGTGTGGCCCGCCATCGCGCTGGTCCCGGCCCCGAACGTCACCAATGATCTGATGCAGGACGGTTGCCCTGTCGACTTCTCCGATCACATGGCCATCGCCGGCAGTCGCCGCGCGGCCATGATGGCCCTCAACGCGCTCGATCCGGAGCATGCCCAGCCGGTGCCGTGCGAGTTCGTTCCGCCCGTCACCGGGGCCTGAGGAACCCCGAACGCGACTGTTCGCTGTGGGCGTAGCCGATTCGGAAACGGTCCGCGCAACTGCCCCGTTATGACTGAATGAGTCGTACTGTCGCCGGTTCGCAATAGGGTGGACGGACGACGTGCGTGACCCCCGGCAACTAGAGTGGAGTCGGGGGATGCAACCCCAGGGCTTCATGGCAGGCTGGCGACCAGAAGGGCAGCACAGGGTCTGAAGCGCCGGATGCCAGTGATGGCGGAGCAGGAGAGTGAGGGAGCGATGTTCGAGAGGTTCACCGACCGCGCGCGGCGGGTCGTTGTCCTGGCCCAAGAAGAGGCCCGGATGCTCAACCACAACTACATCGGCACCGAGCACATCCTGCTGGGCCTGATCCACGAGGGCGAGGGCGTCGCGGCGAAGTCGCTGGAGTCCCTTGGCATCTCGCTGGAGGGTGTGCGTTCGCAGGTCGAGGAGATCATCGGTCAGGGCCAGCAGGCCCCGTCCGGCCACATTCCGTTCACCCCGCGCGCCAAGAAGGTGCTGGAGCTGTCGCTGCGCGAGGCGCTGCAGCTCGGGCACAACTACATCGGCACCGAGCACATTCTGCTCGGCCTGATCCGCGAGGGTGAGGGCGTCGCGGCGCAGGTGCTGGTCAAGCTGGGCGCGGATCTGAACCGGGTGCGTCAGCAGGTCATCCAGCTGCTGTCGGGCTACCAGGGCAAGGAGCCGGTCGAGGGTTCCGGTTCGCGCGGCGAGCAGGGCACTCCGTCCACCTCGCTGGTGCTGGACCAGTTCGGCCGCAACCTGACCCAGGCCGCCCTCGAGGGCAAGCTCGACCCGGTCATCGGCCGCTCGAAGGAAATCGAGCGCGTGATGCAGGTGCTGAGCCGCCGTACCAAGAACAACCCGGTCCTGATCGGTGAGCCCGGCGTCGGTAAAACCGCCGTCGTGGAGGGTCTCGCCCAGGCCATCGTCAACGGCGAGGTGCCAGAGACGCTCAAGGACAAGCAGCTGTACACCCTCGACCTGGGTTCCCTGGTCGCGGGCAGCCGCTACCGCGGTGATTTCGAGGAGCGCCTGAAGAAGGTGCTCAAGGAGATCAACACCCGCGGCGACATCATCCTGTTCATCGACGAGCTGCACACCCTGGTGGGTGCGGGCGCGGCCGAGGGCGCGATCGACGCGGCCTCGATCCTGAAGCCCAAGCTGGCTCGCGGTGAGCTGCAGACCATCGGCGCCACCACCCTCGACGAGTACCGCAAGTACATCGAGAAGGACGCCGCCCTGGAGCGCCGGTTCCAGCCGGTCCAGGTGGGCGAGCCGACGGTCGAGCACACCATCAACATCCTCAAGGGTCTGCGCGACCGCTACGAGGCGCACCACCGGGTTTCGATCACCGATGGCGCTCTGGTCGCCGCCGCTACCCTCGCGGATCGCTACATCAACGACCGCTTCCTGCCGGACAAGGCGATCGACCTCATCGACGAGGCCGGTGCGCGCATGCGCATCCGCCGGATGACCGCGCCGCCGGACCTGCGCGAGTTCGACGACAAGATCGCCGAGGCGCGCCGGGAGAAGGAGTCCGCGATCGACGCGCAGGACTTCGAGAAGGCCGCGCGCCTGCGCGACAAGGAGAAGCAGCTCGTCGCCAAGCGTGCCGAGCGCGAAAAGCAGTGGCGCTCCGGCGATCTGGATGTCGTGGCCGAGGTCGACGACGAGCAGATCGCGGAGGTGCTGGCCAACTGGACCGGTATCCCGGTGTTCAAGCTCACCGAGGAGGAGACCACCCGTCTGCTCCGCATGGAGGACGAGCTGCACAAGCGGATCATCGGCCAGGAGGACGCGGTCAAGGCCGTGTCGAAGGCCATCCGCCGCACCCGCGCCGGTCTGAAGGACCCGAAGCGCCCGTCGGGCTCGTTCATCTTCGCCGGTCCGTCCGGTGTCGGTAAGACCGAGCTGTCGAAGGCGCTGGCGAACTTCCTGTTCGGCGAGGACGACGCGCTCATCCAGATCGACATGGGCGAGTTCCACGACCGCTTCACCGCCTCGCGCCTGTTCGGTGCCCCTCCGGGCTACGTGGGCTACGAGGAGGGCGGCCAGCTCACCGAGAAGGTGCGCCGCAAGCCGTTCTCGGTGGTGCTGTTCGACGAGATCGAGAAGGCGCACCAGGAGATCTACAACACCCTGTTGCAGGTCCTCGAGGACGGCCGCCTGACCGATGGTCAGGGTCGCACGGTCGACTTCAAGAACACGGTGCTGATCTTCACCTCGAACCTCGGTACCTCGGACATCTCGAAGGCCGTGGGTCTGGGCTTCGCGCAGTCCAACAACGAGGGCTCGAACTACGAGCGGATGAAGCTCAAGGTCAACGACGAGCTGAAGAAGCACTTCCGGCCCGAGTTCCTCAACCGTATCGACGACGTGATCGTGTTCCACCAGCTCACTCAGGACCAGATCATCCAGATGGTCGACCTGATGATCGGCCGCGTCGCCAACCAGCTGAAGAACAAGGACATGGAGATCGAGCTGACCGACCAGGCCAAGAGCCTGCTGGCCAAGCGCGGTTTCGACCCGGTCCTGGGCGCCCGCCCGCTGCGTCGCACCATTCAGCGCGAGATCGAGGACCAGCTGTCGGAGAAGATCCTCTTCGGCGAACTGGGCGCCGGTCAGGTCGTGGTGGTGGACGTCGAGGGCTGGGACGGCGAAGGCCAGGGCGAGAACGCCAAGTTCACGTTCACGGCGAGGGCCAAGCTGACCAAGAAGTCGGACTCCGGCGTCGAGGACAAGCCGGTCGCCGCCCTCGCGGGTGAGGCTCCGGCCTCCGCCTCGGGCGAATAAAGGCTCCGCCTCGGGCGAGTAAGGCCTCAGCGACAACGAAAGCCCCGTTCTCCTTCGGGAGGGCGGGGCTTTTCGTTTGCCCGGGCGGGAAATTCGGTGGCGGCGCGATCCTGGTATCGCCCATGCTCGGATAGCTGTCCGGAGGGACCGGGCGCGGAAAGGGCGGCAGCATGCTCTCCGAGACACAGATCGAGGACTTCATCACCGAGGGATTCGTGAAGGTCGAGGGCGCCTTCTCCGCCGAGACGGCCGCCGCGGGCCGCGAGATCCTCTGGCGCGCAACCGGTTGCGACCCGGAAGATCCGTCGACCTGGACCCAGCCGGTCATCCGGCTGTGGGACCACGCCCAGGAGCCCTTCGCGCGGGCGGTCACCGCGCCGCCGCTGCTCGCCGCCTTCGATCAACTGGTCGGTCCCGGCCGCTGGTTCCCCCGGAAAACCCTGGGCAGCTGGCCGATTCGATTCCCCAGCCCGGAGCCGCCGGGCGACGACGGCTGGCACGTCGACGTGAGCTTTCCCGGCGATGCCGCCCGCGACGACTACCTGAGCTGGCGCGTGAACATCCACTCCAAGGGCCGCGCCCTGCTGATGTTGTTCCTGTTCTCCGATGTCGGCGTCGATGACGCCCCGACGCGTATCCGGGTCGGCTCGCACCTGCGGCTGGCGCCGGTGCTGGAGCCGCTCGGCGAGGCGGGTACCACCATGTTCGACCTCCACGAGTTCTACACCGCCACGGCCGATCTCCCCGAGGCCGTCGCGACCGGCCGGGCCGGCGACGTCTACCTCTGCCATCCCTTCCTGGTGCACGCCGCCCAGCCCAATCGTGTCGGCCGCCCGAAGTTCATGGCCCAGCCGCCGCTGCTGCTGCGCGAGCCGTGCGTGCTGGACCGCCCGGACGGCGCTTATTCAGCGGTGGAACGGGCCATCCGGCGCGGGCTGGCGCTCGGGGCCGCGCACTGACTACGCGCCGAGGCGTAGCCGGGATGTGTTCTCCGGACGGATGTTTCGCCCCACCCCCGGGCGGAGGGTGGAGTCATGGAACTCGGATTGCATCTGACGAACTTCGCCCTGGACACTCCTTCGGAACGGATCGGATCGCGGCTGGCGGAGGTGGTCCGCACGGCCGAGGACAGTGGGTTCTCGGTCATCGCGGTGGGTGACCATCTCTGGCAGAGCCCGTGGCTGGGCCGTGTGGAACAGAATGTGCTGGAGGCGTATTCGACGCTGTCGTTCATCGCGGCGCACACCTCGCGGGTGGAGCTGACAGCGCTGGTGTCGGGGGTGCACTATCGGCATCCGGCCATGCTCGGGAAGCTGGTCACCACCCTGGATGTGCTGTCCGGCGGCCGGGCCTGGCTGGGGATCGGTGCGGGCACCTCCACGGGTGATGTGGAGGGCTACGGCCTGCCGTTCCCGCCGCTGCGCGACCGCTACGAGATGCTGGAGGAGGCGCTGCGGATCTGCCTGGCCATGTGGACCGATGAGCGGGGCGCTTCGGAATCCGTGCTCGGCAAGCACTTTCAGGTGCAGCGTCCGCTGAACGCGCCGCAGGCCGTGCGGAACTCGCCGCAGGGCGGGTATCGGCCGCATCCGCCGATGCTCATCGGCGGGGACGGCGAGCGCCGCACGCTGCCGCTGGTGGCGCGCTACGCGGATGTGGCGAGCCTGCGCCCGGGCCCGGACCTGCCCGCCAAGATCGCGCTGCTGGACCGGATGTGCGTGGAGATCGGCCGCGATCCGCGCGAGATCCGCAAGAGCTGTGCCTTCGCCTTCGATCCCGGCCCGGGCGGAGGGGGCGTCGGCCAGGTGCTGGGGCAGCTGAAGTGGCTGGCGGACATGGGGATCGACCTGGTCATCGGCCGGGTCGCGGGTGTCGACGACCTCACGGCGCTGGAAGTGCTAGGCCGCGAGGTGATTCCGGCGGCCGCCGAGTTCGGCGCTACTGCCAGCCCGGTCTGACCAGACCCGATTCGTAGGCCATGACGACCAGCTGGGTGCGGTCACGCGCACCCAGCTTCACCAGGATCCGGCTGACGTGGGTGCGGGCGGTGGCGGGGCTCATGTAGAGCCGGTCGGCGATCTCGGCGTTGGTGAGGCCCTCGGCGACCAGGATCATGACCTCGCGTTCGCGGTCGGTGAGTTCCGAGAATTGCGCCGCGGGTGCGGGTTTGGCGTGCGCGGCGAATTCGGCGACCAGGCGCCGGGTGACGCTGGGGGAGAGCAGCGCGTCACCGCCCGCGACCACGCGGACGGCCTTGACCAGGTCGGCGGGTTCGGTGTGTTTGACGAGGAAGCCGGTGGCGCCGGAACGCATGGCCTCGAAGACGTATTCGTCGAGTTCGAAGGTGGTCAGGACGACGACTCGCACCGCGGCGAGGACCGGATCGGCGGCGATGGCGCGGGTGGCGGCGAGGCCGTCCAGCACCGGCATGCGGATGTCCATGAGTACGACATCGGGCACGAGTTCGCGGGCCAGGTCGAGGGCCTGGGCGCCATTGTCGGCCTCGCCCACCACCTCGACGTCCTCCTGCGCGCCGAGCAGCGCCACGAAGCCCGCTCGCACCAGCGCCTGATCATCGGCGATCACCACCCGGATGGGCATGACGCGTCCTCCAATTCCGTGCTCACGCAATCGGTTCGTTCCGCACGAGGTGGGTGGGCAGCCGGGCCTTCACCCGAAATCCGCCGTCGGCCTTCGGTTCTGCGGACAGTTGCCCGCCCAGGGCGTGGGCGCGTTCGGTCATGCCGGTGATGCCGTGGCCGCCGGTCGGCGACTGCGGCGCGGGCTGGCGGGTGGGCCGGGTGTTGTCGATGGTGAGCTGCAGCCGCTCGGCGGCGTAGTGCACGGTGACGAGCACGCTCGCGCCGGGCGCGTGCCGCACCACATTGGTGAGCGACTCCTGCACGATCCGCGCGGCGGCCACGTCGACCACGGCCGGCAGCCGTCGCGGCCCACCGGTCACCATGGTGTGAACCTCCAGCCCGGCGGCGCGGGCCGGTCCGGTGAGCTTGTCGAGGTCGGTGATGCCGATGGTGGGTGCGGTCGGTGCGGTCACGGTGGCGGTGCCGCCGCGAATGGAGCGCAGCAGCGCGTTCACCTCGCCGAGCGCGTCCTTGCTGGCGGATTTGATGGCGGCCAGCGCGGTGGCGGCCTGTTCGGGCTTGCGGTCGAGCAGTTCCAGCGCGACCGAGGACTGCACATTGATCAGGGAGAGGCTGTGCGCGAGCACGTCGTGCAGTTCGCGCGCGATGGCCAGGCGCTCCTCGGTGACCCGCTGTTCCCGCTCGGCCGATTCCAGTGCGCGCTGGGCCTGTTCGCGTTCGCGCTCGGCCTGTTCCTCGCGGCGGGCCGCCTCGCCGCGCTGCCGCCGGGCGATGACGGCGGCGCGTCGCTGCCGGATGCCCTCGGCCGCCGCGGCGAGCACGAAAAGCCAGGCGAGCAAACCGAATTCCTGCCAGGTGCCGGTGTGGTACCCGCGCCAGCCGGGCACCGGCCACACCATGAGCAGGTAGCCCGCGGCCACGAACGGATAGGTGTACCAACGGGATTCGAGGACGGCTGCGGTCAGGAAGGCGACGATGAGCGAGACGAAGATCGGCCCGTAGCCGTAACCGAGCAGTAGGTACGCGACCGCCACGGCCAGCGTCGCGTAGAACACTTCCAGCGGGCGGCGCCGACGTAGTACCAGCAGTGCCGGACCGGCGATGAGCAGTGCATATCCGTACACATCGAGCTGGCGCACCACCGGCTGGTGATGATTGGCCAAGGTTCCGAAGCCGAGTTGTATCGCCCCCACCGCCAGCGCCGGGAGCACGTCGCGCCGCCCGAGCCTTCCCCCGCGTGTGTCCATAGCTGCACCGTAGCGCCGTCCGCGGGCAGCGGCACTGTGTCGCGGCCAAATACGTCCAGATACGTACGCCGGATCGCGCGTTGCGACGGATTATTTCCCGTGCGCGGCGGCGGATCGTTGAGCCCATGAACGAAGCAGTATCCGATGGCGGCCGCCGCGGGCCCTCCATGGTTACGCAGGCTGCCTCCTCCGGGCCTGACACACCGATCGCGGTCGTCGTCACCGATCGGCTGACCAAGCGCTACGGCTCCCACACCGCCGTGGACGCCGTGAGCATGAGCGTCCGCCGCGGTGAGATCTACGGTTTCCTGGGGCCCAATGGCGCGGGCAAGACCACCACGTTGCGCATGCTGGTCGGTCTCATCCGTCCGTCGTCCGGCGGGGCGATCGTGCTCGGGCGGCAGCCCGGCGACCCGGAAACCTTGCGCCGCACCGGCGTTCTCATCGAGGGCCCCGGCTTCTACCCCTACCTGTCGGGCCGGGACAACTTGCGCGTCCTGGCCCGTTACCGGGGTGTCGGCGACGACGCGGTCGCCGACGCCCTGGACCGGGTGGCCCTCAGCGCCCGCGGCAAGGACCGGTTCCGCACCTATTCGCTCGGCATGAAGCAGCGCCTCGGTGTCGCGGCCGCCCTGCTCGGCCGCCCCGACCTGCTGATTCTCGACGAACCCACCAATGGCCTGGATCCGGCGGGCATGGCCGAGATGCGCGAGCTCATCACCGGACTCGCCGGCGACGGGCACACCGTGGTGCTGTCCAGCCACCTGCTCAGCGAGGTGCAGGAGATCTGTGATCGCGTCGGCGTCATCTCCGCCGGGCGACTGCTGGTCGAGTCGACGGTACGCGAATTGCGCGGCACGGCCTCGCTTCTGGTGCGCGCGGAGCCACTGGAGGTGGCCTTCCCGGCGGTGCGCGCGGTGGTGGGGGAGCGGTCGGCGCTGGTGACCGCCAACGGTATTCGTGTCGACGCCGGGGCCGCGAACGCCCCTGTGGTGGCGCGCGCGGTCATCGAGGCGGGCGCGGAGCTGCTCGAGCTGCGCACCGACGAAAAGTCCTTGGAAGAAGTCTTTTTCGAGATGACGGAGACGGCGAAATGACCGACCTGCTGGCCAGCACCCGGGCCGAACTGCTGCGGCTGCGCAAGTGGCCCGCCTTCTGGATCGTGCTCGGCACCTGGATCCTGTTGAATCTCACCTTCGCCTACCTGTTCAACTACCTGGCCTACACCACCGGCAGCACCACCCGCATGTCCAACGGCCTGCCGCGTGAGCTGCTCCTGCAGCAGATGCTGCCGGCGGCCGTGCCGGAGGTGTTCACGCAGGGCATGGCCATGTTCGGCGGGGCGCTCATGCTGGTGCTGGGCGCGCTCGCGGTGGGCAGCGGCTACGGCTGGGGCAGCTGGAAAACCGCACTCACACAGGGGCCTTCGCGGGTGCAGGTGATCGGCGCGGTGGTGCTGAGCCTGGCGGTGACGGTGGTCGCGCTGGTGCTGGCCGCCTTCGTGATCGACACCGGCGTGGCCGCGCTCATCGCCGGCTCCCAGGGCCAGTCCCTGGCGCTGCCGTCGGCCGGCCGGATGCTGCTCGGAATCGGTTCCGGCGCCGCCATTCTGGGCATGTGGACGCTGGCGGGCGCGCTGATCGGGGCGGTCGCCCGGGGTCCCGCGCTGGCGGTGGGCCTGGGCCTGGTGTGGGTGCTGGTGGTGGAGAATCTGCTGCGCGGCGTCGCGGCGATCTTCGCGCCCATCCGGGCCGTCACCGACCACCTGCCCGGCACGGCCGCCGGCTCCCTGGCGGGTTCCCTGCGCACGGTGGGCGGTCCGGCGACCCCCGGTGTCCTGGACGTCCTGGGCCGCGGCGAGTCCCTGCTGGTGCTCGCCGGGTACGTCGTCGTCTTCGCAGCCGGAACGATCTGGCTGATTCGGCGCCGTGACATGGTGTGAGACAGGCGAATACCGCGCGATGCGGCCGTTCACCCGCGCGGTGAGCGGTCGTGTCGTCGGGTCAGCCCGCCGGATCCAGCACGCCGTGCGCGAGTTTCGCCAGGCCCGCGGCGATCTGCCCGGACCCGAGCCCGCGTTCGCGCTGATGCCGGTACACCTCGGCGGCGAGCGGTGCGAGCAGCGGGTCCACGAGTGAATCGGGTTCGGCCACACCGGCTTCGGTGAGCAGGGCGCGTACGTGCACCGCCCAGAACTGATAGGCCCCGGTGCGGAAACGCGCACCGCCGGTCTCCGCGCCGAGCACCAGATGGGCATGGGTGTCCAGCAATTCGACCATCGCCGCGTAGAACGCGGCCAGTCGTTCGGCGGGCGGCGCGCCCGGTCCCAGTGGTGGCTCGCCGCGCAGCAGCTGCTCCTGGAGTGCCCGCTCGTGCTCGTCGAGCAGCGCGACGGCGATGGATCCCACGTCCGGATAGCGCCGGTACAGCGTTCCCCGCCCGACCCCGGCCGCCTTGGCGATGTCGTCCATGGTGACGGTGCGCGGGTCGCGCCCGGCGAACAGTTCCGCGGCTGCGGCCAGCACCTTGGCCCGATTGCGGGCGGCGTCGGCGCGCTCGGCGGGCGCGGACCGGTCGTTGAGCAGTGGCAGGCCGGGGGTGTTCATGCAGCTCACTGTAGCCCTCGGGGAATAAGTGGACAATTTGTCCGGTTGTGGCCTACCGTCGGAGAAATAAACGGACACAACGTCCATTTGATTGGAGCCTCGACCATGACCGCCCTGCTGCACCTCGACGCCAGCGCCCGCCCTACCTCGGTCAGCCGCGAGCTGAGTGGCGCCTTCGCCACCGCCTGGCGCGCCGAACACCCCGGCGCCGCCTACGTTCACCGCGACCTGGCCGCCGAGCCGATCCCGTTCATCGGCGAGGGCTGGACCGAACTGTGCGACCGGGTGCTGGCCCGCGGTCGCACCGATCTCGACCGCCTGGCCGAACTGGCGGATTCCCCTGCGCAGCAGCGGGCCTGGGAGATCGTCGAGCCACTGCTGGCCGAGATCCGCGCCGCCGATGTCGTGCTGATCGGCACGCCGATGTACAACTACTCGATCCCGGCGAGCCTCAAGGCGTGGCTGGATCAGATCACCTTTCCGCGAATGTCGCTGGCCCCCACCCGATTCGTGGTCGTGACCGCGCGTGGCGGCGCGTACTCGCCGGGCGCGCCGAAGGCGATCTACGACTATCAGGAGCGCTACCTCCGCGACTTCTTCGCAGGCCATTTCGCCGTCGACGATACGGTTTTCGTCCATGCCGAGCTGGTGAACTCGCGCCAGGATCCGGCGCTGGCCCACCTGCGCGACGAGCACGACGCCTCCTACGCCGCCGCGCTCGCCGCCGCCCGCGCCCTGGGTAAGGAGTACTGAAATGAACTGGCTCGTCCTGGGTTTGGCCGGCATGGTGGAGATCGCGTGGTCGCAGTCCATCAAGCCGACCCAGAATTTCACCAAGCCGCTGCCGACCCTGCTGTGCTTCGTGCTCGCGGCGGTCGCGGTGTACCTGCTGTCCCGCGCCATGCAGTCGCTGCCGGTGGGCACCGCGTACGCCATCTTCACCGGCATCGGCGCGGTGGGCGCGATCGGGCTGGGCATCGTGGTGCAGAAGGACCCGGTGAGCGCGGGCCGGGTGCTGGCGCTGTCGATGATCATCGGCGGCATCGTGCTGGCTCGGGTCACCAATCCCGGGTGAGCGCGGGCCGGGGCGGTATCGTCGCGCCCCATGGATGTTGCGCCCCTGCGGCCACCCGACCTCGCCGCGCGACCGTTCTTCCTGGTCGCGGAACGCATCATCGCGGCCTCGCCCGCCGAGCTCTACCGCCAGTGCACCCAGCAGTTCGGACTCTGGTTCGCGGACCCGGGTTCGATCCTCATGCGCCCGGTGGTGAACCAGCCGTTCTTCTTCACGGCGGGCGGCGGCCACCCGCACTACGGCAGATTCCTGCGCCTGGAACCCGACCGCCTGGTCGAGCTGACCTGGGTCACCGGCGGCACCGAGGGCACGGAAACCGTGCTCACCCTGGAACTTTCGGCGCACGGCGCGGGCACCGCCCTACTCCTCACCCACGCCGGCTTCCCGAACGACGTGACCCGGGAGCGGCACGAGAAGTCGTGGCCGCGGGTGCTCGAGGACTGGGACCACCGCACGGCTGCGGCCGTCTGAGGGATGAACACCGAATGATCGTGAGCCCGCCCCGCTTTCGGGCGGAGTAGGTTCGACCCGTACCGGTTTCCCGGGGTTCGGGGGCGTAGCCCCTGAGAGCCTCGAGAGTTGAGTTCTCCCCTCTCACGAAAGGACAGTGATGCCTACACGTAGCGCGCGTACCGCCTGGTCCGGCGGCCTGCAGGACGGTTCCGGTCAGGTCGAGCTGGTCAGCTCGGGCGTCGGCAAGTACGACGTCTCGTTCCCGAAGCGCACCGCCGACGAGGCCGACGGCACCACCAGCCCCGAAGAGCTCATCGCGGCCGCGCACTCCTCCTGCTACGCCATGGCGCTGTCGGCTGAGATCGGCAATGCCGGCGGCACCGTGCAGAGCCTGGACATCACCGCCGACGTGACCCTGGGCCCGGACCCGGCCGGCGGCTTCCGCATCTCCAAGATCAAGCTGACCGTGGCCGGCAAGGCGTCGGGCATCGACGAGGCCGGCTTCCTGGCCGCCGCCGAGGCCGCCAAGGCGGGCTGCCCGGTGTCCAAGGCGCTGGCCGGCGTCGACACCATCGAGCTGGCTGCCACCTTCGAGGCGTAGCTCGCGAGTTCCCGGCTGACGCTGTCGTCAGCCGGGACCCGGCGCGGGCCGGGGTTGTGGACGATGGCGTTGATCAGGCGTTCTTGCCGGGTACATCGAGGACGACCTCGAACTCCAGCAGCGACGCGCCGGTGGAGACCGGCTTGCGTGCCTCGCCCGCGTGCGCCTCGCGCGCCGGGCCGTCCCGCCACGCCGCGAAGGACTCCTCCGAATCCCACTGCGTGACAACGAAATACCGGTTGTCGCCGGAGACCGGGCGGAGCAGCTGGAAACCCAGGAAACCCGGCGAGTTCTCCACCGCGTGCGCACGGTGCGCGAAGCGCTTCTCCAGTTCGGGGCCCGCGCCCTCCGGAACCTCGATTGCGTTGATCTTGACGACTGCCATGGGTGCGAATGTACTCCGTGCCCGCGACGTATCGTTCGAGGCAATAACCAACTCGGAACACATGGTCGAGGCGATGTTGTACGACGAAGGCGGCGCGGGTGCGCCGATCCTGCTGCTGCACGGATTGATGGGCAGCGCCCGGACCTGGCGGGCGCAGCTGCCGTGGTTGCGCGAATTCGGGCACGTGTACACGTTCGATGCCGCCGGGCACGGACGCCCCGCGCCCGCCGAGCTCACCACCGAGGCGTTCGTGGCCGATCTGGCCGCGGCGACCTCGGACATCGCCGAACCCATGGTGGTGATCGGGCATTCGATGGGCGGACTGCACGGGTGGATGTTCACCGCGGCGCACCCGGAGCGGGTGCGCGCACTGGTGGTCGAGGACATGGCGCCGGACTTCCAGGGACGTACCGCGGAGAACTGGGCGGCCGTGATTTCGGCTTGGCCGCAACCGTTTCCGGACGAGCGGGCCGTGCTGGAATTCTTCGGCCCGGTCGCGGGCCGCTACTTCCTCGACTCGTTCCGGCAGGGCCCCGACGGCTACCGCCTGCACGGTGAGGTCCCGACCTTCCGGGACATCTCGGAGGAATGGGGCGGGCGCGATTTCTGGGCGCAGTGGAAATCCGTGACCGTCCCGGCCCTGCTGATCGAGGGCGAGCACACCATCACCCCGCCGGGGCAGATGCGCGAGATGGCCGAGCTCCACCCGGATGCCCGCCATGTCGTCATCCCCGACGCCGGTCACCTCGTTCACGACGATCAACCCGCCGCCTACCGGGCCGAAGTCGAGGATTTCCTGCGCCGCGTCCTCGTTTGATGGCGGGTGCCTTCAGTCGGGTGGGGTGGTCGTCGTATGCTCGGCTCGACCCCGACTCCTGACGGATGGTGACCAACGATGATCGACTTCTCGATTCCCGCCGACCTTGCTGCCGAACGCGATCGGGTTCGCCGGTTCGTCATCGACAAGATCGTGCCCTTCGAGCGTGATCCGCGCCTGACCGCGCACGGCCCCGACGACGAGCTGCGGCAGGAACTGGTCGAACTGGCCCGCGCCGAGAAGCTGCTCACCATCCAGGCCCCGGTCGAGCTGGGCGGGCGCGGCCTGACCCACCTCGAGCAGGCCGTGCTGTACGAGGCGGCCGGCTGGTCCACCCTCGGCCCCGTCGCCATGAACTGCGCCGCGCCCGACGAGGGCAATATGTTCCTGCTCTCCAAGATCGCGAATCCGGAACAGACGCAACGCTTCCTGCAGCCGGTGATCGACGGCCACCAGCGCAGCGTCTTCGCCATGACCGAGCCGGGCGGCGCCGGCTCCGACCCCAACCAGCTCGCCACCGAGGCCACCTTCGACGGCGAGAACTTCACCATCAACGGCCGGAAGTGGCTGATCACCGGCGCCGACGGCGCCAAGACCTGGATCATCATGGCGCGCTTGGCCGCCAACCCGCACCTGCCCGAGGGCCCCACCCTGTTCCTCTGCGACGGCGACGCGCCCGGGATCGTGATCGAACGCGTCATGAACACCATGGACCGCAACTACGTCGGCGGCCACGCGGTGGTGCGCTTCGACAACCTGGTGCTGCCCAGGGAATCCGTGCTGGGCGAGACCGGCCAGGCGCTGCGCTACGCCCAGTTGCGGCTGGCCCCGGCCCGCCTCACCCACTGCATGCGCTGGCTGGGCGCGGCCGAGCGGGCGCAGGCCATCGCGGTCGACTACGCCAAGACCCGTACCGCCTTCGGCAAGCCCATCGGCGAGCATCAGGGCGTGTCGTTCATGTTGGCGGACAACGAGATTGCGCTGCACCAGTGCCGCCTGACCATCTGGCACGCGTGCTGGCTGATGGATCAGGGCCACAAGGCCCGCCACGAATCCTCCATCGCCAAGTCCTACGTCTCCGAGGAGCTGTTCAAGGTCACCGACCGCTGTGTCCAGGTGCTCGGCGGCATCGGCATCTCCGACGAGACCGTGGTCGAGATGATCTTCCGCGACATGCGCGCCTTCCGGCTCTACGACGGCCCGACCGAGGTGCACAAGTACGCCATCGGGCGGCAGATCCTGCGCGGCTGAAAGCCCGGTCTGCCCAGTCGGACCGGCCTTCGGTGGGCGAACCCCCATGGTTCGCGGCGCGTCTCGTTCTGGACTGCGCTCCGCCTCCCCGCGCTTGGAGCGGGGGAGCGAAGCGGAGGAGCGGAGGGAGGGAAGAACGAGACCTCCAGCGCCGCGAACCCGCCCGGAGCGGAGCGGAGGGCAGATCAAACACAGAGGGCATAATCTTCCAGCATGAGTTCGGAATTGCACGTGGACGTCTCCGGCGGCGTCGCCGTGCTCACGCTCAATCGCCCCGCCCAGCAGAACGCCCTGACCCCGGCCATGGCGTCGGAACTCGGTGCGTCGCTGCGCCGCTGCGACGAAGACGACGCGATCGGCGCGGTCGTCATCACCGGGACCCCGCCCGCGTTCTGCGCGGGCGCGGACCTGTCGCTGAAGGTCGGCGAGGTCAACGGCCTGATCGATCCGCCGCCGTTCCGGATCCGGAAACCGGTCATCGCGGCGGTGAACGGGCACGCGGTGGGCATCGGCCTGGAGATCGCGCTGCAGTGCGACCTGCGCTATGTCGCCCGCGACGCGGTGTACGCGCTCAACCAGGTTCGCCGCGGCGCGCTCGCCGACGGGTTCGCGCACTGGACCCTGCCCCGCCTGATCGGCAGCGCCCGCGCCGCCGACCTGCTGCTCACCGGCCGCACCTTCGACGGAGACGAGGCGTACTCGCTGGGCATCGCCAATTCCTGCCTGCACGCCGCCGAGGTGCTGCCCACCGCCCTCGAGGTGGCCCACGACATCGCCCACGGTTCGGCCCCGCTCCCGGTGGCCCTGTCCAAGCGCCTGCTGTGGGAGGCCCCCACCATGGCCCCGGAAACCGTGGGCCGCTTGGAAAGCGAGCTCAACGGCTACGTCGCCAAGAGCACCGACGGCGGTGAGGGCGTCGCGGCCCTCAAGGACCGCCGTCCGCCCAAGTGGACCGGCAGCGTCAGTGGCGAATGGCCCGCCTGGGATGCGGTGACCGGTGGCGAGCGCCTGCCCGGTCTGGACTGACCCGGGCCGTTCGGCCGGACCTGAGCGGGCCGTTCGGCTAGGCGCGCCCGCTGATGACCATCAGCAGGAAGATGCAGGCGAAGACCACCATCAGGCAGGTCCCGATGACGCCGAGGACATAGCCCACCAGGACCTGCACCCGGCCACCGAAGCGGCCCCCGCCCTCCTCGATCTCGTTCAGCGCGCGCCGTCCGAGCGCCCAGGCGACGGGACCCAGCGCGCCGCAACAGAACACGCTGAGCGCACCCAGCAGCAGGACGGCCGTCGCATGCTCATGCTCGACAGGGGATCCGAGGGGCGGCTGATCGAAGACCACCGCCCGAGTTTACGGGCGGAAGCCCCGCGGCGGCAGGCTGACGCGCGGTGTTCGCTTGCGCCGCTTGGATATCGAGGCTCGAGAGCCCCGATATGTGGTGGTCGAGTGACCGAATCAGGCCCGGCGCTGCCGCGCCACCTCGGCCAGCACCACGCCCGCCGCCACCGAGGCATTGAGCGACTCGACCGGCCCCGCCATCGGAATGCTCAGGATCGAATCGCAGGTCTCGCGCACCAGGCGCGACAAGCCCTTGCCCTCCGAGCCGACCACGATGACCGTCGGTGCGCTGCCGTCGAATTCGTCGAGGGTGGTGTCGCCGCCCGCGTCGAGGCCGACGATCTGGTAGCCCTTGTTCGCCCAATCCTTCAGCGTGCGAGTCAGATTCGTGGCCCGCGCGACCGGAAGCCGCGCTGCCGCACCCGCACTGGTGCGCCATGCCACCGCGGTGACACTGGCGCTGCGCCGCTGCGGGATCACCACACCCTGGCCGCCGAAGGCCGCCACCGAGCGGATGACCGCACCCAGATTGCGCGGATCGGAGATATTGTCCAGCGCCACCAGCAGCGCCGGCTCGCCCGAGTTGTGCACCCGGTCGACCAGATCGTCCGGGTGGGCGTACCGGTACGGCGGCACCTGCAGCGCCATGCCCTGATGCATGCCGTTGTGGCTCATCTTGTCCAGGTCGGTGCGCGGCACCTCCAGGATCGAGATACCGATCTCCGCGGCCGTCTTCACCGCCTCGCTGAGCCGGTCGTCGTTCTCGGCGCCATTGGCGACATAGAGCGCGGTGGCGGGCACGCCCGCGCGCAGGCACTCCACCACCGGGTTGCGGCCGAGCACCAGCTCCGGACCCTCGTTGTCCTTGCGGCCCGCGATGGGCCGGGCCGCATTGCGCGACCGGGTGGTGGCGGCCGACGTCTGCGCCTTGGCCTTCGCCTTGGCGCGCTTCGCGGCCGGGTGGTAGACGCGGTCCTCGGCCTTGGGCGTCGCGCCCTTGCCCTCGAGCCCGCGGCGGCGCTGCCCGCCCGACCCGACGGTCTGCCCCTTCTTGGTGCCTGACTTGCGCGTCGCCCCGCGTCGCTGGGAATTGCCTGCCATCACTTCGCCTTCCGTATTTCGCGGGTATCCCGCCTCGGCCCGGCCGCGGGACGAACCCGCTCACGGTCGATCACGCGGGAAACCTGCCTCCGGTCGGCGCAGCGAACGGCTGCGCCCCTGTCTGAACTTTCGCGCTGCCCAAGAGCAGCGCCTCCGGCCGGCCACGAGCCGCGCGGCATTGCCGGAGGGACGCTACGAATTGTGCCCCACGCTGGGTCGCCGCCCCGAATTCGGTGCGCTCCGCCACACCGCGCGAGCGAGCCCGCGCGGTATTCGGCGACCCGACGCGGTATTCGAGCTATACGGGTTCCGCCGATGCGGAACCGGTTACTTCTTCTCCTTGGCCAGGGACCACTCCGCGCCCTGCGGCGTGTCGGTGACCTCGACGCCCGCGGCCGAGAGCCGGTCGCGGACCGCGTCGGCGGTGGCCCAGTCCTTGTCGGCGCGCGCCTGCTGCCGCCGCTGCAGTTCCGCGCCGATGAGCACATCGAGCGCGGCGATGGCGGCGGAATTGTCCGCGGGCGCGGCCCAGTGCTCGTCGAGCGGATCCACACCGAGGATGCCCAGCATGGCCCGAACCTGCCCGGCCAGCATGCGCGCGCCCGAGAGGTCACCCGCGTCGAGCGCCTTGTTGCCCTCGGTCACCACGCCGTGAAGCGCGGCCAGCGCCTGCGGAACTCCGAGGTCGTCGTTCAGCGCGTCTCCGAAGGCCGGGGTCCAGGTGCCGACCGGAACCTCGCCCGTGCGCTCGGCCACCCGCAGCACGAAGGCCTCCAGCCGCTGGTACCCGGCGGCCGCCTCGGTCAGTGCCTGATCGGAATACTCGATCATGGACCGGTAGCTCACGCTGCCCAGGTAGTAGCGCAGCTCGACCGCGCGCACCCCGACCCGTTCCAGCACATTCGGAATGGACAGCACATTGCCCAGCGACTTGGACATCTTCTCGCCGCCCATGGTCACCCAGCCGTTGTGCAGCCAGTAGCGGGCGAATCCGTCCCCGGCCGCGCGCGACTGCGCGATTTCGTTCTCGTGGTGCGGGAAAACCAGATCCATTCCGCCGCAATGAATATCGAATTCCGGTCCGAGATAGAACTCGGCCATGGCGGAGCATTCCAGATGCCAGCCCGGGCGACCCGGACCCCACGGCGACGGCCAGCTGGGCTCACCCGGCTTGGCGGCCTTCCACAGCGTGAAGTCGCGCGGATCCTTCTTGCCCTGGCCCGCGCTCTCGCCCTGGTGCACGTCATCGAGCTTGTGCCCGGACAACTTTCCGTAGTCCGGGAAGCTCAGCACGTCGAAATAGACATTGCCCTCGGAGGCGTAGGCGTGGCCGCGTTCGATGAGCCGCTCCATCATCCCCACCATCTGGGTGATGTGCCCGGTGGCGCGCGGCTCGCCGGACGGCGGCAGCACGCCCAGCGTCTCGTAGGCGCGGTCGAAGGCGCGCTCGTGGGTCGCGGCCCACTCCCACCACGGGCGGCCGTGCTCGGCGGCCTTGTTCAGAATCTTGTCGTCGATATCGGTGACATTGCGAATGAAGGCGACGTCGAAATCATTGGCGGCCAGCCACCGTCGGAGCACATCGAAGGCGACGCCGCTGCGCACGTGCCCGATGTGGGGTTCCCCCTGAACGGTCGCGCCGCACAGGTACACCGAGGCTTTGCCAGGGACCAGCGGCGTGAATTCACGCAGGGTCCGCGTCTCGGTGTCGAAAAGGCGCAGAGTCACGACAGAGCATCCTAGCTGTTGGGAAATGGGCGGATGACGGGTGCGTCAGGCGCGACAACACAGCAGCGCGGTGGCGACCGCCGCGACACCCTCGCCGCGGCCGGTGAGGCCCAATCCGTCGGTCGTGGTGCCGGACACCGAGACCGGCGCACCCAGAATCTCGCCCAGCACCTGCTGCGCCTCGGCCCGTCGCGGGCCGATTTTCGGGCGATTCCCAATTACCTGTACAGCCGCATTGACAATTGTGAATCCGGCCTCGTCGAGCAGACGGCGGACTTCTTTCAACATGGCCGCGCCGGACACGCCCGCCCATTCCGGGCGACCCGTGCCGAAAACCGCGCCCACATCGCCCAGTCCGGCGGCCGACAGCAGCGCGTCGCACAGCGCGTGCGCCGCGACATCACCGTCGGAATGTCCCGCGCAGCCGCTGTCGCCCTCGAACAGCAGGCCCGCCATCCAGCAGGGCCGGCCGGATTCGACGGGGTGCACATCGCTGCCGATGCCGGTGCGCAGGGCCATGGGATCCATCACGGGGCGATCACCGCTTCGCGTGTCGTGTCCAGCCCACCTGCGGTGTCCGCCGTATCACGGCGCGCGGCAAGGGTATTGGCGAGGACCAGGTCCAACGGCGTAGTGATCTTGAAAGCCAGGGCGTCACCGAGCACCGTGTGAACGGTCGCACCCAGCATTTCCACCAACCCCGCGTCATCTGTCGCCTGTGTACCCACAGCGTAGGCGGCCCGCAGCAGTGCGGCATCGAAGCCCTGCGGAGTCTGGATGGCACGCAACCCGGATCGATCCGGGGTACCAGTCACGGCGCCGGTCGCGTCCACGGACTTGATGGTGTCGGTCACCGGCAGCGCGGGCACCACGGCCCGCGCGCCCGCGCGCAGCGCCTCCACCACGCGGGTGACGAGCGCCGGGGGAGTCAGGGCCCGGGCGGCGTCGTGCACCAGCACCAGGGTGGCGTCGGGCGCGGCCGCGAGACCGGCCCGCACCGAATCGGTGCGCTCGGCCCCGCCCGCGACGACGTGCACGGGCACGTCGGAAGCGGGCAGCAGGGCTCGGGTCTCGGCGACGAGTTCGGCGGGCACCATAACCACAACGTCGTCGACCGACCCGGAATCGATCAGTCCCTGGACCGCCCGAGTGAGCATGGGACTGCCGCCGACGTGGACGAACGCCTTCGGCTTGTTCTCACCGAGACGCACGCCCATGCCGGCGGCAGGAACCAGAGCGACGACACGACTGCCGTCGCCGGGTGTAGTTTTCACGGTCAGGAGGCCGCTGCGAGAACCTCGTCGAGCAGGGTCTCGGCCTTGACGTCGTCGGTACCTTCCGCGAGCGCGAGCTCACCGACGAGAATCTGGCGGGCCTTGGCCAGCATCCGCTTCTCACCGGCGGACAGGCCGCGGTCCTGCTCACGACGCCACAGGTCGCGGACGACCTCGGCCACCTTGTTCACATCGCCGGAGGCGAGCTTCTCGAGGTTGGCCTTGTAACGGCGGGACCAGTTGGTCGGCTCTTCGGTGTGCGGAGCCCGCAGCACCTGGAAGACCCGGTCCAGGCCTTCCTGCCCAACGACGTCGCGGACGCCGACATACTCGGCATTCTCCGCGGGAACCCGAACGGTCAGGTCGCCCTGTGCGACCTTCAGGACCAGATACTCCTTTTGTACACCCTTGATGGTGCGGGTTTCGATAGCTTCGATCAGCGCCGCTCCGTGGTGGGGGTAAACGACGGTGTCTCCGACCTTAAAAATCATGTGTCCCGTGCCCCTTTCGATGTTCACAGTTTAACATGCGACTCGGTAACGGCGCGATCAACGGCGCAGGTCAGGGCCACAACGGAGCGGCGGCGGGGGTTGACAGAACGGGAATCGTGTGCATCCCGTTGTGGCATAAGGGGATAGCGCATCGCATCGTCCGCGCGCATATGCGAGTGCGTACTTCGCATACGCGACCGAGCGCCCTCTCATAAACATCAATGCATCACTCCAGAAGTCGTCTCCGAATCGTTGTCAGGGCCCCTGACACATCCCGCCCGGTCGTTCTGTGAGATGCCGCGCTCGCGCCGGGCCGCCGCGGCGGGCGCTCGCCACGCGCACGCGACACCGCCCGCGTGTAGAGCGGGGGGAGGGACGCATTACTCTCTTTGACTACTACTCTCCATAGTGGAGTTAGCCCGGTCGACATGGAGGACCCTGTGACTGCCCTGAAAGCCACCACTGCGTCGAAGTCGCGGCGGCGTGCCGTGACAGTTGCTGCACTCGCTGCGGGTGCGGTGCTCGCGCTGTCGGGTTGCGGCGCCGGTCAGGTCTCGCAGACCGCCACCCAGGTCGCCGCCGTCAACGGCAACACTGCCAATGTCGGCTCCATCGCGCTGCGCGACGTGCGCTTCCTGCTCCCGCAGACCGAGGAGTACAACAACGCCAAGGGCGGCAAGGCCGTGCTGGCCTTCAGCGCCGTCAACCTCAGCGACAGCAAGGCCGACGAACTGGTCAGCATCAGCACCGACCTGGGCCAGGTCAAGATCGCCGACAAGATCGAGATCAAGCCGTCCAGCACCGTCGTAGCCGACAAGCCGACCGCCAAGGACGCGGCCGCCGCGGCCGCCGTGCACGAGCAGAACGCCGGCGAGCCCGCCTCCGACAAGGTCACCGACCCGAACGCCAAGCCCGTCCTGATCGAGGTCACCGGCCTCACCAAGGACGTCACCCCGGGCCTGACCTACCCGCTGACCTTCGTCTTCAAGGAGGGCGGCACCGTCGTCGTCAACACTCCCGTCGACGCCGGCCCCAACAACCCGCGCCAGGAGCCCGCGAAGCAGGAGAAGGGCGGCGAGCACTGAGCTCCCGCTAGAGCACCTGACCGCGCCCGCCCCCACAAATCGGGGCGGGCGCTGTTGCATCCGATCATCCCGGAGGTTCGCGGCCGTCTCGATTCTGGACTGCGGCTGGAATAGACCTCCGCCTTGGAGCGGGGGAGCGAAGCGGAGGAGCGGAGGAGGGAAGAATCGAGACCTCGGGGCCGCGAACCCCGCCCCGGAGCGAAGCGGAGGGGCAAATAAGACACAGTGTCGGGGGCGCTGGCTAGGCTGCCCGGCGTGGCCAAGGTGAAATCGCTGTACCGGTGCGCGGACTGCTCGCACGAGGTCGCCAAATGGGTTGGGCGCTGCCCGGATTGCAACGCGTGGGGGACCATCGAGGAGATGGCGGCGTCCGCGTCGGCGGTCGCGGTGGGGCGGCGGGCGATGCTGCCCAGCACGGCGGCCGCGCCGATCTCGAGCATCGACTCGAACAAGACCCAGGCCCGGTCGACGGGGGTGTCCGAGCTGGATCGGGTGCTGGGCGGCGGGATCATTCCCGGGTCGGTGGTGCTGTTGTCGGGGGAGCCCGGGGTGGGCAAGTCGACGCTGTTGCTCGAGGTGGCGCACCGGTGGGCGCGGGCGCGCGACGAGATCGCGCTGTACGTGACCGCGGAGGAGTCGGCGGGGCAGGTGCGGCTGCGGGCGGACCGCACGGGCGCGGTGCACGACAAGGTGTACCTGGCCGCGGAATCGGATCTGGCGACCATTCTCGGGCACGTGGAGCAGGTGAAACCCTCACTGCTGGTGGTGGACTCGGTGCAGACGATGCTGGCCGCCGACGCGGACGGCGTGATCGGCGGTGTCACGCAGGTGCGGTCGGTGACGGCGGCGCTCACCTCGCTGGCCAAGGCGAGCGGGATCGCGGTGCTGCTGGTCGGGCACGTCACCAAGGACGGCGCGGTGGCCGGTCCGCGCACGCTCGAGCACCTGGTCGACGTGGTGCTGCAGTTCGAGGGCGACAAACACTCCGCGTTGCGCATGGTGCGCGGCATCAAGAACCGCTTCGGCAGTACCGACGAGGTCGGCTGCTTCGAGATGCGGGAGGCCGGAATCCATTGCGTGGACGACCCTTCGGGGCTGTTCCTGCACCATCGGGGCGACGCGGTGCCCGGGACCGCGGTGACGGTCGCCATGGACGGCAAGCGGCCCATGCTGGGTGAGGTGCAGGGGCTGACGGTGGACACCCAGGCGCCCGCGCCCCGGCGCGCGGTGAGCGGGCTGGACTACAACCGCGTTTCCATGGTCCTGGCTGTCCTGCAGAGCCGCGGGGGCGTCTTCGTGGGCAAGCAGGACGTCTACGCGGCCACCGTGGGCGGTATGCGGCTCACCGAGCCCGCCGCGGATCTGGCTGTCGCGCTTGCCATTGCGAGCGCCAGCCAGGATCTGGCGCTGCCCAGCGGCCTGGTGGTGCTGGGCGAGGTGGGGCTGGCGGGCGAGGTGCGCCAGGTGACCGGGCTGACCCGCCGGCTGGCGGAGGCGGAGCGGCTGGGCTTCACCGAGGCCCTGGTGCCGCCGGGCGCGGATCGCACCGGCCGCAGCATGACCGTGCGCGAGGTCGCCGATATCCGTGCCGCCCTTGCCGTTACCGGGTTGCGCCGGCGGCGCGGTGCGCAGGCCCCGGCGGAAATGGCGGAATGACAGCCGAAATCGAATGAGGTCGCGGAATCGAATTCGATCCGGACCGGAATTCGGTTCGCAATTACCGGAATTCTCGAAAGACGGCGGCGCCCCAAGGTCGCACTGACCGGGGTCGCCCGGCAGTAACCTGAGCGATCGTGGCACGCCGACTCGACTACTCCGCGCGGTA